>JAFYWY010000017.1 GCA_017546455.1 Opitutales bacterium
TCGCTTGTCACGGCGTGCTGGCGAATCGATTCGACGATGCGTTCTGAGACTTCCGGCTTGCTGTCGGCAAGTACGATAGCGATCTGTGCTTGTGCGTAGCGCGGAAGTTTAATCCAAACGTCCGGATCGGCGGCCTCGGCGAGGTAGTGGTCCCACGCCTGATTGGGCTGGCCCATCCCGGAAAGTCGGCGCATGTAGAGCCAATCGGCGAGGTCACTGTTCAGCGGCGCAGGCGTGCGTTCTCCCTTATCGTCAAAGCGGTTGAACTTGGCTTCCGCCCAGCGGTCTTGGGCGTTGACAGCGCCGCGGATGAATTCGATTTCGGATTGATTCAGCGCACCGACGGCAACGAGGCGGGCGAGGCCCTTGATGATCGTGCGCGTGATGCGCGGAGACACTTCCTGCGCGCCCGGGAACCAAGACCAGCCGTCGCCGTTGAGTTCTTGGAGACGTTTTTTCAGGGATTCCAGCGCGATTTCCGATTCCTGCGCCATCGTGTTTTTCTCGAAAAGCTGAGCAACGGCCCGGCGCTGCGCGCTTTCGTCGTTTGCGTCCCTGACGAAGGGTGTGGCTTCGAGCGCGATGTTTTTCGCCTTGTCTTGGGCGAGCGGAGAAAGCAAATCCTGAGACGGCTTGCCGAGCGCATTGAGCGCTTCGAATTTACGGCGGTAATCCGGATTTTGCTCGACGATTTTTTCTGCCAGCTTGTTCGTGTAGAAGCGGTAGAAAATCGAGTCCGACGAATCGTTTTCGCGGGCGAGCAGCGCCAGCCGCGGGAGCGCCAGGAAGGCGTCCCAGGCGGGATCGGCGTTTACGTCGATGCTCAGCTGTTCGATTTTTTTATCCGAAAAATCAAGTGCCGCGTGGCGCTCCGATCCGGCGCGGACGAGGAAGTTTGCGCTTTCGGAGACGGTGACTTTTTTCGGCAGAATCGGAAGCAGGGCTTCTTCGCCGTCGGAAAAATCGTCCGCACGAACCGTAGCCCGGTACGTCAGAAAACCGCAATTTTCGGGAACGCGGATTTTCCATTTTACGACGGTTGTTGCGCCGGCGGGCACTTCGAAGGCCTGTTCATTGGCGTCGTCGCAGAGTTCGGCGAAGACGTTTTGTCCGTCGTCGGCGCGCATGAATGCGAGTTGCGCTTTGCCTTTGAGGAGCGTTTTTCCGCTATTGGAGATTTTTACGGGGAACTCGATGCTGTCGCCTTCCCGCAGGAATCGCGGTGCATTCGGCTGAGCCATCAGCGGCTTTTCGGTGACGATATCGGTTGCTTCGAGCGAGCCGCTACGCAGGGCCTTGTCGTGGGCGAAGGCGATGAAGTGCCAGCCGGTCAGCGCTTCGGGGACGACAAAGGTGATTTGTGCGATTCCGTCGGCATTTGTGTTGATAAAGGGCTGGAAGAATGCCGTTTCCTGCAGATTTTTGCGCGGGGCAATGGGCTTGTTTTTCTCTTGGCGAACCCGTGCGAAGTTGTCTCCGACGGCTCCGGCGGAGTAAGCCACAGTCTCGCCTTCTTCGGTGTCATTGTCCGCGAGCCAATCCTCACCGACTGCCTGTGCTTCCGGAGCGGGGGCTGCGGCAAGTGCTCTTGCGCTACCGATACCTCCGCCCATGGTTCTTTTGAGCGCGAATCGCTCGCTTATCCCTGCATTATTGTTATCAACAAACATCCAGGAGATAGGCTTGTAGGCTAGCTTTCCTGCGTACGGCGTTTTCGGGAATTCTTCCGATGAGTAAAGGTCTGTCCGGATATTGCTCGAAAAAAGACTCGGCAGGTAGTTGCGCGGGTCGAAGACCGTGAAGTCAAAACCGTCAGTGTCCTGCCAATTTGATTCGAGCGAATCGAGTGAGCGATCGTAGAGCAGGGCAAGCATTTCGGCGTCGGCGGGCGTGCCGTTCGGAAGCGTGACGCGTGCGGTCCAAACTTCTGCGCCGCCGGGCACGAGCTTCGAGCGGAAGCGTTGCCATTCGACATTCAGTTTTTTGTCCTTTACGGGAACGGAAACGTGGAAGGTTGTGTCGAGCATTTTCCCGTCGCGGAATTGTGCAACGCGGACCTTAAATCCGCCGGCCAGTTGTTGTGTAACGGGAATTTCGACGGTCTCCTGTGTATTGCCTTTTTGCGTCCAAAACGTTTTCAGCGTTTTCCCGTTTTTAGAAACTTCGATGCGGGCGCGAGCCGACTCGTAACCGCTTCCCCAGATGAAGGAAAACGTTTCGCCGAGTTCGACTTTCTGGTTCGCGGTTTTATTGAGCACCAAGGGGAGTTTTACGGCGTAATGCGTGTCGTTACCGCCGATTCGGGCAAAATCGACTTCGCTTTCGAACGGGCGGGCAAATGCGTCTTTGCCGGAAATTACGGCGATGAATGCGCCGGAGGCCGGCAATGTTCCTTCCGGAATTCGGATTTGCATTTCGGCTTTTTTCGAATCGGTGACAATGTCTTTTTCGAAGAGCTTCTGGCCGCGTTTGCGGGGAGTGGCTATCGGAATAGACATGCCGCCCACTAATGACGAAACAACGGAACGACGTTCGATTTTTTCGGGAAGCTCGGCTTCGTAAATGCAAAGCTTGGCAGGAACGGAGAGCGCGTTGCGGGAAGGATCGGTGGTGCGTACGACAAAGCATCCGCTGTCGGAGTATCTTAACGAGGCGTGCACGCCGCAGTTGGCAATGCTGAGCAGGCGGTTGGTTGTAATCGTTTCGCCGGAGGTGTCGGTGACGGCGATTTCAACAATGTAATCGCGTTCGAGTTGGCGTTCACGCTCGAGTTGCTGTGTCGGAGACAGGTGGCGGGCTTCTTGCTTGGAAAGCTTCTTGGGTTCCGTCGGGAAGACAATTTTGAAGTTTCCGTCGGCATCGAGCTTAGCTTCTCCGCGGGCGATGGGTTCATTGTCCCGGAATCTGTTTTCCCAAGATTGCTCGGTGACAGTCCAGGAAATTTTTGCGCCGTCGAGCGGCATGCCGGTAAAGGCCTTTGCGGAGACATGCATTTCCGCGTTTTGGCCGAGGATGACCTGTTTGTCGGCGTAGTCGAGTGAGAGTTCGAATTTCGGACGTTTGTATTCTTCGACACTGATGTGTTTTCTGACGTTGTCGAATTCAATCCGGAAAGCGCCTTTGAGCAGACCGGCAGGAGCGGTGAAGCTGCCCGCAAACGAACCGAAGGCGTTCGTGTAGCATTCGGTCTTGGCAACTTCACGATCGTTGGTGTCGTAGAGCCTGACTTCGACTTTTTCGCCGGGGAGCAATTTTTCCGAACCGGGCTTGTCCGCGTTGTAGCGGGCGCGAATCCCTTTGAAGTGGATAAGTTGTCCCGGGCGGTAAATGGCGCGGTCGGTAAAAAGCTTGCCGATATCGGAGTCCGGCTTATCGGATCTTCCCAAGTAAGAGTAATCGTACCGTTCTTCTATGCTTACGGCGTTTCCGTCGGGCGCAACGGCGAGCGCGACAAAGCCCTGCGTTAATCCGGGAAGCTCGAAGCTGCCGTCGGCGGCCGTTTTCACACTTTCGACGGGGGTGCGGGCGCCGCCGTAAACTTTATTCCATGCGGCGATTTCGACGTTTTCGAGCGGTTCGCCGCTTTGTGCGTTGACGACGTAGCCGCGCAAGCTGCGTTTCTCTTTGGCGTTTTGGCGATCCTTAATGCCTTCCGTGATAACGGCGATGTCGGACACCCAAACCGTCATGTAGGGAATTCTGTCGTTGCTAAAGGATTTGAAATTCGGATCGGCGGACGCAGTGATGAAGTAAAAGCCGGGTTCGAATTTTTCGAACGGAGCGGAAACAACGAATTCGTGTTGCGCGAAATCGGTGAATTTTTCGAGCTCCTGTGACCAGGTGACGGCACCTTCGTCACAGAGGAGGATTTCCCGGCGTTCCGCTTTCGAGAGATTGACCGGGCGGTTGCGTTCCCGACGCAGAAAATCCTGCCAGTCCCAAGGTACGGCGCGGAAGTAGATTTTTTCGATGTTTTTCGCTTGGAATTTGAGTTGGGCGGATTCGGCATCGAACCAGGTGGATTCGGCGTGAATGCTTCCGATGTCTTGAGAAAGCAGGGAATCCAGAATCTTGGCGCATTCGGCGGAATTCTTGTATTGCTTATACTTTTCGTACCCTTCCTTGGCAAAGAGGAAGGCTTCTTCCCGGCGCTCGTCATCAATCGCATTTTGCGCGAGTTTGGCAAAGGCTTCGGAGGCAATCGGGTAGTAGGAAAATGTCTTCGTGAATTGCTTCAGGGCGTCTTCGTAGTCATCGCTTTCGGCGGCGATTCCCGCAAAGACGGCGCGGGCGTAAGCGGATTTATCGGCGTCGTTGACGTGGAATTCCTTCCATGCTTCGAGCTGTTCGTGGCGCGCTTCTTGGGCGGCGGGAAGGTAGCGGGAGAGCTGCGAATAGAATTTTACGGCATCCTGTGCGAAGAAATCGTAGAGCGTCGGGAAGTCCGCTACGGGAGAATCGTTGAGCGAGAAAATGCCGAATTCGCGGGTTTCGAATCCGAGGGCTTTCAGGATTTTTGCGTTAAGCGTTTTCTTGGCGGAAAAGAGCGCGACCGGGATTTTTTTCAGGCTGTCGGCTTCGTCAAAAATGCTTTTGTAGGTGCTCAGCGCGGCTTGGGTGAGGCGTTCGTTGCTCCAGGCGGCGACATCTTCGTCGTCTCCGGCATTGCCGGCGATCGCCGTGCGCGGGCGCATTTGCCCGTAGCGCGGGTTTCGCGCCAACTGTGAGAATGCGAAAGCGAGGCGGGCGGAAAGGAAGGCCCGGGCTTCGGGAGACGGAGCATTGTCAACGGCGCGGCGCAGTTCCCGCACGAGGGTGACGGAGCCGTCCCGGCCTTCAATTACGGCGCGGGCGCCCGCACGCAAATGGAGGGCGAGGGCGTATTCGTCCCAGGCGCTTGCCTGTGCGGCTTGGTCGGCGATTTCATCGAGTGCGGCGATACCGTCTTTCGGTTTTTCGCGCAGGATGCTGAGGGCGTTTTCCCAGAATACTTCGCGCGGATTTTCCTGTGCGGCGAGCGAGAGAGCTCCCGCGGCAAAACAGGAAAGACAAACGGAGATGAAATTTTTCATAGCAAAAAGATAGATTAATCTTAGCCGCCGGAATCGGGCTTTTAAATTTTAATTTTAGGGGGAGTGTTTCTTTTTAGAAAAAATCGAATTCGCCTTGAAGGTGTTCCCGGAATTTCTTGGCGCTGGTGCTGGCGGAGACCAAATCGAGGATTTCCGCACGCTCAAACGACGGATGTTCGCACATGTTGATGAGCAATTCGGCGGCGGCGATGGCATCGTAGAGCGCACAGTGATAGCGGGCACGCGCCTTCGGGCAGAATTTCTCGGCCGTTTTTTCAACGCGCTCGCCGATCTCAAAGCGCTCGATCAGCGTCGAAAGCTTGTGTGAACGTTCCTGCGGAAACCAGGTTTTGGCGATGCGGCAGGTGTCAATCCACGGCCCCCAATTATTGACCGGCGGGCAGCCCGTGATCGAGAAATCCGGCACTTTTCCGGGGACGCTCCAAACCGAGCCGAGCATGCCGATTTCCGCCGGCGCGTGGTGCGAACCGAAAAGCCCGCTTTGGCGCAGCCCGGAGAAGACGTTCCAGTCGTTTTCGACGGGTGCAAGCCCGATGACATCTTCGTTAAAAATGCCGTGTACCTCCGATTCTTCGAGAGGAATAAAGCTTTTTACGCCGCAGATGCGCGTGCGTGCGTCAATGACCTTTCCGCCGAGCAAAGTGGCAAATCCGTATTCGACAATCCCGGAATTGACCGAGCCTTCGAAGTCCAGAATGTGAATCGGGATATTCTTCCAAAACATGGCAAAATCGTGTTAGCAGAGTCAGAGTGAGTGCGGGAAAGGACAGGATCAGAAATCGACGCCCTTGACGAGGCGCTGGACGACTTTTTTGCCCGTCATCGCTTCGTACCATGCCGCAAATCTTGCGGGCACGCGCATTTCCGAGAGCAATTCGTCGAAGACCTGTACGCGCGTTTTCAGTTTACCCGGAAGCGGATGCAAAATGAACGACAGGTCGCGCGGGCGCGTCGCTTCGGCACCGGGGACGTCGGCGTAGCTGATTTTTTTGACGAGCTGTTCCGTCGGCAGGCCGAAGTGTTTGGCAATGCGTACGCCGATTTCGTAACGGGAAAGGGCTTCGCCGCCTGCCCAGTGATAAACGCCGCTCAGGTTCGGGCGCTCGCAGAGCTCGACGAGTACGTCTGCAAGATTGCTGACGCTGACGGGCTGGCGGATTTCTTCGCCGAAGAGCGCCGTCTGCTTGCCTGCCGCCCAATCGGCGAAAAGGCGTTCGTGCAAACTGCGGGTGCCCGGGAAGGAATTGCCGGAAATGAGGGTCGTACGAATGACGCTTGCCGAGGATTTCCCGTATTTCAGGACTTCGCGTTCGCCCATGAGCTTGGTTTGCGCATAGAGGTTGCGCGGGAGCGGCATGTCGGTGTGTTCGTAGTTGCCCTTGTCGCCGTCAAAAACCATATCGGTCGAAACGTGGACGAAGCGTCCGGAGATGTGGTTGGCAAGCATGGCGAGGCGGCGCGGGAGGGCGACGTTGATGCGTTCGGCGCGGGCGGGGTCGGCCGTGGCGTCGGCAATGGAGGTCACCGCGGCGCAGTTGATAATCGCGTCGGGGAATTCCTGGAGAATCTGCGCTTCGAGCGCGTCGGTGTTTTCCAAATTCGTTTTCAGACGGCGCACTTGCGGCGGAAAGATCGGTTCGGCTTCATGCAAAACGGCTGTTACGTCGAAGCCTCGACGCAATGCAGAAAAAACAGTTTCCCGCCCCAAAAATCCGGCGGCTCCGGTAATAAACACTTTCATTGGTATAAGGCTAAATTTTTCCTTCCGCGAACGCAAGCCTGCCGGTAGGTTGCGGAGATGCCGGCCAAACGCCCGAGCGGGGCGGTTTTCTTTCCGCTTCGTGCTTTTCCCTTTAAAAAATCTTTGCTTTCCCGCGCCGCGAGTGATTCCATGGAGAGAATTATGGAAGTTTACATCGACGGACAATTTTACAAGAAAGAAGACGCGAAAATTTCCGTCTTCGATCATGGCTTGCTCTACGGAGACGGCCTCTTTGAAGGCATTCGCGTTTACGACAACTGCATTTTCAAACTCGATGCTCACATCGAACGCATCGAATACTCGGCAAAGGCCATCGCTCTCGAGCTCCCGTGGTCCCGCGAAGAACTCGTGCAGGCACACGTGGAAGCCTGCCGTCGCAACGGCGTCGCAAACGGCTACATCCGCACCGTCATCACGCGCGGCGTCGGCGACCTCGGCCTGAGCCCGCGTAACTGCGCCAAGCCGTCGATTATCATCATCGCCGATACCATCAAGCTGTATCCGCCGGAAGTTTACACCAACGGCATCAAGCTCATCACCGTGCCGACGCGCCGTATGGGTGTTGCCGCGCTTCCGCCGATGGTGAAATCGTTGAACTATCTCAACAACATCCTCGCGAAAATCGAAGCCCTCCACTGCGGCTACGACGAATGCCTCCTCCTCAACGACCAAGGCAATGTCGCGGAATGCTCCGGGGACAATATTTTCATCATCCACAAGGGCAAGCTCATTACTCCGGCTCCGGCTTCCGGCCTCCTCATCGGCATCACCCGTGCCGCCGCCATGGAATGCGCCCGCGAGCTCGGCATTCCCGTCGTCGAAACGGATATGACGCGCTACGACATTTGGAATGCGGACGAAGCCTTCATCACCGGCTCCGCCGCGGAAGTTGTCCCCGTCGTTGAACTCGACGGTCGCAAAATCGGCTCCGGCAAGTGCGGCCCGCTCACGGAAAAGATCCTCGAGCTCTTCCGCAAGAAGGTTCGCCTCGACGGCACGATGATTGCCTAATCGCGTTGGGCGGGTCTCCCGTTCGGGATGCCTTTAGCGCTTAGCTCCGCTTTGTCGGCAACTTGCTGATTCCCGGTGCTAAGCGCTTTTGTTTTTCGAAACAATACTTTGCTCCGTGAGCAAAAAAAGAGCGTCCCTGTGCGGGGACGCTCTTTTCGGTTTTCAGGGCTAAATGCTTAGCTCTTGTTTTTAACGATTTCCCAAATCTTGAGGCAGTCTTCGACGAGTTCTTCGAGGGCCGCCAGCGGGAGTTGCGTTGCGGCATCGGAAATGGCTTTGGCCGGTTCCGGGTGGGTTTCGAGGAAAAGTCCGTTAGCGCCGGAAGCCACGGCTGCGCGGGAGAGGGCGGGGACGAATTCGCGTTGGCCGCCGGAAGCGCCCATCATTGCACCCGGAAGTTGCACGCTGTGCGTCGCATCCATAATCGTCGGCGCGCCGGTTTTTCCCATGATGGCGAACGAGCGCATATCGACGACGAGGTTTTGGTAGCCGAAAGCCGTACCGCGGTCGGTCAGCCAGATTTCGTGGGCGCCGGAAAGGGCGAGCTTGTCGTAAACATAGCGCATTTCCTGCGGGGAAAGGAACTGGCCCTTTTTGACATTCACGCAGCGGCCGGTCTTGGAAGCGGCGACGAGGAGATCCGTCTGGCGGCAGAGGAATGCGGGAATTTGCAGGACGTCGCAGACCTGCGCCACCTTTTCGCATTGATCGGGTAGGTGGATATCCGTGAGCACCGGAAATTTGTATTCGCGTTTGACCATGGCGAGCAATTCCAGGCCGGCGTCCATGCCGGGACCGCGTGCGCCCGTGAGCGAGGTGCGGTTGGCCTTGTCGAAGGAGCCTTTAAAAACGATGTTGAGCTGCGGGAATTTCTGGCGGAGCTCGCTGAGTTTTTCCGCGACCTTGCGGCAGACTTCTTCGTTTTCGAGCGAGCAGGGACCGGCGATGAGCAGGAATTTTTTGGAATCGTAAATCATGGCTATAGGGTAAAACGTACATTCTATTTTTCAAAGAAACTCCCGGGGTGCAACGCCAAAGAGCGGTCCTCGGGTTTGTCGTTACCGCGATTCGTAAAATCAGATTTCGAAACGATAGCCTTCCGCGTAATTTGCTTTTATTTCTGCGGCATCTCCGAGTTTTGTTCGCAGACGCGATACGAGTGATCGTAGGCCGCTGAACTCTGCGGCTAAGGTGGGATTCATTTTCCAAATTTCAACCAGAAGCGTGCCTTCCGAAACAGCTTTCCCGCGGCGTTCGTAAAAAGTTCGGAGTAATTGGTTTTCCTTGTAGCTCAAATGTATTCGCTCCCCGGAGTTCTGAATCAGTTCGCGGGAGTTGTAGTCGAATTTCACACCGCTACGCAGGTTTAGCACAGAAGGGGTTTCCGTTGAGCCCGTTGACCGACGTAACACGGCTTCTATGCGCGCAAGGAGCGGGCCTGCCCGAACCGGTTTGACGACGAATTCATCTGCACCCGATTTTAGGCAACGCACACAGTGTGCATCGTCGCCGACGGCGGTTTGCATAATGACGGGAATACCGTTTCCTCGGACTTGCCTCAGGTACTTTAGGACTTCAATGCCGCTTCCGGACTCGTCGAGCATGATATCCAAAATAGCGAGGTCGAAGTGCTCCTGATCAATGCGGAGAATTGCTTCGTTAAATGTTCCCGCAAGGCAGGTCGTATAGCCGTTTATGTGTAAGATTTCGGCGAGGAAGCTTCGTAGTCCACAATCGTCTTCAACGATTAACACACGCTTTTTTGTTTTTTTCATGAGCAAATTTTTAGGGTTAGTTGCAGGGAGGTTCCTTTGCTGCTTGTTTTTAGTAATGCCAAATCACCTTTTTGGGCACGCGCCAATTTCCGCGAAAGCGCTAGCCCGATGCCGAGTCCGCTTGCGCCTGCCGTGAAATCACGGAAAAGATTTTGCTGTATTCTTTCCGGAATGCCTCCGGCGTTGTCGCTGAAACGGATTTGAAGCAGGTTTTTGCAAGTGGAGCGTGAGACAGAAACGGTTACCTGGGCGTCATCAATTCCTTCGAGATGCTTGGCGGCATTGTCTGCAAGATTGGCGAAAATGCGTTCGAGGGCGGTCGGGGAAGCCCAAATCCGCGTGTGTGTGAGCTCCGTCGGTAGATAGATGGTTAAATCGACGCCCCTGCGCTCCAAGATTTCGGCGAGGTATTCAAGTACGGGAGGCATGATTTGTTCGAGCGTGTGACAGCTTGCCTGCAGTCCATAGGCTGAGCATTGTGACATTTTGGCCATCCAGAACAGGTTGTCTGCGAGCATTGTGAGCTGCTGCACGCGCAGGCGCAGGGCATTTGCTTCCCGCGCTGTTTGGGCTTCACTACGAATGGCAAGCGCTTCCGCCTGGGCTTCAAGCAAGGCGAGCGGCGTGCGTAATTCATGCACGATTGCATCCGAAAAAAGTCGGCGCAAATCGGCGAGTTTTCGAATATGAACGACGACGGCGTAAATTGCCGAAAGAAGAATTGCGGAGCAGAGCCAGACGATGAGCAGGACTATTCGGAATTCCCTTAGAGACTTTGCGTGAGATTTGAAATCCGCTTCCTGAAGATGGATTTTCAGCGGAATCCCCAATAAGTTTGTTCCCTCGCCGGAAGTCGTGATTTCGAGTCTTATGTTCGGGATGGTTTTTGAAGCGGCTTTATTTAGACGCGCAAGCAGACTGGTTTGGTTGATTAGTATTCCTTGTATGGAGAAACGAATTTGAGGTGCCCTCACTTCCCGTACCAGAAAGACGGACTTATGGTTGGTCTCAAAACGGAAGCCACTCGAAAAATATTTTTCAGACATCGGCTGGCTCCCGTGAAAATAGCCGAGCCATAAACCGTAGCGCGGAAAGAGTCGTGACGGATTGTTGTCGATGTTGAGCGGCGGGATAATATTTTGCCAGGAAGCCTTTCCGTCGAGTGGGAAACGCGTGTCTGCAAAGCGGACAATGTCGTCTATGAGGGTTTGTGCTTCTCCGCCGGCGATGCGTTCTCCCGGGTAGTTTTTCTTACGAGTCTGATTCGGCGTCGTTTCATCCTCCGATCCTAATCCGGCTACGCCGTAGAAACCGGCGTAGTGGGCGGATTTCGCATCGTCATCCTCTGCGAGTTCGCAAAAAACAAATGCGATTCGGCAGTCCTGCCAAAGCGACGTATCATTACTGCGGGAAACGGCGTATTCGCTAAAGTTCTCGGGGGTGATTTTGTCGTTTTGGTGCAGGATTTCCTGCAGCGCTTCGCTTAAAACTTTTTCCGCGCTATGTATTTGTGCCGCACGTTCCCGCTCAAAGCGTGTTTTAATTTCCGTCGAACGGGAACGCTCCGCGCAAATCGCAAGCGTTGTCATCAGGGCGGCCACAAGCAAAACGGTTATAAGTGTAGTTTTTGCGGGAATTTGCATTTTATCTTTTTACACTTCGTAGATAAAACGTTGCGCAGGCAGACCTGCGCAACGCTAAATTTCTACAGACGTTTTCTCAGTTTAATGGAGAAGTCTAGCGCATAGGGGCCACCGATATTTTCATAGGTCACAGTTACCGGAAAAGACGTTGTTCCATTAGGAACTTCAATGACCATGCTTCCGGGAGTGTGCAGTGTTGATGAGCAGGTCGCACCCAAGACGGATATACTCGCATTGTCATCAGATCTGATAGAAAGGACAACTTGGTTAACGCCTTCGCAATCAAGGGTGAACGTCGTCGTCATTGTAAACGGATAGGTGAAATATTCTGCGTTGCCTGAGAAACCGGAGGAATAGGACGCGTACTCATAGTAATAATTTTCATCTTCATCGCGATTGTTTACAATTGTCCAAGTTCCATCCCATCCCGCTACGCTTTCGGGAACAGTGCCCGAATATCTTGTTGATACGCTGTCTGCAAAATCTGCAAGACTGGGAAAATTCGAATTGATATACGGAGTTATGTCTTCCTCCGGGGCAAAAGCGCGTCCGTATTTGTTCAGAATCTCTACCACAAGAGAGCCATCATCACATTGAATAAGGCGTTCAACTCGCTCACACGTTAGATAGGTTTCTTCATGGACGATAATTTCATCACTTTCTGAGTCCCGGAAGAAATTTGATGTTGTTACAGAGCCTCCACCACATGCTTTGAGAAGACTGCGAGGGTTTTCTCCGGCGTTGAGCGCGACGATGAGACCAAGCGAAAGAAGGCCCGCAAGGAATGATAATAGTTTATATTGTTTATTCATACGATTGTTGATTTTGAGTGATGCGCTTGTGAAACCGAACGCAAGCGTATAATCAGTGTAGCAGGGAAGTCGGCTGCAATTGTTGCAAGATTGTTGCAAAATGCATTTTTTCGGAAAATTGCCTGCGTCCTTCCCGCTTGTGTGCTTCGTGCTTGACGCGGGAAAAGTCTTTTGAGATTTTCTTAAAACTTATGGCAAATACAACCGTCAATAACATTAAGCGCAAGAACATCATCCGCTACAACAACGATCTCTGCCTCGTTCTCGAATGCCAAGTGCGCACGCCTCCGAACAACGCTTCCTACTGCCAGATGGAACTGCGTTCCCTCGCTTCGGGTCGCGTCATTCCGGTGCGTACGAACATCGGTGCTTCGTTTGACGTTCTCGAAAACTCGATTAAGCAGCTCGAACTCCTTTACCAGGCGGACGGAAACTACGTTTTCTCCGACGCGGAAACGTTTGAAGAATACCCGATTTCCGCAGCTTCGCTGAAGGACTCCGAAGGCTTCCTCGTCGAAGGCCAGACCTACGACATTCTCTTCGTTGAAGAAAAGCCGATCACGGTCAACCTTCCGGCTGCCATCGAAGTGAAGGTCACGGAAGCGCCGCCGGCCGTTAAGGGTAACACCTCCGGCAACGCGCAGAAGGCCGTCACGATCGAAACCGGCCTCACGGTCATGGTTCCGCTCTTCATCGCGGAAGGCGAAGTCATCCGCATCAGCACGGAAGACAAGTCCTACCTCGGCCGCGCTTAGTCGCATCCGATTCCGTTTTTCGGACGAACGTTCCCGCCCACTGCGTGCGGGAACGTTTTTTTTGTTTCCGTCGCTGTTTGTTGTTGCGTTCATTCACGGAAAACCTGAGACTGCGCGCCGACTTTTTTAAGTCCGTTGCTTCAGATGGTAAACGACGCCGGTTTTCCGGCGTTTTTTGAAACCCGACGGTCGGGAACGATGAGGCAGCGAGAAAGTCAGTGAGTATAGATTACATGGATAACAAGTTATTCGTCGGCAATCTCGCTTGGGAAACCAACGAGGACGATTTGAAACAGCACTTCAGCCAGTTCGGCAACGTGGATTCCGCTGAAGTGATGCGCGATAAATTTACGGGACGTGCGCGCGGCTTCGGCTTCGTCATCATGTCCACGCCGGAAGAGGCTCAAGCAGCCATTGAAAAGACGGAAGGCGTCGAATTCATGGGGCGTCCGCTCAAGGTCAATATTGCGCGCCCGCGTGAAGAATCTGCTCCGGAACGCCGCAGCTTCGGCGGTTTTCGCGGTGCTCCCCGCCGCGAAGGCGGTTTTGCCCCGCGCCGTGAACGTGAAGGCCGTGAGGGCGGATTCGCTCCGCGCCGCGAAGGCGGTTTCGGCGGCGGACGTCGCTTCGGTGCTCCCCGCGACGGCGGCTTCAAGAAGCGTCCCTTCGGCGGCAAGCGCTCGGGCGGCTTCAGAGGCCCGCGCACCTTCGATGCCGGCGGAGAAGTCTAATGTCACCGGAAAAACTCCGATTTTCGTAAGAAAGTCGGAGTTTTTTTATGTTTGTATTCGGCAAGTCCGCCGGCGCTATTCCGATCAAACTTTTAAGCTTCAAACGCCGGCTCCGGCTCTGTAAAATCATCGGCAAAAATGTTGCTTATACTCGGTGTCTCGCCTGCAAAGCCCTCCTTAAGCTTTAAGCCCTAATCTTTAAGCTCTCCTCACCATGGAAATCGAAAATGAAATTTTGGAATTGATGCAACGGAAAGATTACGTGCCGCTGCGTCTCGACGAGCTCTACAAGGCAATCGGCGGAAGCGGGAAGATCTTTTCCCGTCTCAAAAAAATCCTTCCGCGTATGGTGCGTGACGGCAAAATCGCCCAGGTCAAACGCGACCGCTACTGCCTTCCTTCCGATGCCAATCTGATCAGCGGGCGAATTCATTTTCGTTTCGGCGGTTCCGCCAAGCTGATTCCCGATACGCCCGCCGACGGCTCCGAGCCGCATCCGCCGGTGCACATTCGCGCCGAGGACACGGGTGTCGCATTGCCGGGAGACCACGTTGTCGTGCGTATCGAAAAGAAGCGACGCAAGGGCGGTTTCCGGGAATCCTATGCCGCGGACGACAATTTTGAATTCGGCGCCGTCGTCAAAATCCTCGAACGTGCGTTCACGACGACGACCGGAACTTTGCATTGCACGCGCTATGCGTGGATGGTTACGCCGGACGATCCGAAAATCGGTATGGAAATCCTCGTGCAGGATCCCGCGCGTTCGCCGTTGTTTCCGCAGCCTAAAGACGGCGAAAAGGTCATTGTCCGTCTCAACGAATGGAAACGCCGCAACGAGAACCCGACCGGCGAAATCGAAAAGGTGCTCGGCGTTTCGCACACGCCGCTTGCGGAATACCGCGCGATTTTGTACCGCTACAATCTTTCTCCGAAGTTCCCGGAGCCCGTCAATCGCGAGTTGAGCGGCTTGGCGGAGGTGCTTTCGCCGAAAGAAATGAAAGGGCGGAAGGATATTCGCGATATCTTTACGATTACGATCGATCCGGATGACGCCAAGGACTTCGACGATGCGCTTTCGCTCGAATTTCTCGACGGCGGAAAGCGGCGCGTCGGGATTCACATCGCCGACGTTTCGCACTACGTTCGCCCGGGAACAGCGCTCGATGCCGAGGCGCGTGCACGCGGGAATTCGACCTACCTCGTCGGCACGGTGATTCCGATGCTGCCGCATGCGCTTTCGAGCGGGCTGTGTTCACTCGTCGAAAACGAAAACCGCCTGACGAAATCCGTCTTCATCACGTTCTCCGCGGCGAATGAAGTGCTTTCGGCGGAGTTTGCCAATACGATCATTGCCTCGCGCAAGCGCCTGACTTACGGGCAGGCGATGGCTCTGATGCGCGAAGACGATAATGCCGCGATTCGCGCGATTCCGCCGGTACCCGCGCACCAGTCCGGACATCCGGGCCGTGCGTTGGCGGATTTGAGCGATACGGAACTCGACGAATTGCGCACCCACGTGCGGGCTTTGGACCAAATCGCGCAGCATCTGCGGGCCGGACGCATGCAGGCGGGAGCGCTCGATCTGGATATGCCGGAAGTCAAAATTTACGTCGATGCGGACGGTTACGCCGACCGCATTGCGCAGACCTTCCACGACGAATCGCACCAACTGGTCGAAGAATTCATGTTGCTTGCGAACGAGACCGTGGCGCGCGAATTTTCATGGGCAAAGTTGCCGTACATTTCCCGCGTGCACGACCAGCCGGAACCGGAAAAGCTTTCGGATTTGCGGGAAGAGCTTTTGGATGCAGGCATTAAGGTCGGCGATTTGACCAAACGCAGCGAAGTGGTCCGCCTCCTTAAAGTCCTCAATACGCGGGAAGACGCCTATCCGCTGCGCATCCGCTTCCTGCGCAGCCTGAAACAGGCCTGCTATCGCGCGAAAGCCGACGGCCACTACGGCCTCGCGAAGACGTACTACGCGCATTTTACCTCGCCGATTCGACGTTACGCGGATTTGACGGTGCATCGCATTTTCGATTTTTACCTGCAGCGCAATCGCCTGCCGACCGCGCCCGTCAAGAAGCTTGCCGCGCTTTCCGTTTCGGAACTGACGGCGACGGCCGACCACATTTCCGATACCGAACGCTCCTCCATGGAAGCCGAACGGGAATCGACGAAAATCAAGTTGCTGGAATTCTTTGAGCGGGAAGCCGAACGTAAAAAGAAAAACGTGTTCGAAGCGATCATTACGGACATCCGTAGCCGCGGACTTTTCGTCGAACTCAAGGTCTCGCAGGCTTTCGGGTTAGTGCCGCTCTCCTCACTGACGGACGATTTTTACCACCTCGTCGGCGACGGCACGGCGGTCATCGGGCGGCGTACGAAGCGTATGTTCAAACTCGGACAAACCGTTTCCGTGGAAGTCGCACGTGTCGATCGCTTCCGCCGTATGATGGACTTCCGCATGGTGGTCGATGCCGATAAAAAAAGCGCCAAGGTCAAAACCCCGCGCTTTAGAGTCGGAAGACGATGAAAGTTTAAAGCTTAATGCTTAAAGTTTAAAGAGGGGCTCGAGATCCTTTCCCTGTTAATCTCTTTAAACTCTAAGCATTAAGCTTTAAACTTTCATCCCTCTAATGCTCTCCTTCGTGGAATTTGCCGTCGGCGTGGAAGTGGCCGGCGGCTTTGCGTTGCGGCGCATTGCCTTCGACGGGAAGCACGTATTTCAATTCATAGCCGCCCTTGGAGACGATGGTTTCCCCGACGCGGACACCCTTGACCGGCGTCATGCCGCGGCGTGCGGGAAGCGTTTTTACTTTTCGGGCGAAAAAGAGATTCGGATCGGCCGTCGCGCAGACGAAAACGATGTCGTCCACGCCGACTTTGATAACGGCACTGCTCGGCACGGGGACGAAGGCGGCTTCGGCTTCCGTTGCGGGCGTGAAGACTTCGAGGCGCGCGACTTGGCCGGGATAAATATCGGCGTCCGCTTTTTCGGGGACGAAGTAGATCGTGCGGGCCTGCGTCGCTTCGTCGATTTGCGCGGATATGCGCAGGGTGCCGTCGTAGTGGCGGGTTTCGTCGCCGATGTTGACGGCGAGGCGGGCTTTTTTCCCGACGAAGGAGTCGTTGCCGAAAGCGATACCTTTGAATTCGAGAGCCTGCGGGACGACGAGCGTGAGTGCGCTCGCACCTTGTTCGCCCCAAGCGCCTTCGTTGAGGTCGAGCGACTGAATGCGTCCGCTAAAGCTTGAATAGACGGTCAGCACGCCGTCGCGGAAAGAACCGCCGAGGGTGGCGATTTGCCAGAGCCCGCGGGCGCGCTTGGCAGCGGCGGTGAGTACGGGAATTTCCGCTTTGAGGAAGGCGGCTTCGGTTTCGAGATTACTGTTTTTGTTGCCGATTTGGGCAAGGCGCGCCAAACGGTTTTCGAGGGTCGAAAGATTGGAACGGGCGCGGGAAAGATTGGCTTCGGTTTCGGCGCAGTCGCTTTCGAGCGTGATGAGTTCCGGTGAGGCGAGCGAGAAAAGCGGTGTGCCGGCGGCGATTTCCTGTCCGGGTTTGACGAGGAAGCGGACGCGGCCGGCAGCGGAGAGCGCGCCGGTTTTGAGGGCTTCGGCCGGAACGATCATCTGTCCGTAATAGGAACGCGTTTCGGAGATGGGGCGGTCAGCGACCTTTTCAAAACGCATCGCGATGGACTGGCGCGCGCGATCGGAAATTTTTACGGGCGTTCCCAGGTCGTTGCCGGAGCAGCAGCTTTCTCCGTGCTCGTGAGCGTGTTCCGCTTCGGCGTGATCATGCGTGCAGCTCTCGCCGTGAACGTGTTGCTCGGCCGCTTGCTTTTCCTCAGCGTACTTGTGTTCATGCTGATGATTGCAGCTTTCTCCGTGCTCGTGGGCGTGTTCCGCTTCGGCGTGGTCATGGCTGCAGCTCTCGCCGTGAACATGTTGCTCGGCCGCTTGCTTTTCCTCAGCGTGCTTGTGTTCGTGCTGATGATTGCAACTTTCTCCGTGTTCGTGGGCGTGTTCCGCTTCGGCGTGATCATGCGTGCAGCTCTCGCCGTGAACGTGTTGTTCGGCCGCTTGCTTTTCCTCGGCCTGCTTGTGTTCATGCTGATGATTGCAGCTTTCTCCGTGCTCGCGGGCGTGTTCTTCGGCGATGGCAGGGCAGCTCCACGCGACAGCGGCAAAGAAAAGGGCGGAAATTTTCAGAAGATGTTTTGGGTTCATGGATTTTTTAGTAAATGGTGGGTGTGAGCGGTAAACGGCGGATGTCTATGAAAGAGTCATTTCGAAGGATGAATTATTTACTGTTTGCTGTCCGTCGATTTCGGCTCGCTGATTTTTAACGCTAAAATCCGGATGCGGCTTTTCAGGTAATCGCCGAGGGCATCGCAATTGGCAAGCTCGGCGGCGAAATGCTGTTGGGCGGCTTCGGAAAGAACGGTCGGGAGTGTTTCGCCGGCATCAATTTCGGCGTAGATTTTCCGGATGCGTTCGCGGAATTCTTCCGTGCGTCGGGCTTGCTCGCGGCAATGAGCTTCGGCGATTTTTTGTTCCCGTTCGAGGCGGCGCAGGGCGTGGAATTGTTCCTGCCACAGGATAAGGGTTTCGTGGCGGACGAGGGCGCGTTCGCCGCTGGCGTTGGCGATACCGACGCGGTTGCGGTTCCAGGCGGGAAGCGAGAATCCGATGCCGAGGGTGAGCGAATCTTCGAATTTGTCGTTGCCGTCGATTTCATAGCTCGGTCCGAGCGAGAGTTCCGGATATTGGCGGCGGATTTCCGTTTTCAGAGCTGTTTCGCTCGCGGCGTAGAGTGCGAGAGCGGCGCGGATTTTCGGAAGCCCGGCGAGTTGCTCAGGCGTAGGCGAGGGGACGGGCGCGGGAATGCTTTCCGGCAGATGAGCGGAAAATTGAATTTCGTGAGCGATGCGCGGCGCGAGGCCGAGCTCGCGGACGATACGGGCGCGCAGCTCTACGGCGGAGAAATCCAAATCGCGCTTTTCGGCCGCGGCTGCGTTGAGGCGGTCGCTCTCTTTTTGCATCTCTCCTGCCGAAATTTCACCCAGCTCAAAGAGCTTTTCGAGCTTGGCTTTTTCTTTGACGAGCTTTGCGAGATAGGCTTCGGTGACGCGGAGTTTTTCCGCGGTAACGGCGTAATCGATCCAAAGCGCGGCAAAGGAATTGCGGAAATCGAACTCGGCCTGTACCAGCGTCCACGCATCCGATTCGCTGTAGTGGGCGGCGGCTTCTTCGGCGAGCCCGGGAAGACCGGTTACCGGGATGGTGAGACCGACGCTCGGCGTATAGGCCCAAGGTTGCGAGCCGCTGTTAAGTACGCGTTTGAGCCCGAAAGATACGGAAGGGTCTTCCCACCAGCCGGATTGCTTTTCGACGTCGCGGCTTTTGGCGAGGCGGATGCGGGCACGGTTGAGCTCCGGATTGAAGGCGAGCCCGAGGAGTTGAGCATCGGAAAAGGAAAGGGTCGGGAAGCCTTTTGCGAGTGTTTCGGAGCCTTCGACCCAAGATTGTGTTTCGGTTCCGAGGTTTAAGGGATTCGCCTCGTAGCTTACGCAGGATACGAGCGGCGCAATTGCGGCAAAAAGAATTAGGGATTTTGTTTTTCGCATGAAAAAAGCGGTTGGAAATTCGGACAAAAGGGGAAGCGTCGCGCGCAAGGCAAAATTGCCCTTGCGGAGACATGACAAAAGCTCGCACGCGGGTTGCGGCGAGTCGGCGGGTGCTAAGCCAGGAGCGGGAGCGCGGCGCCGATCTTCGGCGGCGAGGCGCATAAGCGCGAGTCGGGCGGCGCCGTTCCGTTTACCCGTGTCGGCGAGAGCTGTGTTTCGGGATACTTTAAAATTGCGAGAAAGTCCTGAAGGAAAAAGGCTCCGACGGTGGGAAGCGAAAGGGCGCTGAGGGTTGCAGGAATCGTTTCGTCCAAGTCAAAGTCGAGCTTTTCGTGGGAGCCCGAGGGCGCTTCGGAGGCGTGGTCGGCGTGCATGCAAGCGGAGCAGCAGGCCTTGCAGGCGGATGCGGTAGTCGGGCAGGCATTGATGCCCGCGAAGGAAAATTTCCCTTCGGAGAGACAGAATCCGACGACGCTCATGTTGCCGACCAAAGTAAGCAACAGGGCGAACGCAAGCGTTAGGATTCTGAAGAAACGCATGCTTAAAAAATCTTCCATGCACTTCCGCCTGTCAACGTTCGATTTTGTGCGTGCGGGATTTGGCGAAAAATGCGGAAAACACCGCCACGCTAAATTTCAATTTGCGCCGGACCCGCGAAAAATCTACGATTAACCGCAATCCCTTTTTTCACATGAGCTCTTCCGAATATAATTTCTCCGAAATCGAAAAACGCTGGCAACAATTCTGGGCGAACGACAAAACGTTCCGCGCCGAAAACAAGTCGGACAAACCGAAATTCTACGTCCTCGACATGTTCCCGTATCCGTCGGCCGCCGGCCTGCACATCGGCCACCCCGAAGGCTACACCGGTTCCGACATTCTTGCCCGCTACAAACGCGCGAAGGGCTTTAACGTGTTGCACCCGATGGGCTGGGACGCTTTCGGCCTTCCCGCCGAACAATACGCCATCAAGACCGGCAACCACCCGCGCGGACAAACGCTGTCGAACATCGACAACTTCCGCCGCCAGCTCCAGATGCTCGGCTTTGCCATCGACTGGGACCGCGAAATCGCAACCATCGATTCCAAGTATTTTAAGTGGACGCAGTGGATTTTCCTCAACCTCTTCAAACACGGCTTGGCTTATGTTGACGACAAGCCGGTTTGGTTCTGTCCGGAACTCGGCACCGTGCTCGCAAACGAAGAGGTGCTCAATACGGATGAAGGTCCGCGCAGCGAACGCGGGAACTTCCCGGTCGAACGCCGCCCGATTCGCCAGTGGGTTTTGAAAATCACGGCCTACGCGGAAAAACTCATTGAAGGTCTGGACGCGCTTAACTGGCCGGATTCCACCAAGCGCTTGCAGAAAAACTGGATCGGACGCAGCGAAGGCGCGGAAGTCGAATTCCCGCTCGCCGACGACCCGGAAACGAAGCTCAAAATTTTCACGACGCGCCCGGACACGCTTTACGGCGTAACCTACATGGTCATTGCGCCGGAACACCCGCTGCGCGAACGCCTCACGGCTCCGGAAAAACGCGCCGAAGTCGAAGCCTATGTCGAAAAGGCACGCAATAAATCCGACCTCGAACGCACCGATTTGGCCAAGGAAAAAACCGGCGTTTTCACGGGCTGCTACGCAATCAATCCGCTCAACGGTGACCGCGTTCCGGTCTGGGTGGCCGACTACGTTCTGATGGGCTACGGCACGGGCGCCATCATGGCGGTTCCCGCGCACGACGAACGCGACTGGGACTTTGCCAAGGCGCACAATATTCCGATTATCCAAGTCGTCGATAATCCCGACGCGAAGGTCGATGTGCAGGAATCCTCTTTCGTCGCTAACGGCGTCCTTGTCAACTCCGGCAAGTTCTCCGGCATGCCGACTTCCGAATCCAAGAAGGCAATCACGCAGTACGTCGAAGAGCAGGGCTGGGGCCGCGGTACCGTCAATTACAAGCTCCGCGACTGGCTTTTCTCCCGCCAACGCTACTGGGGCGAACCGTTCCCGATCGTTTGGGTTTCCGAAAACGATTACGAAAAAATCCCGGCGGATTCCGTTCTGCGTGAATTCATGCCGCAGGAAAAAATCGCGTACAAGACTTTTGACGGCGAAACGCTCGTCGCCGTGGCGCTCCCGTCGTCCGCGCTTCCGCTCGAACTCCCCGAAGTCGAATCCTACAAGCCGTCGGGAACGGGCGAATCGCCGCTCGCTAACGCCAAGGGCTGGGTAAACGTTTTCATCAATCTCGCAACGGGCGAAACGCGTTCCCGCGCCGAGGGCGAAGCCGCTCCGGAAGGCTGGGCTGCCGCCACGCGCGAAACGAACACCATGCCGCAGTGGGCCGGTTCCTGCTGGTACTACCTGCGCTATCTTTCGCCGGACTTCGACGGCGCGCCCGTCGATCCCGAAGCATTCGCCTACTGGCAGACGCCGGATTTTTATATCGGCGGCGCCGAACACGCCGTGTTGCACTTGCTCTATGCACGCTTCTGGCATCGCTTCCTCTACGACATCGGCGTGCTCTCCACGCCCGAGCCGTTCACGCGCCTCTTCCACCAAGGCATCATTCTCGGCGAAGACGGCGAAAAAATGTCGAAATCGCGCGGCAATGTCGTCAATCCCGACCAGATTGTCGCCGATTACGGAACGGACGCTCTGCGCCTTTATCTGATGTTCCTCGGGCCGCTCGAAGCCATGAAACCGTGGAATACGAAGGGCATCGAAGGCGTTGCCCGCCTCCTGCGCCGTCTGTGGCGCCAGTTCGTCGACGAAAGCACGGGCGCACTCTCCGCGCGCATTGCCGACGACGCTCAGGAAAGCTCGGACTTCCAACGCGTCTTCAATCAGTCGATCAAAAAGATTTCCTCCGATATCGAGTCGCTCGGTTTCAATACGGCGATTTCGCAGTACATGATTCTGATGAACGCGCTCGAAAAGGAAGCGGCGTTTACGCGTGAAACCGCGCGCGGCCTGCTCAAGCTCATCGCGCCGTTTGCTCCGCACATCGCGGAAGAACTTTGGAATCGCCTCGGCGAAACGGGTTCGGTCTGTGTCGCTGCGTGGCCGGTTTGCGACGAATCCAAACTCGTCGAAGATTCCGTCACGATCGTCTTCTCCGTCAACGGCAAGCGCCGCAACGAAGCGAAGCTTCCGGTCGGTGCGACGAAGGACGCGATGATTGCCGCCGCGAAGGCGGACGCCACGGTGCAGAAATTCATCGAAGGCAAGGAAATCGTCCGCGAAATCGTCGTTCCGGGCAAGCTCGTCAACATCGTCGTGAAGTAGAATAATAGAAAGCTTAAAGTTTAACGCTTAGAGCTTAACGAACCGTTCCCGTGAATCTTTCGCGGGGACGGTTTTTTGTGGGATTCATTGTTCCCGGATTCCGGTTTTCTGTTTGCCAAGCCGCTTACTCAGGCGTTTAATAGTCGAACATTTTAATTATCTACACATCATGGCAGCTAAAACAATTCGTGATATCGATGTTAACGGCAAACGCGTGTTTATCCGCGTTGACTTCAATGTCCCGCAGGACAAGGTGACGGGTGCGATTACGAACCCGCAGCGCATTATCGCGGCGCTTCCGACGATTCAGTACGCGCTCGACAACGGAGCCGCCGTCGTGCTCGCTTCTCACCTCGGTCGTCCGAACGGTCAGGTTACGCCGAAATTCTCTCTCAAGCCCGTCGCCGAAGAGCTTTCCAAGCAGATCGGCAAGCCGGTGAAATTCGTCGAAGATTGTGTCGGCGAAGCCGCTGAACAGGCGAAGGCAGAACTCAAGCCGGGCGAAATCCTCCTCCTCGAAAACCTGCGCTTCCACATCGAAGAAGAAGGCAAGGCGAAGGACGCTGAAGGCAACAAAATCAAGGCCGATCCGGAAAAGGTCGCTGCATTCCGCGCCAGTCTCTCCAAGAACGTGGACGTCTATGTGAACGACGCGTTCGGCACGGCTCACCGCGCCCACTCCTCCATGGTCGGCGTCGATCTTCCCGCGAAGGTTGCCGGCTTCCTCATGGAAAAGGAACTCAAGGCATTTGCTGCGGTGCTCGACAATCCGGCACGCCCGCTCCTCGCCATTCTCGGCGGCGCAAAGATTGCGGACAAGATTCCGCTGATTAAGAATCTCATCGACAAGGCTGACGAAATCATCATCGGCGGCGGTATGGCATTCACCTTCAAGAAGGTCATGCAGAACATGGAAATCGGTTCCTCGCTCTTCGACGAAGAAGGCGCGAAGCTCGTTCCGGAACTCGTTGCCAAGGCTGCCGAAAAGGGTGTGAAGATTACGCTCCCGGTTGACTACGTTTGCGCAGATAAGTTCGCGGCTGATGCTAACACGCAGGACGCGACCGACGAAACCGGCATTCCGGCCGGCTGGATGGGGCTCGATGTCGGCCCGAAGACGGCTGAAATCTTCACGGCTTCCATCCTCGCTTCCAAGACCATCGTTTGGAACGGTCCGGCAGGCGTTTTCGAATTCGACAAGTTCGCAGCCGGCACGAAGGCTATGGCCGACGCCATCGCGAAGGCAACGGCAGACGGCGCAACGACGGTTGTCGGCGGCGGCGACACGGCTACGGCAGCCAAGAAGTTCGGCGTTGCCAAGACGGTTTCTCACTGCTCCACGGGCGGCGGCGCTTCCCTCGAACTCCTCGAAGGCAAGATCCTCCCGGGCGTTGACGCTCTCGACAAGGCCTAAAGGCAGTTAATCGTGAATAATGAATAGTGAATAGCATTTCGTTGTTCTCTATTCATTATTCGCTGAACATCCCTCCATCACTAAATTTCTTAAATTAAAACATTATGGCACGTAAAATTCTCATCGCAGGTAACTGGAAAATGAACAAGACGGCGACGGAAGCCGTTGAGCTCGCAAAACCGATCATCGAAGCGATCGGCAATCAGAACAACATCGACGTTCTGATGTGCCCGACCTTCACGTCGATTCCGGCGGTTTCCGCTCTCATCGGCAACTCGACGGTCAAGCTCGGCGCGCAAAACGTCAGCGACAAGGCTTCGGGCGCTTACACGGGCGAAATCTCGGCCGCTATGCTCCGTGACCTCCATGTCTCCCACGTTATCCTCGGACACAGCGAACGCCGCAGCTACTACGGCGAAACCGATGCGTTCATCAACAAGAAGGTTCTCACCTGCCTCGAAAGCAACCTCGTCCCGGTCCTCTGCGTCGGCGAAACGCTTGAAGAACGCGAAGCGGGCAAGGTTGAAGAAGTCATCAAGACCCAGCTCGTCGGCGGCCTCGCCGATGTTCCCGCAGACAAGGCGGAAAACATCGTCATCGCTTACGAACCGGTTTGGGCAATCGGCACGGGCAAGACCGCTACGCCGGAACAGGCTCAGGAAGTTCACGCATTCGTCCGCAAGATGCTTGCTGAAATCCTCGGACCGGTCGCCGACAAGATTCGCATCCTCTACGGCGGATCGATGAAGCCCTCCAATGCTGACGAACTGCTCGCAAAGCCGGACATCGACGGCGGCCTCATCGGCGGCGCAGCACTCGTTGCGAGCGACTTCCTCGCCCTCGTCGAAAGCGGCGTTAAGGCACAGGCTTAATTGAGAGCTTAAAGATTAAGGCTTAAAGCTTAAAGAAGAGCGTTCCCCGGAAATCCGCGGGAACGCTTTTTTTGTTAAATAGATTAAAGATTAGAGATTGAAGATTAAAGAGGTGTGAATGAACTGTTAGGTATTATCTGCTAACTATTAGGTGGTGGATGGTTTCGACGCTCTCTTTAGGGCTACCTCTAGAAATTCGTTTTTTAAAAAGAGCGTATATTTCGTTCCATTGCGCCGCAGGATGCTCAAGGGCACATCATCGTCGCTCAGCGGCGCATGACGTCGAGACGCCTGTCCGCAGGTTCCGCCTGCGTCTGCACCCGCGGTTACCTCATGTAGTGCACCTCCGGAGCACATGTTCTGACGAACCGGATGGAAGAATGCTTGAACCCGGATCTAAAAAAGGAATTTCTAGAGGTTCCCTTAAAAAAACGAAACCAATCATCGAATCCTCTAAGCGGTAATTATTCGGGATTCGTAATTGCGTAGCAGCCTCTGCGAGGCTGTGCGCTGAAGGTGCACTACATTGGATAACCGCGGGTGCAGGTGGTAGCCGAAACCCGCGGATAGGCGGTCTTGTCGTCATGCGTCGGTCGAGGACGCGCTTACAGCCCTGACGTGCCTGCGGCGCAATGGAACGAAATACACGCCCTTTTCGTAGGCGAATCACCGAGAAACGATAGCCCTAAAGAGAGGCGGAATCTGATGTGTTTAATAGTTATTAGTTAATAGTTAACAGTTCCTTCAATCCTCTTTAAACTTTAATCTCTAATCTTTAATCTATCTCTCCCGCGGGAGGTATTTCTCGAAAAACTCCGGCGGCGGGCTTTCCAATTCGATGGGCTTGCTCGTGCGCGGGTGGGCGAAGGCGAGTTTCCAAGCGTGAAGCGCCAAACGCTCGGCGCGGATTTTTCCGTACATTCTGTCGCCCAAGACGGGATGGCCGATTTCGGAAAATTGCACGCGGATCTGATTTTTTCTTCCCGTAATCAGCTCTGCACAGACGGCGGTCCAATTTGCACCGCGGGCCAGTACTCGATAGCGCGTTTGGGCGAGTTTGCCTTCGCGGGGATTTTTAACGGAAAAAACGCGATAGGCCTCGTCTTGAGCCAAGTAAGATTCGATTATCCCTTCGTCTTGGGGCAGTTTTCCCGCGAGGACGGCGAGGTAATGTTTTTTCACGCTTTGCCAATCTTCGTGCATGGCTTCGCGCAACACGAGCGATTTGGCGAAGACGAGCAGACCGCTGGTTTCGCGGTCGAGTCGGTTGACGGCAAACAGCTCCTTGCGGGATTTGCTTTGGCCTTTCCGGATAAAATTTGTCATCAAGGAGAGGGCATTGCGGTCGGGTTCGTAGCGCGCAGGTACGCTGAGCAGGCCGCAGGGCTTTTCGATGATGAGCAGGTCGGCGTCTTCAAAAAGGATGCGAACGCCGCGCGGAAGAAATTTTTCCGGAGGATTTTTTGCCATGAAAATGCTTAGGCGTAGAGCCAGTATTTTTTGATGCGGACCTGGAAGAGGCGCGCTTGTTTGTCCCAGAGATCGTACCAGGCGCGGATGTTGATTTTCGCGCCGTCGCGGGCCAAGGCGTTGAAAAATGCTTCCGAGCCGACGTGTTTGATGAAGAGCTCCCGCTCGCTTTTTTTCAATGCGGCAAAGGGATTTTCGCCGCTCCAAAGGCAGGCCTGGCGCATCATGTGAAAGCTGATTTCGCAGGGGCGCAGCGCGTTCCAGTTGGAAATGGCGAGATAAGCGCCTTCCGTCTTTTCGATTTCGCGCGGGAGGGCCGTCAGCCCGCGGATAAAGTAGCTGTTAATGGTTGAGACCAGAGCTTTTGCGTTCTTCTTCGGATAGGTGATCCAGCGGAACGGGAAAGTCAGCTTGCCGTCGGCGGCGCGGAAAGTATGGGCAAATTTTCCGGCTTGTGTGCCCAATCCGCTCATCGCGTAGCCTTCGACGGCTTCCGGCGAGTTGATATAGGGTGAGGTCGGCACCCAGCGCAGACCGGTGTCGCGCCAGCGCATGGCACGCGTCCAACCCTGCATCTTGACGACATCGACGCGGCCGCGGGCGCGCGCGTTTTTCGTCAGCGTCAGCCAGTTCTCACGCGTGGCGGCGATGGCAAGTTCGCCGATGGTCAGTCCGTGGACATAGGGCACCGGATAAAGCCCGACGTAGCTTTGCCATTTGTCGTCGAGCATCGGACCGTCCACCTTGAGGCCGCCGAGCGGATTCGGTCGGTCGAGCACGACTACGGGAATGCCGGCGTCGAAGCAGGCTTCGAGGACATAACGCATGCACGAGACGTAGGTGTAGCTGCGGGAGCCGATGTCCTGCAAGTCAATCACCATGCAATCCAAGCCGCTGAGCATGTCCGGCGTCGGCTTGCGCGTCTTTCCGTAGAGCGAGAAAACGGGCAGTTTCGTCTTGGAATCGATTTGATTTTGGACGATTTTTTCGGCGGGAACGTTGCCGTAGATGCCGTGTTCCGGACCGAAGAGTTTGACGAGCTTGACACCCGCCTTGCGTCCGCGCGTATGCAGCACCTGAATCGTACTTTCGCCGCGGGAATTGACGCCCGCCTGGTTGGTGACCAACCCGACGCGCTTGCCGCGCAAACGCTTGAATTTTTCCGCCTCAAGCACATCGATCCCGAGCTTAATTTTCGGAGCCGGGCCCTCTGTCGTCGCCGCAAACAACCCGCCGCCGAACGCGAGTGCCGCGCCGGCAAGCAGAGAGGTTTTTATGAACTGACGACGATTCATGAGAGGAGAGCTTAAAGATTAGTGCTTAATGCCGGAATAGCCTTGTTCCACCGCTTCCGCCGTTTTCTGTTTCAGTATCGACGAACCGAACCATTTTTCAAAGCGCGAGACAACCGTTTGTTGCATTTTCACTTCTCGCTTAAGGGTTCTTCTTACAAAAGAGACGTAGCTTTGAAGTGCTTCGGAAACTTCCATTTTTTCGAGTTCCGGAATTGATTTTTCGTGCGCTTGAGCGATTTCGACTGATTTAGCGTAGAGCTTTGCGACTTGTCCCGCGGCTGCATCCGCAGAGGCTTTATCGTGTACGGAAAACCAAAAATCCCGCTGTTCTTTTATGTATTCAAGAGCGGGTTTCATGGCGGCCCATGCGGCAGCGTCGTCTTTTGCCGTAAACGGAGGAAGGTCTGAAAAATCGGCATTGAAAATCTTGGGCTTAACCGGGAAAAGGCGTTTTACTTGTGTGGGTCTTCCCGCTTCGTAGTAGGCTTCGCGGTAGGCGTTTTCAAGTTCCCGCGAATCGAACCACTTGTGCGTTTCCGCAATCGCTTTCCAAAGTTCCTGTGTCTTGAGAAGCTCCGGAGAAACAGGCATCTCTGCGTTTTCGTAGGAGCGTGTAATGCCCTTCATCAGCGATTTGAGGGAGGATGCCGCGACGGCGGCGGATTTTTTGTCCGTGACGGATTGGGTTAATTCCAGGAACAGGATGTCATGAGATTTGTTGTTGACGGAAGCTGTCGGCGCTTTCCGGGAACTTTCCCGTGCCGATGCGGGAAATGCCGAAGAAAAGCAGAGGGCGCAGACGAGGCTGCTTGCGGCGATATAGAATTTTTTCATGAGCTGACGATTTTAGAAGGTATAAATATTAAAAAGGGGCGGTACTTTTTCCGCTTTGTCGAAATCGCTCTTTCGGGAAACTTCGGCAAAGCGGCAAGAGCGCCGCTCCCCTTGATGCCTGATGTTTTTAGAGTAGTTCCGCGCGAAGCTCGGCGCCGGATTTCGGCGAGAGCCATGCCGGCGGAATGTCGAAAACCGTAAAGGCGCCTTTTCCGCCGTGGGCGACGAGACGCGTAGCCGCACGTGCGTAGGCGACGAGGACGCTGGCCGTGAATTCCGGATTCGAGCCGAGCTTGATGCCGTATTCGACGACGTGTTGCGTTTCGCCGTTGACGCCGGTTACGCCGCTACGCAGCACGAAGCCGCCGTGCGGGATCCCCGCGTGGTCGCGGTTGAGCTCTTCCTGCGAAATGAAGTGCACGGTCGTGTCGTAATCCGCGAAATAATTCGGCATCGTCTTAATTTCGTTTTCGATGCGGGCGAGGTCGGCGCCGGGCTTGGCGACGACGAAGCATTCGCGGGTGTGCTTTTGGCGCGTGGAAAGTTCCGGATTTTTTCCGGCGCGAACGGCCTCAAGCGCTTCCGTCACGGGGACGGTGTACTGCTTGCCGTCGGCAACGCCTTCGACGCGGCGAATCGCATCGGAGTGGCCTTGGCTGACGCCTTTTCCCCAGAAAGTGTAGTCTTTACCTTGCGGGAGGAGGGCATTTCCGTAGAGGCGATTCAACGAGAACATGCCGGGGTCCCAGCCCACGGAAATGATGCCGACGGTGCCTGCGGCCTTGGCGGCAGCGTCCACGGCGGCGAAGTGTTCCGGGATTTTTGCGTGCGTATCGAAACTGTCGATGCAGTTAAATTTGGCAACGCATTCCGGAGTCTGCTTCGGAAGGTCGGTCGCGCTTCCGCCGCAGAGAATCATGACGTCAATTTTACCGATGAAATCATTCATCGCGTCCAAAGCGAAAACTTTCGTTTCCGCGAGTGCGGGTTTTACGTCCGCCGGGTTGCGGCGGGAAAACACGCCGACGAGTTCCATATCGTCGTTTTGAGCGACCGCGAGCTCTACGCCGCGGCCGAGATTACCATAGCCTAAGATGCCGATTTTGATTTTTTGCATGAATGTGGTTATTGGTCTGAAAAAGCGATTTTCCCGCGAACGAGCGTGGTCGCAATCTTGCCGCGAAGCGTGCGTCCGGCGAAGGGCGTGTTGCGGGCGCGGGAGACGAACTTGTCGGGATCGATGACCTGAGCAGCGTTCGGATCGAAAATGACGATGTCGGCGTCGGCTCCGACGGATAGCGTGCCGGCGGAAAGGCCGACGATGCGGGCGGGCGCGACGGTGAGTTTTTCGATGACGGCGGAGAGTGTCATGGCGCCGCTGTGATAGAGGGCTTCGAGCGCGGCGGCGAGCGTCGTTTCAAGATTGATGACACCGAAGGGCGCGTAGTCGAATTCGCAGTCCTTTTCGGTCGGCGTGCGCGGCGAGTGGTCGCTCGCGATGGCGTCGATCGTTCCGTCCTTGAGCGCTTCGATAAGGGCGAGGCGGTCCTTTTCGGCACGGAGCGGCGGGTTGATTTTCTTGTTGGTGTCGTAATTGCCGACGTCATTGTCGGTGAGCAAAAGGTGGCTCGGGGAGACTTCCGCGGAGACGCGCACATTGTGCTTTTTGGCGTCGCGGATCAGATCGACGGCGCGGAAGGAGCTGACGTGCTGGATGTGTAGTTTGGCGCTCGTGAGGCGGGAGAGCAGGGTATCGCTGGCGACGACGATGTCTTCCGAAGCGCGCGGCATACCGCGCAACCCGAGGCGGAGGCTCTTTTCGCCTTCGTGCATGACGCCGGTTTTGGACATGCTCGTATCCTGGCAGTGGTCGAAAATCGGGAGGTCGAACATCGAAGAGTATTCGAGGGCGCGGCGCATGATTTCGTTGTTGGCGACACCGCCGACGGAGTCGGAGATGGCGACGCAACCGGCTTTTTTCAGCGCACCGATGGGGGCGAGCTGTTCGCCGTTGCCGCCGAGCGTGATGTTGCCGACGGGGTAGAGGTTGACGACGGCGTCTTTTTCGGCGAGGTCCCTGACGAGGCGCACCGTCCCCGCGTTGTCGCAGATAATTTTTTCGTCCGGCGTGCAGAGCACGGTCGTGAATCCGCCGGCTGCTGCGGCTGCCGTACCCGAGGCGATGGTTTCACGCGCGGTCTTACCGGGCTGGTAAAGGTGGGCGTTCAAATCGACGAAGCCGGGAGCCACGACTTTCCCGCTCGCATCGATAATTTGAGCCTCGGCGGCTTGTTCCGGCGTGAGCTCGGAAACGATTTTCCCGTTGGCAATTGCCACATCTCCGACGCTTTCACGTCCGTTGGCGGGGTCGATCACCAATCCGTTTTTGATTAACACGTAAAAATCAGCGCTCATAATTTTTCGTGCATTCTAACGCGGGAATGCGGGAAAAGAAAACCACGAAAATCGGAAAATTTCGGAGCCCCCGATGCCGGTGGGCGGATGCCGACAATCCGTGAGCGCCGGATCGCTTTTTCGCCCGGAATTCAGACTAAGCGCAAAGGCCTTTCGAAGCTCTTAGGATGCGCTGAAAAGCTTTGCTGCCATGCCGTAGCGCAGATTGCGGGGCGAGAAAATGAGCGCGTCCGCGCCGCAGAGATCGGCGATTTCGAGGACGACCGCCAAGGCCTCCGGAAAGACATCGGCACGCCCGGCGGGAATACCGTCGAGGCTGACTCGTTCGGCCGCTGTCCGCATTGCCAGATGTTCGAGCAGGACTTCGAGGCGGATCAGCGGAATTTTACGCGGGAAGAGCGCCGGAGAAACTTCCGCTTTTTTCGCCAAAATCCGGTGCGCGATTGCCAAGACGCCGCCGCAGAACACGAGCGGTGTTTCCGCATAAACGCGCTCCTGGAGAACCGTTTTGACGGTCTCGCGGACATGAGTCCGGATCTTGTGAAGGACTTCCGGCGGTACGGGACCTTCCGGGTGGCGGACGAATTCACGCATCATGCGCACGGCGCCGAGCGGCCAGCTGCAGACGAAACGGCCTCCGTCGCCGATAAATTCGAGGCTGCCTCCGCCCAAGTCGAAGATTGCGGGCGCGCGCAGCAGCTCGCTCACGAGCGAGTCCGTCACGACGCCTGCGGCAATGCCCTCCGCCTCTTCTTCGCCCGAAAGGACACGTAGCGGCAAACCCGTTTCCGCCAAAATTGCCTCCGCAAACGCGCGGGCATTCGTCGCCGTGCGGAAAACACTGGTGCCGACGATGGCCGTTGCATCGGAATGGTGCTCCAATGCCAAATCGTGAAGCCGTTTCACCGTGCGGACTCCCAGCTCGAATTTTTCGGGAGAAATTGCGCCGCCCGCCTGTTTCTCGAGGAGACGGACATCCTCGTAAGCTTCCGCGACCGCCAGCAAATGCGGCCCCTGAGCAACCAAGAGCTTGAAAGAATTGGAACCCAAATCAATGACGGCAACGCGGCGGTTATTCATAGCGCAAAACGGAAGGAATTTTTCGGTAAAATCGGACGGCGGCCGAAATTAAGCGTCGCGGCCTCAGTTGTTTCCGTCAAAACGCGGCATCGTTACTTCCGTTCCGCGATTGTCCGCACTGTTGATACCTTCGGATTTGAGGACCTTGAGCGCCGTCAGCATGAGGATTTTCATATCGAGCCAAAACGAGATGCGATCGACATACCAGACGTCGAGTTCGAATTTGCGCTTCCACGAAATCGCGTTGCGGCCGTGCGTTTGCGCCCAGCCCGTGACGCCGGGGCGGACTTCGTGGCGCCGTGCCTGTTCCGGCGAATAAAGCGGCAAATACTCGGGCAGAAGCGGGCGCGGACCGACGATGGCCATGTCGCCCTTGAGGATGTTAAAGAGCTGCGGAAGTTCGTCGAGGGAGGTCTTGCGGACGAAGCGTCCGACACGTGTCAGGCGTTCGCAATCCGGAAGCAGCTGGCCGTTGGCGTCGCGTTCGTCCGTCATCGTTTTAAATTTGATGACACGAAAGATTTTTCCTTCTTTGCCGGGGCGGGCTTGCGTGAAAAAGATCCCTGCGCCCTTGTTGGCGAAGTGCAGGAAAATGCAGAGCGCCAGAATCAGCGGAGAGGCGCAGATGCAGACGCCGAGAGCGAGCGAAAAATCCAGAACGCGTTTAAAGCCGTTGCGATACATGCTTTTTATTGTTTATCAAAGTGAAGCGCGGTGCAACCCTGCGTTTTCCGAATCGTTGGCTGGCGGAGACAATTTTCCCTTAATCTTCCCGGACGATGCGAAAGCCCAAGTCGTCTTCGAGTTTTGACGGAGGCATTCCCGCGTCCCGGCATTCCGTGCGGCAGTGCATGCGCGATGAGCGGAAGGAGCCGCCTTTCACGGCTTTGACGGAGGGGTGCTTGTTCAGCGGGGAAGCAGTCCATTCCCGGCAATTTCCCCACATGTCGATGGCTCCGCAGGCGGACAGTGTCCGGGCATAAGTGTCTACGGAGCTTGTCGTCGAGCTTTTCCCGCAGTTAAATTCGGCGTCCTTGGGCATATGTCCGGCTGCGAGTTCCCATTCTTCGGCAGTCGGAAGGCGGTAGCGTTGGGCGTTTGAGCGTGCGCTGAGCCATGCGCAATAGGCTTGAGCGTCGTAAAAAGAAACCATGGTTACGGGATGGCGATTCTTCCCGGCGGGGATTTTCCCCTCCGGCCAATATTGGGGGGCTTTCCGGCCGCTTTCCTTGATAAATGCGGCGTATTCTTCGCAGGTTACCGGAGTGTAGGCGATGGAGACGTTTTGGGCTGCGCCGATTAGGGGAAGAAAGCCGTCTCGGGATCGACGTGAGTCGGGTCCCAGGCGCGGGTCCGTGAAGCGGCGCATGCTCTGCTCAATTCGATTTTTCCGGTCGCGTACGACTTCGTCGACAATTGCTTCCATCTCACGAATTTTATGGCTGTGGCGCGCCGTTTGTTTCAGCTCTCGCAATTTTGCCTGTTTGCGGGCGATAACTTTGTCGTAGTTGATTTCCACCTGTTTTCTTAAGGCTGTACGATTCTTTTCGCTCGAATCCCGGCGATAAGCGGCAATTAACGCCTTTGTGGTTTCATCGAGTTCCGGACGCTCTTTTTCAATTGTCGTGCGCCGATGGTGCGGTGCGGCTTCGTTTGTATTTGCCGGAGCCGCGAGGAGCGGAATAGGGGAGAAGGAGGCGAGTGTGAGAAGGAGTACTTTTTTCATTTTCGTTACTGCCTAATTTAAACGCCGCTCTCCGAAAATTGTTTTGGGGTTTTTACGGGACAAGTCCTGCCCGGAGAAAGCTGTATTCCCTTTCCGAAAAGAGCGTTTTTGTGGGCATTTTGTGGTCAAATTTGGGACAAATTTTGGGCCAAAGCGACCTAAAAAGGCCCAAAAGCGCCAAAAGACAGAAAAATAAAGAAAAGGCCGAAAAAGCCTGTAGGGCGCATAAATAAAGGAATCCCGCTTAGGTACTGGCCTAAACGGGATTTTAAAGAGTGGGGTGGAAAACGGGATTCGAATCTAACTAACTTCCTTTATTTATGCGGGTTGCACGGTGGCGTAGGCCACGAAAAGACCATAATCTTGTCGCTAACTCTCGTAAAAACTAAATGTGTTTTCCTCCTGTTTTTTTGCGTATGAGTAGCCCGAAATTACGGGTGCGTCAACCTCCTGTTTTCGCTTCAATCCGAGTACATAATAGAAGCCTCCTGAAGATTGCTTTACTGGCAGTCCTTGCTCCCGAATTTTGGTCATGAAGTGGCGCCGAGTTTTGCTGGACGCTACTTCCCCGGAAGACTGGCACCAGTTGTTGTAAACCTCAAACAAATCCTGCGCCTTAATCTTGTAAAACTCCGGACTGTCCATGCGGTCGTAGCACTCTTCCAGGAAGCAGGCGATTTGGTCTTGGCTGTCGCGGTATTTCTGCGTGGCTTCCTGGACTGCCTGCGGCTTGTCCTTGAGGCCTCGCACCGAGTAATCGAGCCAGCCCTGCAATGCCCAGTTCAGAATGCCCGGCATTTCCTGCTGGAAGTCGCGCAGAATTTCGAAGCGGTCACGGCGCGGCTTTGTCTTGTCTGCTCCGAACGTGGCACCAAACGGCACCAGCACGATTCGGCGCCAAATGCCGTTGTCGGTGCCGGTAATCGTCGGGACGTGGTTCCCGATCGGGAATAGCTTGTGAGTCGGTTCAAATTCGAACGGACGCTCAAAGATAGCGCGGGCGAGAATCTTGTCTCCGCCGACCATTGCCTTAATCTGCGATTCGTTGAAGCGTTTGCCCTCCGGGACTTCGTCCGTCCAAACGATTCGACGGCCTTTCATTGTGGCCTTTTGGTAGTCCACGTTCGAGTCGGATGTCTGAGTGAGCAGGGCCGAAATCTTGATGGACGATGAGTATTCGCCGAAAAGCATTTCCAGGGCCGATCGGAATGTCGATTTACCGTTTGCGCCGCTTCCGATGCAGAAGAACATGACGTCCTCGGAAGTCTTCCCGGAAAGGCAGTAGCCGACGACACGCTGCATGTAATTGATGAGGTCTTGGTCGCCAAGGAAGATGTCCTGCATGAACTGCTCCCATTTCGGGCATGTGGCGTCCGGGTCGAATTCCGCATTCAGGGCGATAGTGACGTGGTCTTTCGGTGAGTGCTGGCGTGCTTCCCCAAGTGCCAGGTCGATTGTCTTGTTTTTGCAAACGCACAGGTACGGGTTAGCGTCGTAGCCGGTCGCCTTGCTGGCCAGCAGGGACGACGCGATGGACAAGACGGCCGTAGCGTACTGCTTGTTGAAAACCTGGTTGATTCGCTTCGTCAGCAGGTCGATTGCTTTCTTGTTGGATTTAACGGCCGGATCGCTTTCGTCTCCGGCTCGGATGTCGTTCTCGTAAATCTTGATGCGCTCACGGTACGCTCCGGCAATCGTGTCTTGCAGGTCGATGAGGGCGGTGCTCGTGTCGTCTCGCGTCCAAATGCCGTCCGCGTAGTGTCGCCAGCACATAGAAAGGTGGTCGAACTCGTAAATGCCTCGCTGGATGACTGCGAACAATTCTGCGTCTCCGCGCTGCTGGCGTCGGAAGCACTCGTCGATGAAAAGCGGCGTAATGGCAACCGGCGCGTACTCGTTGGCTTCGCTTTGTACGGCTTCTGCGCGAGCGTCGGCTACTTCCGAAGAAACGGCCTGGCCGTCACGGCCGAAGTAGATTCGTCCGGCCCAGCGTTTTCGGGCTGCTGCTGCACGGACGTCGTACCCTTGCAGGGACGCGTAGTGAACAAGCGTGCCCAGCGTAATCGTCGTCAGGCGCTTGGCGTACTTCTTTTCGTACTCTCCGGCGGTTTCTTCCGGGATGAACTTCTTGAGCAGCGCCGTCCCGTCGGCCTCTCCTACGGTATTCCATACGGCGGACGCGATTCGGAGCCAGTCTTCGTATTCCGGTCGGTAGGTGATGAACGAAAGCATCTCCTCAATGTCGTCGATTTCGGAAAGCGTCGAACGTGCCGACGAATGCACCACTGCTTCGTCTGCTGCCGGCGGAAGCGGCTCCGTGGCGTGTGTGCTTACCCAGGCTTCCGGGTCGTAGGACAAGAAGCACAGACGCCCTACGTCGGACGTAGCTCGGTCGATTGCCAGGCCGTAGGTTGTCTTGAAGTATTCCTGCGCCGCGATCCAGGACAGTTTGTGCGCCGTCTTGGAATCTCGGATTGCAAAGAAGAGCTTGAGGCCGTTCCCGGACGGAGAACGAAAACCGGCCGCAACGTGTTTGTCTTCTTTCAGGCGCTTGACGATGTCGTCCCATGCGGTCGCCAGTTGCGGGTTGTCTTTCGCGTCCAGGTCGATTTGCAGGAATCCGTTGTGTGCGCCGAAACGCTGGTCGGCCGGCAACGATGCGTCGCGGGCCAGCGTGACTACGGACGTCGTGACGGCAGGGAGACGGTGCTTCAGGCGAGCAGCATCAACTGCACGTCCCGCGTCGAGCGCGTTGCGGATTTCGGTCACCTGGTCTGCAAGTTCGTCCGAGCGGATTGTCTGAATAACGTCGGCAAGCGTGCATTCCTGTTGCGGGGTCTTTGACAAGACCGAGCTAAAAAAGGACGTTTTTGCCGACGCGAGTTGTGAGAGCGAATTTTCCATGTGATTATTTTTAACGCAGGGGGTTATTGCGGAAGTCCGGACGGAGAGCCTGCGGATAGCTTTTTATAGAGAGCAATCGCCTCGTTGCTGACGAAAATGCCGGACACGGAATCTTTGAGCCATAATCCGTCGAGAGATTTGACGCGAGAAACGGCGACGTATGCCTGTCCGGGATCTCGGGCCGCACGGATGTCGATAACGGCTGAATCGAGTGTCAGGCCTTGGGATTTGTGAATCGTCATAGCGTAGGCCAGGCGGAGCGGGAACTGGACAAAGTAGCCGGAGCGTGGGTTGCGGCGGTCGTACTGCCATTTGTAGCGGCCGGTCTTGTAAACGTCGCCGGAGTCCTTTTGGATTGTGATAAGCTCGTGCTCGCGGTTGATGTCGATTACTGTTCCGGTCTCTCCGTTTGCCGCGAGAAGCTCGCCGCAGACGGTCTGATTGGCCGTGATCATAACGCGAGCGCCGACTTTCAGGCGCAAGGTCTGCGGCGTCACCAGGTCTTTTACCAGCTTTGCTGCTTCGTTGGCGTCTCCGCCGGTCTCGGCGACGAAAACGTGTTCTTCCTGGCCCTCAATGCACTCAAGCTTGGCGTCGTTCCAGTGGTCAACCTGTACGTTGTGCGTGAAAAGACGGACGATGCGGTCGCTCGGGAATCGGGCAATGCGGGTCTGAATCAGCTCTGCGGATTTTCCGCGAAGACGGCCTACGCGGAAGTCGTTCAGCACGTCGATAAACTCGCGTTCTGACTGGCGGAAGATGTCTTGCAGGTAGAAGCACTGAAAGTCGGCACCAATCCAAGATTGCGACAGGAAGCACCAGTCGTATTGCCCGGTACGAGACGGTGGCGGCAACTGCAAAAAATCTCCGACGGCGACAATGGACATGCCGCCGAACGGTTCAACCGGGTTGCAGCGAACGACACGAAAAATGCGGTCGAGCAGGTTGAAGATTCGGCCCGGCAGCATCGAGATTTCGTCGATGATGAGCTGCTGCGTGTTGTAAATGCGGGAACGGGCGCTGTAGGCGTGCGGCGACTTGTTGTTCATGAAGTCGTAAATGAACTGGTCGTCGGTTTGGTCGCCTTTCGGCCCGATGCCGATTCCTGCCCAGCGGTAGATCGTGTGGGCTGGAATGTCTTTGTCTGCAAAGCGGCGGATGTTGTCTTGCAGGTTGAGGGCGGCAATGCCCGTTGTAGCGCATGCTGCCACGCGCTCTGTGCCGTCAAGCGAGGCAATGTAGGACTGCACAAGGAAAGACTTTCCCGTTCCCGCCATTCCGGTGAGAAAGACGTTTCGGTCGCGCGAGCGAATTGCTTTTAGTGCGAGGGTTTGGTGGTCAGAGAGTGTCATGAGAAGAAAATGAAATGTCCGTTGATAAGTTTGAATGCTGCTGCCCGGTAAAGTGCGACGGCGGCCTCGTCTCCGTAGGCAATAAGAACGCTCGGGGCCGGAGCAGACGCGCTTGTCTGTGTACCGTCTTGATTGTAGAAGCGGATGCGTCCGCGAAGCAGGAACATGGCTCGTGCCTTGCTCAAGACGGCGTCGTGGAACCAGCCTGTGTCGGTGCGGTTAAACACTAAGGCGATGCCGTCGTTGTGTTCCGCCATTTTGGCCGTCCACTTCTTCGTTTCGGCGCCATATGGCGGGTTAAGCCAAACATGGCCTTTCCACTCGGCTGCCAGCCCGTCTTCTGCCTTGGTCAGCATGCGCTTCGCCGTTTTCCAAGGCATGTCCGGCGGGCAAGCTGGGTCGAGGTCAAAGCAGAAGTCCTCGTATTCGAGCGATTCGAAGATTTCCGGCGGCGTCAGGTACGTCTCCTCGGCCTTGGTAATAACGTTGTAGTTCTTATTGCTCTTCATCGGGCGTCTTGAAAGGAATGTCCATGAGCACGCGGTTAAAGTAGCCGATTGCCTCGTCGCGGCTTTCAAACTTCTTAACGTTTTTCCATGCAGCCGTTTTCTCGCCGTAAAAGTAGGCGTTGCAGCAGCACTCAACGGCATTGAGCGGCAAGGCTTTTACCAGCTTCACCGAAAAGGTGACTGTGATTTCGCCTTTGTTGACGCTGTTCCAAACTTCACTCGGTTTCATCGTATTCCTCCTCCTGTTCGTTTTTTTCTTCTTTGGCCGCTTCGGCCGTTTCGCATTCTCGGAATGGGTTGTTGTGGCAAATGCCACGCGTGGCCCAACATAGGGGTTCTCGGTCGGTAGAGCAGTAGTATGGGCAAATCATTCTTTCGCTTTCTTGAACGGCATTACTGACGTGTTTGTGAGTTCGCAAAAATCACAAAGCTGAGAATCGCATACGTTGCGCAGGTCGCACTCGCGGCATACCGGCAGCTTCTTGTTTTGCTGCGGCATCGCGACGTACTTTACGCCATCGACGGTGATGGCTCCCTCTATCTTCGTGTCGAATGTGATTATCATGGTTCTACTTTCTTAATATCGAGTTTGATCTTCCGAAGAATTTCCAAAAACGGACGGAAGTCTTCTCCGGTGGTTTTGTACCACGCCTCAATCCCTGCCTGGAGCATGCACTTCATCAGAAGAATCGGGTGGAATCCGAGTTTCGCTCCGGAACGAAGAATCCATAGCGTGATAATGTCCGCGAAATCTACAGCCGATGCAGACATCATGTCCTTGATGTATGGCTTTCCGTTGCGTTCCCGCGCATGGAATTGGATTACATATCTTGGCGTGGCTTCTCCTTTTACGGGCGATTCCATGCGCTTTATCTTCGTGTCCTTGTCCTTGCGAGGTGAGATTTCTGAGGCGACGTCGTGACGCTTACGATACTTCGGCGTCGGCGGTGCGCCTCGGACGTGTTGGGTGTATGCGGGTGTTTTCATGTGTAAATAATCTTGGGTGGTTGTGATGGTGGTCTCCGCTTAAAATCGGAGCATTGCAGGTGCGGAAAGCACTTCTTCAAAAGGTCGCAGTGGCAGAGAAAAGTGCAGGGGATTCCGCGTTCGAGCTTCGGCTTGTCGTACTTGCACGCTTCGACGTAGTAGTGCTCGCAAATCGTGCATGGTCGTAAAGGCGGCCCGCTCATTCAATGCGCCTCCTGATAAAGTTGAGCGCGGTGTCGATTGCCTCTCCCAGCTCCTGGGCCGTAAAACAAGTCGGGAAGCCTGGCACTTCGTCTTGGCCTCGTCGCCAGTCGTTGTAGGCCTGCACGATTTTGATGGCCTTTTGGATGATATGTTTATTTTCGTCCGGAAAATAAACATGTTCCGGGAATGTGATTACGGCATCGACATGTTTCTTGTCCTCGTCCTGCACGAAAATGATGTTTCGTCCGTCGTTTCGGTTGTCGGGACTACAATGCGGCGCCGGGCAGCTCCTATAGCGTTTAAACTCGCATTTGTCGCATCCGTTCTCGAGAGACACGTCCTTTGCGACGTATCTGACTCCGTCGATCGTAAAACTGTCTTGTTGCAAGAAGTCTTCGTGACTCATTTCGTTTCCTCCCTGATTTCAAAGTTTAGGCAGTGCATGCTGCGAGCGCTCTTCTTTTGGAAGCCGAATTGGTTGCGCTTCGTCGGCTTGAGCGAACAGACGCCGTACCCGTATCCGAAGCCATTGTCGGCCCGGTACCAGTGTTTGCATTGGCGGCACCGAAAAATGCCTAATGCGTTTTCGAAAGTGAGACGAAGCTTCATTTCGTTTCCTCCTTTCCGCTTTCGGCTAAAGCAACTTCAAGTAAATCTCTCAGCTCTGCGATTTTGCGCGTCGCGTATTTAATCTGATCCTCGAGGTCTAAGATTGCTTCTTTCGCGTTGTCTCGGATTTCCGCCCAAGCGCTTTTGAGCGATAACGAAACTTCCTTTCGCACGTACATTCGCGAGAATCCGTCTTTGTCTTTCGCGGAAATCATTGCCGGATATCCGGCTCCCATAGCGGGATAAGTTTCCGTGATTACAACCTCGTCCACCTTGCCCATGGAAAGGTTTACAGCGAATACGCTTTGCCCGACGTTTAGTTGTCTGAATTCTTCTTTAGTCATTTCGCTTCCTCCGTTTCCGTGGGCGGCTTCGGGAGCGGGCGCCAGTGGGTGAGATATTGCCTAACGATTGGATTCATCACGAACGCTTCATCACTTTCTTCTCGGCGAAGACGCACGACTACTCGGTTAATACAGCCAAGAAACCACCATTTCGGCGGGAATGTCTTCGGGTCGTTCAGGTCTAACTTCGTCCACGCCACGCGCTCGTAGCCCTCGATTTCGAGTTTCCCATTATCAATTTCGTCAACGGCGGCGGAAAACTCTTCAAGGCATTTTCGGTTGCACTCAGTTTTTTCGCACAAGTATTTGCAACGGAGAAAGTCATGTGTCATCTTGAGTGCATAACATATCGTCAAAGGACTAATCATTGCTCGCCTCCGTTTCTACAGGCGGATTCGGGAGCGGTCGCCAATGGGTAAAACCGTATCTTTGGGTAAATCTGTCGGCAAACTGCTCATCGGTTTCAGTTGCGAGAGAATATCGGAACAGAACACTCATGTGCCCTGGGCTGTATGCAATGATATGGTGACCTACTGGTGGGTAGGTACTCGGATCATTCTTATCGAACTTCGTCCACGTTGCGCGCTCGTAGCCCTCGATTTCGAGAGTACCTTTTTCTAATGCACTTGATATATTTTCCTCACGCTCCGAGCCATAACCATTGTCTATACAAAAGATTCTCGAGCATTCAATCATATCAAGGAATTCTTCCTTACTTAGCTTCATCGTGCCTCCTGTTCCTTTATGATTTGCTGGATTGCCGCTTTGATTTTCGCGTCGTCGCACGGGTATTGTGTAAAAAACGCCAAAGACGATCTGTGCGTTGCAACTCCGTTGTCGTGCTTTTCGACGATTACAAAATCTTCGTAAAATCTGCAGATCCGAGAGCTCCGAGTCGCCTTAATCAGCGCAATTTCGCCGTCGGTCAACGTTGTGCCGTCAATTACGGCTTGATTGGCAATCAACTTCTCTTTTGCCTTGTGCAGATTGTCGCAACGGATTTGGAGTGTTTTGAGCTCTTCTTTCAACGAGCCATTTTCTCGTTCCAATGACGTATTTCTGTCGACGAGTGCGTTCAAGCCGATTGCACTACGTATTGCGCTGTCGGCTTCCTCGCGGCTCATTCCGTCGGACAGTGGCTTGCCGTCGAGTTCAGGACTACCTACGTTAGTACCTACGTTGGCACTTACGTCGGTGGTACCTTTCAGTGCGGTTTCAACGCGGGGAATGGCGGCTTCAACTTCTTCCTTGGTGGGGAAGATGTTGCCGTGTTTGAAGCAGCGCTTATCGAAATAGTCGTCCCGCCAAATGGCATTCTCAGGGGCGAAATCAATTCCAAGAAACCAGTATTCATCTCCTAATTTCGGCTTCCAAGGCTCGTTGGCTTCCGGCTTGATGCGGTATTCAACGCTCGGATCCCACGTGGGGTTAGAATTCACTTCATCTACCCAGCCACCGAACTCACACCGCGACTGGATTATAGCTCCTTCTGCCCAAGCTTTAATTAGATCTGCGTGCGGGTGCCGGTTAGAGATACTCACGGATTGCCTCCATAATAGTGTCGTTCAACTTCTGCTCTTTCCAGTCGAAGCTCTTTGGGAACTCTTTGCGGACAAGGCTCAACAATGCGTTTTGAATGCGTTCGCTCAGTGCGTCGCGATACTTTTTCATGTGGTCAAGTTGTTCGCCTAAAGTCCATGTGCTTTTGGTGATGATGTTTTCTATCGTGAAGAACTTGTGGCCGTTCACGATGCGCTCGTTCAGCTCCTGGTATTCTTTAATCATGCGGACAACGAAGTCCGGCACTTCGAGCTTATTGGTGTTAGGGTCTTTCATGGTTATTTGTTTCTTCGGGTTGTATGGACTTGGTGGTCGTATGCTTTAGGGCAGCGAAGTCCGCAGGCCGCCGTAAGCTTTTCAAAAAAATCATTCTCTTCGCGAAAGTCTTGCCGGCCGTCTCTCTCAAACCGCAAACGGTGAAAATAGGCGTCTCCGGCGCATGCCCGGATGCGGGACGATGTAGCCGTCTCCCAGGAAAGCTTCCAGTATTTGAGGTTTTCCAGCGTTTGCCCCAAAAGCCCGTTCTTTGTGATGAATCGCTTGAGGGCTCTCTTCGCTTCCGGCTCGGGTATAATGGCAATGACTTTGTCTTGAGGGTTGGTTCGTTTCATATCTCAACAGAAATGTTCTCTATCATCTGCTTGATCGCTTCCGCGTAGTTGTAGTGCTTGATAAACGCTTCGTAGGTTCGAGCATGTCGGCCGGCCGGCTTTACCGTGATCGAAATCATGGCAGCAGCTCTGCGGCCTCCCGGCTCATGGTCGTCAAGGTTTCCGAGCGGAGCGCACAAACGGGTCAGGTGCTGGGCCGCACAAGCGCGCTCAATAATCGCAGAACGTGTCAGGCGTCGTTTCTTTGCCATCATATCGACGGCATTGATTACTTCCTCCGACAAGTAAACCGCGACAACGCGCTTGCGCGTCAGCGAATTGTTCCGGCGATGTCCTAAACGCGCAGGCATATTAAGATTCCCGGATTCGCTCCCCAGTGCTTCGTCGCTTTCAATTCGTAGATCTGCGAGTCGTCGTTCCAAAAACGGCACCGAGTCATGCAGTCCAACAGAAACTTCAGCAGGTTGTCCATGTCCGGACGGCTGGTGTGCGGGATGTTTACGGCGCTTTTAATCAGGCGCTTCTTCTCGGACTTGCGGTACGGATAGATCAGGCCGATTTCTACTTTCAGCGGCTTGTCTCGCGGGAACTCTTCCGGCGGCACGGCCGGCAAAAGAAGCGAAATCAAATCGTTTTGCACGGCGATGCCTTTTGAGTCGGTGCCGAGAAAAGCCTTGCCGTTTTTGCCCGAAAAAATGCGCTTGTGCTGCTGAGCCGTCGTCGTCGGCGGCAAGCAAGGAATGAACGTGTTATAGTAATCCATTGACGATAGCGATTGCGCCGAGAAGCACGAATTGGATGAACACGCAGACGCTAAGCACGGCCAGTGCGATGCGGCCTTTGAGCGCTCCTTTTGCAAGGTGGCGGTTGTGGCAACAAACGGCATCCACCAGCAAGGAAAGCTGGGAAATGCTGGCCATGTGCTTTGTTTCGAGCGAGCAGACTTTCGTATAGGTCGCGTCCATCTTGTCAGTAAGGGGTTTCAAGTTCTGTCCAGAGAATCGCTCCCGGGATGAACCAGTCCCATTTTTTTGCTGTCCCGTCTTCGGGCGTTGTTGGAAGCCAGCGGTTGAAGACGAGGCCTCGGTTTTCGTGGGTTGTGAGGTATAGTTTTTTTGCATAATTATTCAGGTTTACGGTGGGTTGGTCGGTTGTTGCGTCGCGCCATATTAGCTCTGTGACGGCGACAAAATTGGTAGTGGTGTTAGCAGCGCTAAGTCGTTTGCCGATAGGCGGACTGCAAGCCAGGCCAGGTTCGGGTTCTCGCGGTCGAGGGCAATCCCTAACTGGCTCGCTTCCGCGTGCAGTACCCGGTGGATTAACTGGCGCGGAAACGGGTCGTCGGATTTCGGAAAGTCGTACGGAACGTCCGCCGTCGTCTGTCCGAGCAACCGAGCTATTGCCGCTTGCGGATTGTCGGAAATCGGAAGCGACGAGGCTGATGGGTCGCTCAAGAGAAGTTTTTTTTTTGGAACTTCCGGCTTGGCGCCCAGGCGTTCGAACAACGATGCCATTAGAAATCGAAGTCGTTGATGTTCGTGGACGCAGCTCGGACGGATGCCGTCTCTACGATGCAGGCCTCAACGCCCGGAACGGTCTTTCCGGCAAGGATTTCGGCCTTAATCTTCGTCAGATCGGCCTCAATCTTGCACAGATCGATGCGGGCCGCCGCCAGCGTCACGATGTTTACCGATTTGATTTCGACGCGACGCGAAATGCGTGTTCCCGCTACAGGGGCCGCAGCTGCCGCCGCAATGATGTTCGCCGCAGCTTGCTGGGCTACAATGTCCGTAGCGGCCGCGTGAGCCGTCTGAATTTCGGGTGCGAGTTTTTCGCGCTCGGCCGCAGCTTGAGCTGCAATCTCTGCCGCTTTCGCCGCAGCTTCTTCGGCCGCTTTGCGTGCTTTCTCTTGCTCGGCGCGTTGGTAGGCGACAATGCGGTTGTTCAACGTGTCTTTGACTGCCGAAAGCGTGCTTACGATGTCTTTCTTAATGCCGTCGAGCAGGCGGGAACGTTCGAGGTACGGTGCCTTGAGCTTCTTGTGCTCGGCTTCCGCTTCCTTAATGAAGCCGTTGACGCGGGCGATGATTGCCGTGGCCGTAATCGCAGTGTCCTGGTCTTCAATGACTTCGGGAACGTTCGCGACTTGGTCTTCCAGCGATTTGATTAGGTTGCCGTAGGCAGGCGCCAACATGTACGGCGCGTCGCCAGTGCAGGGGGTGATGTAGGTTTCCATGGGTGAGTTGTGGTATTGAAAATGAATGGTTTATCCGCGTTGCCACCAAAAAGCTGTCCCTATGCGCGGTGCGTTATGGCTCTATCGTTGTGAGGTTATTCTTCCGGCGTCACGGCTTCCGCTTCCGGCATAGCGCAGTTGGGTTCAACTTCGGCTTCTTCCGGCATGGGCATCGGCTGGCTGGCCAGGATTTCCTGCGTTTTCGGGTGCAAGAGCGAGCGGATTCCCTGCGACGGCACGTTGTCGTACCAATAGCAGAGTTCCTGACGCGTTTCTTGTCCTGTCGTAATGACTTCCGAGAGCTTCGAGCACTTTTCGGAGAGCACGTCGGCTTCTTTCTTGCGCGTCGCCGCCGCTTTGGCGTATGCCTGGGCTTCCGAGAGCGCCGTATTGCGAGCTGCCGTCAGCTTTGCCAGTTCAATGCCGCGTTCGCCGATTTCTGCCGCCGTGAGCTGGCAAATAATGGGCGTCGTGGTAGGCACCGCATCTCTGGACGGTTCCAAAATGCTTCCGTCTTCAAGCGTGATGATGCCGTTCGGCTGTTCAATGATGTCTTCTGTTTGTTCGTCCATAGTATTGTTTAGTAGGGTGAGTCTTCGGTCGGCACGTCTGCGTCGGCGGCAACGGGAGATTGTCCGTCGAGCACCTTTTTGCCCTCTTCGAGGGCGGCGATGAGGCGACGGTCGTCTGCGGACAGACGGTGGCCTTGGTCAAAGTCGTCCAGCTTCATAACGCGCCACTTCGTGTACAGCGCCATGAATGCTTCTTCGTCGAGATCGCCCAGCGATGATCCGGCAAACTTTCCGACGTGAATCTTGCATTTCATCCAGTCTTCACGCTCTGCGCCCTCGGGCTTGTCGGCCTTACGGAAGGCCGCAGAAGCGCCGCCTTGGGCTTCGCCGTCTTGGACGCGGTCTTGCTTGCGGACATACTTGCCCGATGCAACGTAGGCCGGCTTTCCGCCGTTTTCTTCAGCCTTGTACGGCTTGATGCTCGCGATGTTGGCAAACGTGGTCGAACCGTCGCGGGACGGGTTGTGGACTACGACGATGCGGACTGCCGTTCCCATAAGGGACTCGGAATCGAAGCCGAGCAGTTCCTGCGAGCTGAGCTTACGGCCGAGCATGGATTCAATGAACGGGCGCAACGCTGAGCGCTCGTCGAGCGAGCATGTGAACGTGCGGCTCCAAACAGAGTAGGGCGCTCCGTTGCTACGGGTGCCGAAATCCTCCGGGCTCAACTCAAAGACCATCTTAAAGACGGTGCGCTTCTTAACTTTGCCGTTGAACGTCGATTCGACTTCCTCGGGCGGCGTGATGTCAACAAGGACACCACGGCCCATGCCCTCGGGAGCTTTTTCGAATTCTCCGGAATTACTGGATGCTGTGGATTTTAGTATCATGATTTTATCGTATTTTTTTGTGTGGGTGAAAAATTGGCGGGCGACGGAGTTATCTCTATCACTATCCCCGTTAACCATCTGCCTCCGTCGCCCTAAAATTAGCTAATGCAGGCTTTGATGCGTTCGACGCATGACGGCGAGTAAAGTCGCAAGCGGCCGAGCTGGACGGTAGGCTTGATGCTCTCTTTCAACAGGATGAATTCGAGTACCTTAGTGGAAACGCCGAGTTCGGCTTTAACCTTATAAAATGGCAAAAGATTGTTGTTCATGGCGTGAAACGTGGTTGATTTTGTTGGCGTCCAGATAGAACGTGCAGGCGATTGCAATCAGCGCTGAGCGGTCGATGCCCAGGGCGTGGGCGCGGCGGGAAAGTTTGTTCTCAAGCGTCGGTTGCAGCGTAATGCAGATTCGCTTCTTGTTTGAGCGTGGACGGCCTCTGAGGGTCTTCGAGTTGTTCATGAATCGCGTTTTCGTCGATTTATGCCTGCGTCGCAATTAAAAATCGTTGACGACCATTATTGTATGCGTAGTATATGCTTGGCGTATTCCCAAAAATACAAAAGTTTCGATGGTTTGCGCCGTAAAACTGTAAACAAAAGATTCTAAACATGCTTGAATTAACTGAATATGATGTGAAAGTGTTGGTGCGTTTTTGGAGCTACGCAGAATACGTTTTTGTGTTCGCTGCGTTTTTCCAAATTAGCCGGTTCTTTGCCTGGCTAATAAAGGTGATGAAAGGTTGCGCGTTTTCCGCCGACAATGTTTTAAATTGGCTTCTTCCGTCGATAGCTTCGTCTGCGGCCATTCTTGTGTTGTTGGCCGCTCGGGCCCTTTGTGCTCACGGCTACTATGGCTGGGGAATATTTTGCATCGCTTTAGCGAGTTTTCCTGTTGGAGCTTTTGTTTTTATGGGTCTAATGGAGAGCCTCGAAAAATATTCGAGCGACCTAAGGATTTATAGCAACGTTGAAAAAAAGGTGTGGCTTATTGATAGGGTTGGAGGCCTTCTTTTTTTCTCGTTCGTCTTTCTGCCATTAAGGTCTTCTCCGCTTTGGATTGTCCCCGCTTGCATTCTAATTCACTACGGCAACAACGTTCCCAATTAGTGCATGCGACGGCTTTTCAGGTCTTCGAGCACGATCTCGTAAGCAGCCTCAATTACCGACAGACGGATGTTCTCCTCGGCTTTCGGTTGCGGCTCCGGTTCATGCTTCGGCTGTTCTCGCTGCGGTTCATGGGAACGCGACGGCTCAATGTCGGAGTAAGCTTCGACAAGGTGGTGGAGCTGGCCGCGGATAAAGTCCTGCAACGAAGAGCCTTTGCGGCTCAAGATTTCGAGGGCGCGATTCCGCAACCCTGCGGGGACGTGCGAGACTACTTGGCACGAAATAGTGCCATACACGTATTTCATCTCGTTGAGGTTTGCGGTCGTATATGGGCCGCAAAATGACATATTATTTGTGGTTCGCATAATTCAGTAGCTGTTCTATTTGGTTTTTAAGATTTTTCCCGGATTGCTCCGGGATTAGGCATAAATGGACGGCTCGTGCCCGTGTTCGTAGTTCGCTTTGTGCCACTTCGAGCGCGGCAATGGCATAACCTGATACTCGCGCCAGGATTCGGCGCTTCCCAGTACCGCAGTGCGCGTAAGCAGTTCGGCATAGGCTTCGGCATACAGGCGCTGTCTGAACGCGATAATCCAGCCGTTGGCGTCGTGTTCCCAGTCGCGTTCCTCAATGTTGCTCCATACCGTCGAAATGCGACGGATGGCGTAGGGGGTGTTCGTCTTCATGGCTACAGCTTAAAGAAGTTCGTGTAAAAGTGTTCGAGCGCCTCGCGGGCAAGGTCTGCGTCAATCTCAATCAGGCGCTTCCGTGCGTCTTCCTTGGTCGGGAATTCGGCTCGCAAGCGTGCGAGGTCGTTCCCGTTCTCTTCCTCGTCGAGTTCGTTGTCAAGGTAGCGCCATAGCAGGTCGCTCTCGCCGACGTCTTCCCGCGTCGAGTAGTCGGGAAGCGTGTTCTCAATGAATTCCAGAAAGTGACGGTAGGCGGCAAGCATGCGTTTCTCCGCTTGCTTCTCGGTTTCGTTAAATGGGATTTGCCAGTTCATAATTATGCTCCGAAATCTACAACAAAAGGGTTAAGGTCGAACGCCTCGGCGACGATGTCGCGAACGTCGCGGGCAAGCGCGAAATAGCTCGCGCCCGATGGATGCAGGGTAATGCCTACGTCGGCAAAGGCATCAATAGCTGCCTCCGCATCTCCCGCCGTGCTTCGTCCTACGCCGCGATAAAAACCTGTCGCTCGGCTTACGTCCTTGAGCCAAACAATGGCGCGGAAAGTCTTTCCCGTTTGATAAATGCGGCAACAAACAAGCGTTTGCCCGTTGTCAGGCGCGATAATCTCAAAGCCTCCCGTCAGGTTGCGGGCGGTTCTCCAGTCGCCGATTTCGCGTTTTGAAAGTTTCGGTGTGTAGTTCATGAAATTACGATGATTGCGTTTTTGTGATGGCTCTTCGGCAGGGCGCGTGCTTCGTGAAAGCAGTAAGCCTGCCCGCTCTTTAAAACGGTGTTTTCGTTCGCCGTCTTGGCGAATCGGCGTGCCGCCTCAATCGACGTAAAGGCAAGAATTCGCTCGCTCCAGTAGTCGTGCGCCAGCCATTTGCGGACTTCGCGGCTTCCCCAGTCGAGGGAGATTTCGCGGACGGCGTAAAGCTTTTTAGAATGCGTAATCATGGCGCAGTGCGTTTCGGAATTCGGCCTCAACGTCCGATTTCAGTTTAAACCGGTATTCATTCGTATCGCTCGCCCAGCAGAAAACGCGGATGGCGATTTCGTCAGGGGCTTCGTAAAAAACTTCGGTGTCTGCGTTGCCTGCGCCGAAATAATCGGTCGCGACTCTCTGAGCCATAGCGGCCAGTGTTCGCAGGGTCTTGTTCTGCCTCGTGATGTAGGCGAGGGAATGCGTGTAAACGGGTAGTGCGGTTTCCATGGTTGGTAGCTGTTCTATTTGGTTGTTAAGATTTAAGGGGAAATTTTTTGCAGGGCAGAAATCTGCCCTGGTCTTGCGCCTTTCGGCGCTTTAGCGGATGTTGAAAAGGTCGTCGAGCCTTTCGGCTTCTTCAATTTCGGCTTGCTTCGCGAGCGCCTCGCGTTCATCCTTCCAAATCAGAAAGCATGAGACTACAGGCACAAGAGCCAAAACTATGACGATTGCTTGCATCAGTTGCATAAGGTTTCACCTCCTTTCTACTTCCCGCCGCCGGTCAGGGCGTGCGGGAAATTTTTTTGGATCGGTGGCGGCTTATTTAAGCCCAAAGGCGAATTCCGGCTTTTTAATTTCGCAGTTGAAAAACCGGTATTCTTCGCTTGTCAACTTTAACGCGGCGGCGTGCGTTGCTTTCCACTTTTCGAAAGCGGCTTGCACTTCCTGAAAATCTTCCTTTGCCTTTTCCACCGCGGCAATGGCGGCGAAAATCTTTTCTTCCGTGTCCGCCTTCGGCGGGTTCGGCTCAGGAAAAATGCGCTCGCCCGCTTTGCGTCCGTAGCGGCTCGCCACGCTCTCAAATCGTGAATAGCGCCCGCTTTCCGAAATAGTGATTTCAATTCTCGGGCATTCCTCGCTGAAAAATTGGTGTCCTGTGTGGTAATACAGGCGGAAGTCTCCGAAAGCCGAAAGCAGGGGCGCGGCGTCTGCTGTGAATTTCTCGCAAGTTTTTTCGCCCATCTTAGCGGCGGCGTATTTTCCCGAAAGCAGGGTTTCGGCTACGATTGTTGCGGCGGCGTGAACAAGCTTGTTTCTCGCGGCTTGAAAGCGGGCAATCGCAGGCTTGAACGTGTCACGGACTGCGGCGGCTTGCTTAAAAGAATCGTAAAGGCGGCGCAACTTCGCGTCTTCTTCGTTTGTGACGTCTTTTCCGCGCGATCGCAATTCCTCGCGGAACGTGTCCCAAGCGTCAAGCGCTTGTTCGTATTCCGTTTTTTGCGCATCATTCTTTTTGCGCAAGCGCGTTAGGCTTTCGCCCAATGCGGCGTATTTGCTCGCGTAGTCTGCGAGCGTCTTCTTGTCCTCTGCGGACAGTTCGGGCTTGTTTTTCGTTTTCATGTGTGTATGGTTTTTTGTGCAGGCTTTGTTTTTCGTGCCTGCCCTGGGCGTCCTTTTCGCCCTTGTGCCCTGTGGATGTTGGTAGCATCCTCAGGGCGTTTTTTTTAATGGTTTCTCCCCGCAAGCGGGGACGCATCGAAAGAACAAATTTTAGAAAGAGAGCTTCATTAACTGAGCGCTTTTTCTGAAGAAAATAGTAGTAAAAAAGCGGGAAAAAGTCAAATAAAAAGTGTAAATATTTTTTAATTATTTTTCAGGTTTTCCGCCGCTTAGGTGTTAGGAATAATCCGCCATAAAAAACCGGTCTTCGCCCGTTTCGGCGACGGTGTCGGCGTAGTAGCTTTGGACTTCGTCAAAGACACGCTCGCAAAACTCGTTCGCCGTGTGGTCATAAATTGCTTCGTCTTCGTCGCCGTAGGGCTGGCAATAAAACTCTCCAAGGAGTTGCTTGTTTTCGTAAACGTCAATTCCGGCGAAATCGTCGCCGCCGTCGATAGCGTCGAGGGCTTTCTTGATGTCGCCCGTTTTAATCACGGGCGCTTCGCTGTCGTAGATTCGAAAAATACAAGAGGGCGCGTGCTTCTTGCACATTTTGAGCAGTGTTTCAATGCGTGGGTTTAACATGGTGGAATAGTGATTTTTGAATGTTGCGAAAACGCCGTTTCTTCAGGCGACTTGCCCCCCAACCTCGCTTTTCGTCCCAAAACGAAGAAGCTGGGCTGGGTTCGGAAACTGTTTTCACAAACAGGGCGGTAGCCAGCATTTTTTCGAAAACATTCCCGTAAGCAGCGCGTCGGGAATTTAAATCCTTGCCGCCGTAAGGCGGCGCAATGTTCAGAAAAAAAGACGAAGGAGCAAAAAAAGCGGAGCGGGATTTTTTTCAATTTTTTTTGAGAGCTTGCGAACAATAAAAAATTTAAAAAAATTTTTTTGCGAGCTGAGCGGTGCGTCGGCTATCCGCCCGTGAAACAGGTTCCGAAACCAGCACAGATTCGAGTGGTGACAAAAGCTTCGAAAATCATCAAACGGTAATTTTCTCTCAGATGCCGCAAAATCGCACAAAATGCCGCCAGGAAGCCCTGTCACGCCCTGTAGGCGGTAGATTCATCGGATTCCGCATCGTCGCGCCTCCGGCGACCGTCCTCGCGCCGCATCACGCCGCCAGGCGCCTCCACCGACGCAGAGCGTAAAGAAAAGGGGAAAGAAAGGTGACTTGCATTATCCTGCCAGCACTGTAGCAACGTTAAGGCCTGCCAGTTCCCTTTAGGAGAAAGGGGTAGCTGAGACGCATACTGTCAGAAAGAGCTGCTTGCAGTCTTTCTGCAACAGTATGCAGGCTCAGCGAGGGGAAAAGCCTGTCCCCCCTAAAAAGGTGACTAAAATGCCCGAAAGTTGACGTCAGGTTGAGCAAAAGGTGACTATCGAAAGGCGTTAGTCAACTACCAAATCCCTTTATTTATGCGGGTTCCAGAATTTTGTATGCCTGAAAGTTGAGTAACTTTTTCCCTAATACGCATGGAAAAAATTAAAATCATGCTTTTACGTTATATAAGGTATTTGCCGCGAAAATAGTCAACTTAGTCAACTTTTCCAGGATTTATGCGGGCTACAAGTCAACTCTAAGTCACCCTTTTCTCAACCTGTTGCTCAACTTGAGACGGAATGACGCATTATTTTCACGGAAATACAAAGAACAATGCAGCATAGGTTGCAAAAATGGAATCTCTGCAAATCAATGCTAAATCCCTATTAAAAACTCAGAGTAGCTCCAGGCAAGCCTAAAAATATTATCAAAAGGTATCTCTATTGCTCCCTAAAGCGCAAAAAACTTAATGGGACTGAAAATTTACCCGTCGTATTCCGACGACCTTGATACAACGCAAGAGCTGCCCGATCCGAAACTCGAAGCTTTCTGCCGAGCTGTAGCACGCGCCACGTCCGCTACAGACGCTTTTCGTACATACGTAGAACCTAACTGCGACGTTGCAAGAGCAAGACGCGCCAGTGTGTATCTGTGGAAAAAATGGTGGATTCAAGCTCGCACAAAGTATCTTGAGCAGCGGCTTGCTGAGGTTGCAACGGTTCGTGCTCCTTTAACGAGAGACGATGTCCTGAACACAATCTGCGATAAGTTCAGGGCCGCTGCACAGATGCAGGCAGAATCGCACAAAGAGGGAGCAGACCAGGCCAGGTCGCTTTGCCAGTATGGGGAGATGATATGCAAGCTAACCGGCGCGTACATGAATAAGCCCGGCAAGCATGAAGTATCGATTAAGGTTAAACGCAAGGCTGACGGAGGGATTGCGGATGCTGATGCGTAGCTGTTCTCCGGCTCAGTCCGATGTATCGGGTGGGGGGTGTTTTGGTTTGGTTGAGAGTTTGCTGGGTGGGGGGGCAAGAGACTACCCACCGGGCAACCTGGAGACACTACCTGACGCGAAAAATTGTACCGCTGGAGATTTCCGGCTGAGTTTTGTGTATGGAGGGCTGGTATAATGGCTGTTCGAGGCGGTAAGCGAGAGTTTAGGGGAGAGAAGCACCAGGAGTGTCCGACGGTTAGCGGGTCGTTAGAGGTGAATCCGATGTACGAGGATATTTTGCGAGCTGTTGACAATCCTCGGTTTTCGAAGTTTTTGCTGATTGGGGGCATGCGTAGCGGGAAGAGTCGCCAGCTGATGATTTGGATGGTGACGGCGTGTTTTAAGCCTGCGGATGTTTTGCCTGAGCACTGGCTTCGCCAGTTGCGGTTGGAGGGTGTCGGGGCTCCGACGATTTTGATTGCCCGTGAGGTTTTCAAGGACGTTAAGAAGACGTTATGGGAAGACGTTGTGTGGGTCTGCAAGCAGATGCGGATTTGGCCGGACGATGGCAAGGAGAATGGGTTGTTAAAGGTGAACAAGTCGGACTACACGTTGACGTTTAAGGAGAGCGGGGGTCAGATTTGGTTTGCCGGTGCGAGCGATGACAGTTCGGGGATGGGTGTTTCGCCTCACTTTTCGTGGCTGAATGAGATTTCGGAGATTTCTGAGGCGTACTACAGGCAGGTGAATTCGCGAACGAAGTTGGGGAGTTTTTTTGACTGCAATCCGAAGATGTTTGCGAATCACTGGGCCCGCAAGGAGTTGTTGCCACAGGAGGGCGGGAACGTTTGGGTTCACCGGAGTACGTGGAAAGACAACAAGTTTTTGCCGCCTAAGGTTCGTGCTGAAATTGCGGGTTGGGAGCCTACGGAGGAGAACATTCGCAAGGGTACGGCTGACGAGTACTGGTGGAAGGTGTATGGTCTTGGCATTTTTGCTGTTATGGAGGGCCAGGTCTTTCCGGAGGGTCGGACTTGGGATTTCTGCAACGAGGAGGATTTTCCGGACATGCGGACAACGCCGTCGGTTTATTGTTTGGACTTTGGCTGGTCGGATCCGATGGCGTTTTGTCGTGTTGCGATTCGAGGGAATGACTTGTTTGTTGATGAGCTGCTGTATGAGCGGGAGCTGTTGATTTCGGCACCGGCGTCGAATCCTGGGGTTGACTGTTTGGACAAGCGGTTGAAGCGTTTGGGGATTCCGAAGAATGCGATTATTGCGGCGGACTCTGCGTCGACGGAGCAGATTGAGATGTTGCAGGCGTCGGGTTGGACGGGTGTTATTGGGATTAAGAAGCCGTCGGGCAGTATTCGTTGGGGTATTGGCTTGATGAAAGGGCGTTTTATCCGAGTGACGCGTCGGTCGGGGCACTGGGCGATTGAGGCTCAGGAGTATTGTTGGCCGTCGGGGGACAAGGTTCGGGATCCCGACACGGTTAATCCGCGCGGTCGTGCCGGAGACCACTTATTGGACGCGGCTCGTTATGGGGCTATGTACTTGTTGGGCAAGGACGGGAACGTCCGTGCAGGGGTCGGCGGCATTGGTCGTCCTACGTTGAAGTCGGTAAAGGGGGTGCGTTATGACTACTGAGGCTCGGAAGATTCGGTGTTTTTGGCTGGATTTGGAGGAATACGACTCGAAGTTGCGCCGAGGTGACAAGAAGCGTGTTTTTTTGCGGTTTTTGAGGCGAGTTCCTGTGGGTGCGGCGTTTGAGTTGGACGATCAGCGAGATTTGTGGGCTGTTCACAAGGCTTGTATTTTGAGTCGGGCGGATGGCGGCGAGGTAAAGGTGCGAGTTCGCAAAGAGGAGCGTGGCGGCTGGATGGTTTGGCGGGTTCAGTAGCGGCTATTTTGTGGCTATGTGGGTTGAATTGCTGATTTTGGGATAGTTTTGGATATTTTTGCCAACGAAAGGCGACGACAATGGGTTTAGGCAGCAAGTTAAAGGGCGCGTGGCGCAAGGTTGAGAAAGAATCGAAGCGTGCCGTGAACAAGACGGCCGGGGCACTCCCCGGAAGCCTTGGCGGTCTAGCGATTGGTGCGGCGTTGAACGCGTTTTTGCCTGGGGCTGGCCTTTTGGCTGATTCTTTTTTGGGTGCGAACGGTCTTTCTATTGCGGGTGGCGCTGTTGGTGGTGCTGCCGGGTACGATACAGGGTATGAGAACCTGGAGCGTATGGGTAAAGCGATGATTGATCGAGCGATGGGCAAGCAGCCGGAGGTTGCAGATCCGTCGTGGGTCGATACTCAGGGTACGGCGAGCAATGAGGGCGTTGCTATGGATCCGAATGATGAGCGTCGCAAGCGAGCGGCTGCCTCGTATTCGTTGAGCCGGACGCGGGCTGTTCGTACTGGCCGTGTTTTGGGCGGAAATCTTGGCGGTGCCGGTACCGGAGGCGGTTCGTCGGCAAAAACGGGAGGGTCTGTTTAACCTGGAGGCGAAAAAATGAGTTTTTGGGGCAAAATTAAGAAAGAGGTTTCCCGTTTCGGGGACAAAATGAATTTTGACCGTAGCCGTAAGGCGTGGTCTGCGACGATTGCTGGAACGGCCGTTGGTACGGTTGCCGGGGCGATTGGCGGTACGATTGCCGGTGGTGGGCTTGGGCCCGGTACGGCGATTGGCGGCGTTGCCGGCGCGGCTGCCGGCTATGCGGCCGGCTCGGTTGCCGGGGATCAGATGGACGCGATTGATTCGGCCAATGAGCGTACGGCGAAGCTTCAAGAGCGGGCGATTACGATGGCTTCCCGTGTTGAGGGCGAGCTTTCGTCGAACAATACGGAGGATGCGGCTCTGAATGACATGGAGCGTGAGCGCCGTGCGCGTTTGGCGGCTTCGTATTCGCTGTCGGCGACCCGTGGGGTGTTTACTTCTTCGAAATCGAGTTCGGCTTCGGGCCGTCGTAGTACGTTGGGCTAATGGAGCAGGGCAACACAGAGTCTTTGGTTCCGCCGAGTATCGTTGAGCGCATGCTCAGCGTGGCGGACGATTTGCGAGAAGAAGCGGCTTGTCGTGAGGCTGCCTGGCAGCAATGTCGTCGTTATGGGTTCCAGGTTTGGGATCCGTCGTCGTCCACGCCGCCGGATTCGAACACGCGTTATGTTCCGCAGCAGGACTCTTTGCCGGCTCAGTGTGCGTGGCGTGCTGCGATGTACCTGCATGCCAATACGGTTGGGGTAGGTCAGACGTTTTTCCGTTTGGACGTTGACGATGCGACACGCATGGGCTTGGGGCCGGAGAGTGCCGAGTTGAAGCAGCTGCGGGATTTGACGTTGCCGCTGATGCGTGAGATGTCCACGACTAATTTTTCGTCGGTTTTGATGTCGGCGTTCAACGACAAGACTGTCCTTGGCACGGCTGTCGGGTACGTTGAGTTCAACGAAATGACGCGCAGCCTGGAGTATTCGTCGTATCAGGTTGGCAAGGAGTGCTACTTGTCGTCGAATTCTCGCGGCAAGCCGGATACGTTTAGCCGGACGTTTACGTTGACTGTGAAGCAGGCGGTCGAGCGCTATGGAGATCGTGTCGGGCCGGAAGTTTTGAAGCTGGCTTCGAAGCCGGAAACGCTGAAAGAGAAGATTGAGTACGTTTGGATTGTTTATCCGCGTAAGGTGTTCGGAGAGAAGGTTTCGAAGCCGACGGATAAGATGCCCGTCGTTCCGGCTTGTGAGAAGCCGTGGGGGCACCTGATTTTGGACAGGCGCAACAAGGTTGCGGTTGACGTGGGTGGGTATGATTCGTTCCCGTTTGCTTCTTCTGTTTGGGGACACTTGCCGAATTCTGTTTATGGCTGGGGCCCGATTGAAATGTCTCTTTCGGACGTTAAGTATTTGGGCCGCTTGAAGTTCAAGCACGCCGAAGCGATTGATCGCCAGGTCGATCCGGCCGTTATTGTTCCGTACTCGTGGGACGGCTTTGATTCGTCTCCGGGAGCTCGCAACTACATTGAGGGCAACGGGGTTGTCCGTGATATGTTTGTGCAGTTGGAACCGCCGCGAGTGGTTAGCGACATTACGCCTCAGCAGCAGCAGTGCTTGCAGAACATCCGCAATAACTGTCTGTTGGACGCGTTTGAAACGTTTGACGCTTACACGAAGACGATGACGGCGACTGAAGCTCGCGGCCGCGTCGGCCAGTCTGTTCGCGCCATTGCTCCGATTGTCCACGCGATTCACACGGACTTCCTGAGCGTCCTGATTAAGCGCAGCTTGGACTTGTTGATTGAGAACGGCGTGCTTGGGACGGGTCTTCCTGAGGGCATCCGCCGTGAGAACGTCGAGATTAAGTACGTTTCGGTGCTTGCGTCGATGGTTTTGGACGGCGAAACGAACAAGCTTCGGGACTTTTTTGCGAATTGCCTTGAGTTTGCGAACTCTCGTCAGGCGATGGGCGACATGTTCGACGTGTACTTCGACGTTGATAAGGTTTTCGAGCACATGGCGGACTTTTTCTCTATCCCGCAGGACGTTATTCGCACGAAAACCGAGCGTCAGAAGAAGCGCAAGGAGCTTGAGGAATCGATGATGGCGGCCCAGCAGCAGCAACAGGAAGAAAAAATCCTGTCCGGACTGGATCCGCAGGCACGATCGGCACCTGGCAGCTTCGCTGAGCGGTCGGGCTTCTAAGAAAGGACGAAAAATGAATAAAATTTTGTGTTTTTTAAGTATTTTTGCGCTCATTGCTTCCGGGTGCCGGCTTGCTGACAATCCGGAAGCGTCTCCGGGCGCCTGGGAATCGGTAAAAAGCAACATTTCGGCGGCTGTCGAGTCTGTCGAAGCAATTCCGGACAATACGAAAGCCGATATTCTTGATGCAGCGGCCCTTGCGTCCGGTTTTTTTGGCGGCGGTCTCCTTATCTCGCCGCTTTTGCGTAGTGCGGCGATGTATTTCCGCAACCGGAAGAAGAAAAACGGTGCGGAAACTACTTCCGAGGTTGTCGAGAACATGCAAAACGAGCTTTATCCGGAGATTTCGGAGGCCGAAGAGAAGAAAGAGGTGCAGTGATGCCCGGAACCGACCTTGATGCACACGCTTTGGCTGCCGACATTAAGAATTTGTCGAAAGATTTGCGTGATATGCGCGACGAAAATCGAGCATGGCGCGAGAAGCAGTTGGCGATTTTGAATCAGCTGAGCGAGAACAAGGAAACGACTCGCATGCTGATTCGTCGTTGTGATGTTTTGGAGCGTCGTTTGGACAAGGCGGATCGTAGCATTACGTCCCTGACTGCCTGGAAATACTGGCAGACGGGTATTTTGGCCGGTGTTATTGGCGTTTTTGAGTTTTTGAAGCGATGAGAGAACAGAAAAATGACGGACTCCCGCTTGAACCGTGGGAAATCGAGTCTCAAGAGAAGCGTGCTGCGCGTGAGAAGCGTGCTGCCGAGGTCGCCGAGCACCGCCGAAAGCTTGCCGTGACGATGCGTAAGGTGCGCGACATGGACGGTGGCGCTGAGCTTTTGGATTACATCAAGAACCGGATTTGTGAGTTTGACGCTTGCGGGTTTATTACGAACGAGCGTGCAGACTGTTTTTGGCAGGGTCGCCGTTTTGTTTGGGGCGAGCTGTCCAAACTGATGAACGAAAAATAATTTATGGAAAACGAAGACAACACAACTACTACGACTACGACAACGACTGAGCCGGCGGCAACGGAGAACAAGGCCGTTGAGAATCCGGCAACGGAAAAGCCGGCCGAAACTAAGGCTATGGAGACGAAGCCGGCGGAAAAGGGGCGTTCGAGCATTTTTGCTTCGGAAGCTAAGCCGGCAACGCACTGGGCGGACTCTCTGCCGGAAGAATTGCGCGGGAACGCCGAGCTTCGCAAGTTTAAGGATTCGACTGAGGCCCTTAAAGCCTATGTGAATTTGGTTCCGATGATCGGCCGCAAGGGGCTGGCAGCTCCGGCCGACGTAAACGATCAGGTGGCTATGGACGCTTATTTTAAGGCTCGCCGTGGTTCCGTCGAAACTCCGGACGCTTATTCCCGTAAGTTCAGCTCGGAAGATTTGGTCGGCATGGACAAAGAGGCGTTTGATACGATTTCGGCCTTTATGTTTGCGAACGGCTTCTCCGACATTGAGCACGGCAAGACGCTGGACTTGATTGCCGGTTTGCGTGAGCGCGAGGCTGCCCGATGGGAAGAAGAAAACGAAGCTCGCTATCAGAAGTGTGTGCGCGAGCTGAAGAACGACTGGGGCGACGAATATGACGCGAACCTGAAAAAGGTTCAGAATTTCATGTCCAAGTTCCCGGGTGCGTTGAAAGCATTACAAACTTATGGCCTTGAGAACGATGCGGAGATGTGCCGCATGTTCTTGGCGGCGGCTCGTGGTGTTTCCGAAGCCAGCAAACCGCGTGACACGGCATCGGTGCAGTCTCCGAAAGACCTTATGAAAGAGATTGATTCTTTGATGAAAGAGAAGTCTTTCAGTGATCCGAATTCTGCCGGGTACGCTTTGGCCCAGCGCCGTTTCAATGAGCTTATGCAGCGCAAGGCTGCCCTGCGTGCGCAGGGACTACTTTAGTTTTCTCTCATCCATGATATGTCCTGGGGAGGCCCGCAAGGGTCTCCCTTTTTTATGGCAAAAAGCGGCTCCCCGTGGTGCGCATTGTAAAGAGGCGTGGGGAGCATTCTTGCCGTGAGTATTGGCGTGGAGGTTTTTAAAGACAAGCTATTTGCGAGCTTATGGCTGGAACGTGAAAAAGGTTTTGTTCGCTCGTATAAAGGGTGCAAACAGAAAGCCGCCTATTATGAGTGAAACTTACCAAAAACATATCGTCTCTGTGAACGGCAGTGGAACCGTTTCTATTCCTTTTGAATGGAGCGATCCGAGCGAAGTTTACGTTTATTGCTATGGCTCCGTTGGCCCGTACACGGGAACGTTGGCCGGAATGATTGCGAACGGTTGGGTTTCGCTTTTGGGCGCAGCCGGTGGCGACGTTTTGACGCACTTCCAGGCTGGGCAGCGCGTATGGATGGTGTTGAGCCGACAAACTGCGCTGGATTCGTATTCGTCGTTGCGCGATCTGCTTAAAGCGATTGATGAATTGCGCGCCGAGATTCAGTGCACGTTCCGTGTTCCGGATGTTTTTCTGCCTGTGTTGGCGGCGTTCCCGGCAACCGAGCGAAAGGGCAAGGCGCTTGTCTTTGACGATAATGGCAATCCGGCGCTTGGTGATGTGGCTGGCGGCGACGTAAAGACGGCCCGTGATGAGACCTTGCAGGCGGCTTCGGACGTTAAGGCCCGAGCGGAACAAACGGCCGAGTCTGTAGAGGATGCGAAGCAGTGGGCTTTGAAGTCGGCTGATGCTTATTCTCGTTTGGTCAGTGCTGCGGACGCGATTTTGAAAGCTACCGATGACGCCGTCGTCGGGTGCAAACAGGAAATTCAGCGCCTGCTGAACAACGCGGACGTCGCCGGGAGCGAAAAGCTGCGTGAATTGCAGGTTCGTTTTGAGCAGTATGTTGCTACGCTCGGTCAGGCGGTTTCTTCGGCCAGCGCCCAGTGGGATGCGTTGTTGTCCGGCGCTATGACGTCGATTTCCGAGGCTCGTGAAACGTCGGTTTTGAACGTCGAGAATTCCCGCGAAAGCGCTCTGAACGCAATGGGCGTGGAGCTGAACCATTCTTTGCGCGTGATTCGTGAGTGCGTTGAAGCGTATGGCCTTGAACTGAAAAATCAGACAAAAACCATGCTTGATGAGCTGCGCGAGGTCTATTCCCAGGAATGGGCCGACAGTGCAAAGCAGTGGGCGACGAAGTTTTCGGATCTTGAGAAAAGCATCGAAAACCGGTTGCAGTGGTCTGACGTTCGCAGTGGCATTCAGACTCAGAGCATTCTTGGCTGGGACGAAATTTCGAATAAGGCGACTTCGAACGCCATGTACCTTGACGGTGTCGGCATCCGTGCGATTAGCCAGGGTGCGGATGTTTTGTTCCCGGTCAAAGGCGGGACGCTTGCGTTGCTTTCCGACGTGGACGAGAAGCTCGGCGATATTTCTTCCGACACGTTTGCGTTGCGAGAAAACGGAACGATTAAGTCTCCGACGATTCTTGAGGGCAAGGCTTCTTCGCTTTGCTCGATCCCTGTTGCAGAAGTTCCGGAAAACGCGGACAATGCGAGTTATGATGCGTTTCTCGGAACTTTGAATTCGGTTGGGATTGTCGGCGAAAGCATTATTCCTACGACGCTCTCGTTCTATCGCCGAAACGCAAACGGGTATGTTGATACCGACGTCCCGCGTTTCTTGCAGATTCGCCGTAGAGACGCGAATGGGAATTGGTACATCGCGTACAACTCTTGGAATGGCCTGGCTCCGAATTCTTTCCTTTTGGCCGGCGATGAAATGAAGTGGATTCTTTTCGAAGTTGCCGGAGGCCCGATCCCGGACGACGAAGTGATTTCCATTACAGAAACTGACGATGAGGCCGGCACAAATTTGGTTTCCTGGGGGGCTAAAGCGACTCGCATTTATGGCGGTGGCATTGCTTCGGGAGCTGAAATCATTGAGTCGAACAGGGCTTCTCACGCTCCGTTGTTGAAGATGGATTTCTACTTGCTGTCCGATATTGCTACGAAAGGCGATGTCGAAGCGGTTGAGCTTTTGAAAGCTGATTTGGTGCACTTCCATGATATTTCTGACGTCACTAACTTGCAGACTCAGCTTGATTCAAAGGCTCCGAAGACGGCTCTTTCGAATTATCTCCCGTTCGCTGGGGGTACCTTGAGTGGCGACTTAACGATTGTGACTGGCTCCGGCGGGCTTCGTATGCCTAACGGAGCGAGCATTTTCGCTCCGAACGCTGGAATTTATCCGATTACTGTTGATCTTGGCGGAAGTGTAAAACTTGCCGGAAACATGCTTGAGCTTCCGAATAGCGACGGAAGCAACATTGGGATTTATTTCAATTACGACCCGTCAACTACTTCCGGCGATGGCCGCATCAATGTCTCTTTCTTTGGGTACAAGGGTGGGAGCATTTTCCCGGACATGACGTATAAATTCCGAGATGCCCTTGGGGGCGATACTACTGTTGCTACGCTTGGCGACCTTTCCGACTACGCTAAATATGGCACGACTGGCGATGAAACCGATATTTCGTTCGGGCAGCGATCGAGTGCTAAAGGCGGGTCTTCCGTAGCTATTGGTACTGCCGCTAAGGCGTTGGATAGCGGGGCGGTTGCATTTGGTTCAGCTGCTGAGGGGGAAGGTAGCTACTCTACTGCTCTTGGCGGTGCATCTTACGCAGCTGGCGAGTCTTCTGTTGCTGTTGGCGATAGTGCGTGTGCGTCCTCAAACTTTACAGTCACAGCTGGATATTGTGCAAACGTAGACGAGCCGGCAGAGGGTGCTATTGCTATCGGAGCTGAATCAAGTGCGTCTAATATACTCGGCGTTGCCATGGGGTACTCTTCGTTTACGGAGGGTGGCGCTTCTATTTCAATAGGCAGCAATTCTTATTCTTCAGGTTCCAGCGCTATCGCCTTAGGGTATAAAGCAAGTGCTGATGACACGAATGCTATTTCGATTGGAACACAGTCTCATGCGAGCGCTCGATGTAATATTTCTATTGGCCACGATTCCCGTGCTGATGCCAGCGAATCTATCGCAGTCGGGCTTTCTGCAAAATCATTAGGAGATAACTCCTGTGCTTTTGGTGCTATTTCCTGCGCGTCAGCGCATTACTCTTGTTCTATTGGTCGGGTGTCTTATGCTGGCGGGTCGTATGGAGTCTCTGTTGGTTATGCTGCCGCCTCCGGTTCGGAAGGCTCGACTGCTCTCGGTGCGTTTAGTGTAGCTAATGGAGTATGCTCGACTGCTGTTGGCTATGGCGCGACGGCTTGTGAGAGTGCTCAGGTTTTTGGCGCTTTTGGACGCAACGCGAATCCCGGGACTACTGTTATTTCTGCAATTTCCGACGCGTATTGTTGCAGTGTCTCGTCTATTGTTCAGCTGTATTTAATTACTGCTGGAAGCGATCTGTCTAAACAATATTGCGGTGGAGAGGCTGGCTTGGGGTTTATAGAAACAAGTGCTGCTGGACTTTCCGGGGAGCCGGAGATTATTCATAGCGGGACGAAAAAATTGTCAGACATTTTTACTGACAATAAAGATACGTTTTCTCCCCAGATGGAGGCTGTCATTTCCTGTGGAAGTCCGTGTTGTTAAGGAGTTTTACTTATGGAAAAACGATTGAAAAAACGAAATGTTTTATCATTTGAGGAACCCAAGCCTCTTGAAGGTAAAAGGGTTTTGCTCATTGGAAGCGGAAGCGATTTGAATGGGCGTAAAATGGGTGACCGTATCTCGGCCGCAGAGTGCGAATGGGATATGATCGCCCGAGTCAACCGTCCTTACGGTGATGCCGAAGACGTTGGAAAGAGGCTCGACCTATGCTTCGTTTGTCGGCGTGTTTGGTTGAACCTGAACTTCAACCCGTCTTTCCTGCGCAACAATTTCAACGTTATTGCGTTTGACGATGGCGTTGGCTGCGAACAGGGGTACCGCTCTAAGGCGGCTCACGAAGCCAATATCGGCACAAAATCTTCTACTGGTTTTGCTGCTGCTTACTGGCTCCTTGAGCAAGGCGCTACCGTCGAAATCATCGGCTTTGGTTCCGGTGAAAACAAGTCGGTTAAAACCTATCCGGATGGCACGGTCGACAATAACCCGAACTACGACTGGGCTGCAGAGCGCCAATGGCTTGAATCTCAACCGAACGTTAAGTTCCTATGATCCATGTCTTAATTACAGTTAAGCCGAGCGAGCGCCTCCCGAATAAGAATCTATTCTTCTCTCAAAAGACGTTTGCATGGCTTTTTCAGGAGATTGCCTACATCCAAGAGGCCGTTAAGGTCTATACGGTTGGCTTCCGATCTGAGTTGCCGGAATGCCTCCCGTTTGGGTGGGAGCATATCGAGTGCGACACGGGTTCTCACTTGGAAGACTGTCGTTTTGCTTGTGACAAAATTGCAGCTATTCGAGGCTCGGCCATTAGTGGAGATGTGTTCGTCCAGCCGCTCCTTTCTCAGCCGTTTCGTCGGCAACGCCTCCTTGCAGATGCTGTGGCGGCGACGCGCGAACACGGTTCGGCCGTAAGTGTCTGCATGGCGAAAGACTTGTCTTGGCGCAACGTTGTTGTTTCGGACGGAAAAGCTAAGCTTTGCGGCATTGAGCGCAGTGAGGATTTGCGTCCGTACCTTGACGGAGCGATTTACGCATGGAAGCCGGAAAATCTTGATTCTATTTTCGACAAGTCGGCTTCGCATGGATTCGTAGTAAACTACACTGGATTCCCGTGTGATATTGACCACAACACGGACATTCCGCCCGGCTTCCAACTGTCTTATTCGGAGTTTCTGTTTGGTCGAAAATAAATCAATCAGCGCTCACCTTTTCCGGGTGGGCGCTTTTTGTCCTTTTTCGTCCTAACTCGTCCTTTATTTTACTTTGTCGGCCTTTTTGTTCATGCGGCCTACATGGCGATTGTCGAAATAAGCTCGGGCGAGCGTGCTTATTTAAACGGATTAGGTGCTAATTTCTTTGCGGGGGTGTTTGTGCGGAAAAATGCACTGGCATTCTGTGTTAGACGTGTAGTGCCGTACTCCGAGTATGTGGTGTGTACGCGGCTTTTTGTCGAACCTTGGAGAAATCAAGTCAACAAGCTCTTTTTCGTTGAACTCTACATAGCGTCGTAGTGCGTATGCGCATAAATCTGCGATTTGAACCATTCCGGAAAACGAGCTATCGATGAAAAGCGGAACTTCGACAAGGTGTTTTACGCTTGAGAGAAACGTCCCTTTTTTGAAGTAGTTTTTCATGTTTAGCGTTAATTGCGATGCGACGCTTGGGTTGTTGTCGTATATGAGAATTCCCCGGGTGTTGTGTCGCCAGGAAGATTTCTTTTCAAGGAATTTCTCAATGCGAAGCACTACTTGTTCGAACGCCTGTGTTGTAGGAGTCAGAGAGTGTGCTGGAGGTGTGTAGTTTGATTTGTCGATAATTTCCGCGAATATTCGCACGTCTTTCCATCGACCGACAATTTCCGCCAAATCTCTAACAAACTGTCTGCGCTCGGTTTCTGTTAGGTGTGTATAGGCCTCTGTTTTGTTGAAAAGCTTTTTCGCGTCAGAGATGGTTTTCAATATCTTGCGTTTTTTGGTTTCGTCTTTCTCGGCCTTAGCTTCCTTTTTTCGAGTGTTTATAAATTTCGCGCGTTCTGCTTTTACTGCAAGGCGGCGTTCTTCCGCTGAAAGCTTTTCGAAGTTCTCAATGCACGTTTGTTCGTGATACGTTCTGCACATCCATGCGACGTGTACTTCGTCTTCCTCTTTTATGCCGTAGCGAAATTTGATGCGCTGTAAGGCTTGATCCGCCTCCCTCCAGAAGTCGATTGGTAATCCTATTGCTGCGAGTACAAACTGTTTTGAATTCCCGGACGTTTCCGGAGTTCCTGATTCGTCAATGTAAAAAAGGTGCATGAGAATAAGCCAAAAAAAACGCGTCCGGGGGAAAATCGCAGAGATTTTCAACAGGTCGTGACGTCCTATCCCCAGGCGCATCTAAAATCATCTTGATTGTGTTTCTGAAAGTCAATGTTTTTGTGTCTGTTCGCCACCACTCGTTTCTTTGGTTAAACTAAAAACGCCCACCGTTTCCAATGGGCGTTTTGTGAGAGACGATATGCCGCATAGGTCGAAAACTTATATGCGCCACCCTCACTGGATTCTAAAAGGCGACCAGGGGGAAGTTTTCCAACGGGACGTAAACGACCCTCCCCGGACGCGTGAGAGAGCATCTATCTTACGATTTAAAACGTCAATGTTTTTAGTCTGTCGCAGTTATAGCGAGTTTTAGCACGTTTTAGCAAAATCCTGCTAAAACTTGCTACAACCTCACGGCTATTTTGAAGCTATTTCGGCTGTGTTGGATTGCCGAGCTTTTTGGCGAATATATATGAGCGACGCGGAGATAATCGCGTCGCAGCAAGACAGATAATCGCTCATCCGGGCGCCCTGTTGAATGTGCGAGCGTTGTACCAGCCCTGCGAGTGCAGACAAGCGTTTTCCGAGTCAAAACCACCAAACCACAAAACAAAGGAAAACATACAATGAATCCACAAGATCCCTCATTCCAGCTTGGTCTGCGCGAAGGTGTAGTCACGATGCAGGAACGCCTGGACGGCTCCTTTAAGGGCAAGTCCTATGACGTTCTCTCTAAAGCCACTCCGATTTCGGGTGACTACGACAAGCAAACTGGCCAGCCGGTTCGAACGATTATTAACCGCTCCTGGATGCTTCCGGACAAAATTACGCCGGAATCGCAGCAGGACTTTAACGCTCGCATTCTGAATTATCAGAAAGCCGGATTTACGTCCGATGCTCACGATGATATGGTGGCCGGCCGTCACTACGTCGATACGAAGTACGAAGCGACCGTCTGCAAGCCGCAGGTTATTGTCGATCACGCGTACTTCAACTCGATCCAGGAACTTCAAAACTCTTTCAATCTTCGCGGCGACAAGCACGAAAAGATGTACATCAACGTGCTCACGGCGAAGAATGTTATGTGGCTTGATGCTCTTGTTGCTCCGCAGGTTCTTCGTGCAACCCGCAATGAAGAATCCGATCTGTCCACGATGCTTGTTTCGCTTCCGGAATCCCGTTATCACGTTGCTTCCAGCAAGGAAACGACTGAAACGCTTTCGTTCCGCGAAATCGCGCTTTTGAACGCTCGTACGAAGAACATGAACGGCCCGCGCAAGCTCCTTGCGATGAATCCGATTCAGCACGCTCTCTTCTACGACGTAAATAAGAACTGGCTGAAAAACAACGACTACGTCCCGGGTTCCGACCTTACCATGCTTGATACGATCAAGCCGTTCCAGGGCGGTATCGTTCCGTTCCAGATTGATGATATTGTCGGTGCTAACGGCGATATTCTCTTCGGTTTGGACGAATCTCAGCTCGTTCTCTTCAACGAATACGCGGTCTCGAAGTGCACTTGGGGCGGCCCGGATATCGGCATGACGATTGACGGTCACGCTTATAACCAGCCTCAGGCATGGCGCAAGGAAACGCTCGGCTACGTCCGTACGTCCGACAATGCTGTTATGATCATCAAGATTCCGGGTCTTGTCCCGACTCTTTCGGTGATGAATGGCTCCTCGGAAGTCACGTCTCTTACGCCGGCGAAAACGGCCACGTCTTCGACGCTCAACATCAAGACGAACGCAAACCGCATTACGCCGCAACGTTGGCGCGTGGTCTGCTCGGAAGCCTGGATGACGGCAGACGTCGTTGCCGGCGCCGGTGACGCAACCGTCAAGATTTCCTACACTGCAAATTCGACGGGTTCTGCCCGTACCGGAACGGTGGAAATCTTCTCGGATGTCCCGGGTTATGCTGGTGATGCGTCTTTGAAGAAGACCATTTCTGTGACGCAAGCGGGGGCTTAGTCACGGGTTAAGTAATCAGAGAGTTGTGTGCGTCGGGGAGAGGGGGCTTTCCCCGGCGCTTTTTTAATTTTTTAGGGAGTCAGCTATGGGTGCGGATATTAGAATGTTTGGGTTTTCGACGGGGGAAGTTTCTCCGTCTATTAAGTTTCGGTCGGATATCGACAAATACTTAGGTTCGTGCCGGAAGCTGAAAAATTTCGACGTCGATGTGACAGGTGCTGTTGTCCGTCGGCGTGGTTTGTCTTTTGCTTGCGAGTCCGGTTCGTTTCCGTCTGCTTCGAGCAAAGAGTTTTTTTATTCGGGCAATTTTTGCGGCGAGGATTTGTTCATTCTTTTCTCGCTCTCAAGCGCGAATTTGTTGTCCGTATCTTTTTGCCGTATCAATTCTGAGTCTCCTGTTTTTGAGTCAGTTGAGCCGGAGCGGCTTGTTTTGGCTGACTACGACTTGTTTGATCCGGCCGGCGTTCGTTTTCGTCAGTATAATGACGTGCTTTTGTTTTGCGGACGTGGTCTTTCTATGGGCGAGTTCCGCGTTAGCGTCCCTGCTGACAGTACTGAAATCAACGTGGTTTTTCGCTCGTTTCGTTTTACGATTCCGCCGACGCTTAACGTCGTCTCTGTCGATGGTGGTTCTTTTGGTGTCGAGGGCAATGAAGTCACGCTTCCCGACTTGTCTGCGGCTTCTTTGGATGACAAGGTTCCGTTGGAATTTATTCATCGTTCGTGGCATTTGATGCTGGAAGATACTTCCGGCGAGAGCCATTACGTCGATTGGGGAAAGTGGGATAAAGACGGCGCGAAAGACGACGCCAAGTCTGCCGGTGCTGTTTCTGACGTTTACTATGCGAGCGGGAACACTACGCTTTACTTCTTTTCGTCCGGCGGCCGTTGGTGTGGCCAGCTTGCGCTTGAAGTTTCTTATGATCCTCCGTCTGTCGCGGACGATAAGTGCTCGTGGATTCAGGTTGGCAGCATAACCGCTGCGACCGACGGCACGCTTTCTCCGGCTGTGTCGTTCAAGGTCAATCACTACAATGCTCGTGTCCGTGTGAAGCTCCTGGAACGTTCGGCCGCTTACCATTACTACTACGAAGAGAAATCGGATGCTACCGACAACGAGTCGAATTCCTATGTCGCCGACATGGGCTGCAAATGGACGCTTCGTATTTCGGGTGATCGTCGCTACTATTTCGAAAAGGGCCCGTCAAATGCCGGTGACACTTCTTTCGGTGTGACTCGCATGAACGTTGCTCCGAAGCGTCTTTCTTGTTCCCGCTACACAGTCGGGGCGTTTTCGTACGATTTGGGAACCTACCCGTTGACGTTGGACATTGCTCAGCAGCGCTTGTGGTTGTTTTCGACGGACTTGCACCCGAAGTATTTTTGGGCTTCGAAAATTGATGATATTGCAAACTTTTCGACTGGCTCCGAAAAGACCGACGGCTTGAGTTTTGAGGGTGATTCCGGCATTCCGGATGTGGGCCGCTGGATGAAGTTCGGTAAAGGGCAGTTTCAGTTTGGCTGTTCCCAGTCTGAGGGTAATCTCGTCGGCCGGGACAATGAATACTCGCTGAACCCTACGTCTCTTGCTCTTGAGAATGAGTCCGCCTGGGGTAGCGCCGATGCCGATGCAGTCCTGCTCGGCGACAAGATTTTCTACATCAAGGCAGGGCGCAAAATCATTCATGCCCAGGTTTACGATTCGGGCCGTGCTCGCTTCGTTTCCGGGGAAGTAAACGTGCTTGCCCGTCACTTGTTCCCAGTCGGCAAGCGTGCGATGAAGCTGGTCGGCGTTCGTGCTCCTGAGAGTGCTTTGTTTGTCTTGCGCGAGGATGGCACGGTTGCCCGATTCGTGTTCAACGATGAGCAGAACGTCGGTGCTTGGAGTTGGTACGATTTCTCCGTTCAGGGTATGCAGGCGGTAGATATTGCTGTTTTGCAGGGGAGCGAGTCCGATCGTCTTGTTCTGATGTTTAAGGTCGATAATGCAGACGGTTCGTATTCGTACCGTTTTGGCATTCTCGATCCGTTAAGCGACGTTTGGACGGACTTTGGCGAGGATTACGAAAGCGAAATGATTTCCATCGGCTTGCCGCTGGATGAGCAGCAGAGCTACGGCTCCCGCTGCATCATTTCGAAACTGGACTTGTATGGGGCGAGCGACGTTTTAGAACACTGCAATCACGAGTTTGAAGTCTCGTTCGACGGTGGTGCTGTTTATCTCCCGCAGCGTGCTGGTACGTCGAAGCCGGGGTCTGACGATTGTTCCGGGTTCTTCAATACAGTCGCATCTCCTCGCCGCATTTCCTGGTCGGGCAACTATTCGAATGAGGCCAGCATCGGCGTCCGGACGTCCATGCGCGGCGCGTTTGAGCTGTTGGCAATCGGCGCCCACATCGTTCGCACTGACACGGCCGCTCCTAAGCCTCGCGATAAAAACGGGAACGTAATTTTCTAAAGAAAGGTCTTAAAATGCTCATCAACGGAATCGTTTATAACAAAGCGGACGGCGTCGAAGACGTCTGCAACTTGGCTCTGTTGAGCCTTGGGGAAGAAACCTGTGTTCACTTTGAGGCCGACCATTCGGCTTCTATGGCTGTCTGCCGCCGCATGTTTGTTCCTGTAGCTCGTGAAGTTCAGGCCTTGCTTCTTTGGCCCGAGCTTCAATCGTTTACCTATTGCGAGCGTGCCGAGACAGACGTTGTTTATGGTGCGTCGTTTAAGCTGCCGGATGACTGTTTGCGCGTGCTTACCGTCCGGAACGCCCGCGAAGAAATCTTTTATTCCGAAATCGGCAAAACGCTCTTCGTGCAGCCGGCTCCGACGGGAACGGCCGTCGAGATTTTGTACCAGCGCTTCATGCCGGATCCGTCGGTTTGGAGTCCGTTGCTTCTTTCGGCGACAATCAAGCTTCTCGCGGCACGTCTTTATGCTGCGCTGGCTCATGATTTGTCCGGTTCGGCTGGGCTTGAGCAGAAATTCTTCTCTGAGTTTCTGCCGAGCATCGAATCCCAGGTAATGTCTCCGGCTCAGGTTCGCGGCGCGAACATGGGTCTGACGATTGATTCCCTTTGCGAAAGCGCTTTGCAGGCCTTGGGCGTCCCCCAGGTGCCTGACTGGCGCGGAGATGCGGGGCTTCTTGCCCGTGCTTTGCGTTCCTGCCTGTTCCCGGTAATGCGCGAGGTTCAGTCTCTGACGCGTTGGCCGGAGCTTATTGCTTCCGCCACGATGCAGTGGTCGGGTGGCTGCGATGAGCGCGGCTATTGCTACTACAGTCCGGAGCGCTGCCTGCGCATTCTGAAAGCAGGGACGTCGAACAAGTGGGTTGCCGAGGGCAAATACGTTTACGTCCGTGAAATCATTACGGACTCGCAGCAGGAATGCCGGTATGTGCGGTTCTCGTCCAATCCGGCCGAATGGTCGTCCGAGCTTTATTCTCTGACGGTAAAGCTTCTTGCTGCCCGTGTTGCGGCTTCGGGGCTTGGCGATGCCGGAAAGGCCGCTCAGTTGGAAAACCAGTTTTGGCAGCAAGATCGTCCGCGTGTGGTGACGCAGGTTCTGAATCGTTCCCGCCGGTCGTCGAAACAACTTAACTACGAATTCTAAGCGACATGGCTACAGAATGGTATCAGCAAAAAGGGACGTACGCCACCGGCTCGGCGATTATCGGTGGTACTTCCGGCGTCCTTAGTTCAATATTTTCCTATCGGCAGGCAAAAGCACAATCGAAGCTTTTGCTTTCTCAGGCTAAAACACAGGAAAAAGTTGCTTCTACTAACCTTGATAAAATCCACAAAAAAGCGGGGTTGCAGCTCCGCATTCTCGAAAATGAGCGCGTTTCTGCTGAGGCAAATACCGCCGCTGCTGTTGCTGCTGCTGGTATCATGCAGGGGTCTCAAACCGCTCAAGAGCTACAACGACAAAACGATCGCGTGATTGCTCAGGAACAATGGGCGATCCGCCAGCAAGCCATCGAAGAAACGATGTCTCTGCAACTTGAATCGCGCCTGAACACGATTTCTCTTCAACACGAAGCGGCCGTTGCAAAGGCGGCCGGAAAGGCAAATCTCTTCTCGGGGCTTCTTGGTGCGACGAATAGCGTCCTTTCGAGCGCTGCGCTTGCTGCTTCCTAACATCCTACTTCTCGTTTTATGGCAAACATTCCGACTCTTCAAAATTCCAAAGCCGTCGCAACGCCCGTCTTGTTGAGCGATGCGGCGGTTGAACGTGCCTATAATCGTATTTCCCGTGGCAACGTGGCATGGGCAAATGCCGTAAACGGTGTCTTTGATGCCGCTGCAAAAACGGCCTATTCCGGCGCTCGTTTGGCCGTCGGCATTATCGACAAAATCGAGCACGAAGAAGACGCGCTGGCTAAAGCCACCTACCAAAAGAAGATGTCTGATTTCTTCCTTAAACGTCAGACCGAAGTGCTTAACGGCACTGCGAAGATGTCGAACGATGTTGAGCTGGGAGATTGGGTGAAGTCGATGTCGCAGTCTGTAGAAACGCTTCATTCGTCGTTCCTTGATGACGAATGCGTGAAGCCTGCGTCGAAGCGTTTGGGCGCTTTCCTTAAAATGGAATTTCAGCGGCAGATGAATGATTTTGTTCAGAAGAACTTTGCTTCCAAGTACCGGGAAAACAAGGTGCGCGAAAAGAATGCCGCCTTGTTTGACTTGCAGAATCCGGACGTTTATTCGAATTCGGATTCCACTGCAAATGCGCTTGAGCTTGCTCGTTTGAAAGGTGCTACCGAAGATGAGCTTTCCGCCGCTCGCACGAACGCGGCCTTTTTGAATATCAGTGCAGGCCTTGAGCGCCAGTTCGCCGAGTTTCAAAACCTTGGGACTGAGGAAATGCTGAATACGCGCGTTGAACGCCTTGAAAGCGCCCTCAGTTTTATCCGAAAGGCCGCCGATGTTAACGGAGACGGCCTTGACGTTCGGGAACAAAAGCTTGTCGATTCGTTTTCTGCGGATGCGCGTCAGGTCTTTGGCATGACAGAGCAGAAGAAGATTACGTTGCAGAAGTATGCAGCCCGAAAAATGTTCGCCGGGCAAGAAGAAGATCTTCGAAAGAACATTGGTCACCGTGGCGACGTTGCGAAATCTCAGGCAAAGCAGGCACTCTCCGAACAGCTCGCTTCTCTTCGTACCTCCGAAGAGGGCAAAAAGTGGGTGTCTATTTATTTTGGCGGCGATTTCAGTGCTGCCGAAGCTGCAATCAATCAGCAGTGGAAAGAGGCCGAGTCTCGCATCGATTCGCTCTACAAGATCGAATTCGAGAAAGAGAAAAAGGCGATGCGCGAGCAGCAGTGCAAGATGTATTCAGAAGTGCTGGATTTGCTGTTTCAAGGAACGCCTCAATCGCTTGCCTGTGTGAGAGAAATTACGAACGATCCGGATCTTGAGATTAACATTCTTCCTGACGATTCGGTTTTGCAGCCTGGCCATACAGATTCGGGGACTGGCATGACTCGTGTTTCCGGCCCGGTAATGGTCGAAATCGTCAATGCCTGTGTCCGTGCCTACAACGGCGATAATCCGGAAGACCTTGTTTGGGCAATCAATCAGCTGCGCGACAAAAACGCATGTTTTTCTCGTGCAGATATTGCACTCGTTTCTCGCGCTTTGGCCGGCGGGAACAAGTACGGTGCGCCCCTTGGACGCTATGTTGATGATTTGCGTGCAGTGCTGGTGACGCCTGAGCGCGAATACAAAGTCTATAAAGGGGTGGTGGCCGACGAAAAGAACGCCGACAAACATGCGATGAACGCCTACTTTGCGGGACTGAACAAGCTCCTTGATGTTTTGGACAATCACGACGTCGGAGCCGGCACGAAAGGCACGTCACTGTACGATGCTGTCGAGCCTGTAAAAAAGCAGCTTATTGAGGAACTCAAAGAGGGCAAAAGCTGGGATCGCCGCCTTGAGCTTCTACAGGAATTCGGCTCTCTGCTGCGCATTACTATCCCCGGCCGTATCGAAGTCGCTAACAAAAAATAACTTTTACCATGCAGAACGATCTTTCCAACACCTCTAATACCTCCATTGCCGGCGATATGCTTAATCCGTCGGCAACGCTTTCAGTTGATGCCCCGGTTGCCCGTAAGCCGGTTTTCGCATCGACGCCTGATGCTCGGGCTTCTCTTGCGGTTCCTACTCCTCAAGAAACGCCTCTTGAGGAAACGATTTATGCCGAGAGTCATTCTGCTGCGCCCGATCGTACGCCTTATTCGTCTTTTGACACGCTCGGCTATAAGGTTTACGGAGATGGCGAGTTTAAGGCGATTAAGCACGCCGACGCTCCTAAGCGTGAAGCGCTTCGCAGTATGTACGCTTCTGTTGACGAGTGGAAGCAGAACCGAAACGACAATGCCCGTGCGTTGCGTGCCTGCTATTCGCTTCACAACATCCTTATGCCGGGAGCGACGCCGGAAGATACGATTGCTGCGATGCAGGGCGAGTGGTTTGGCGTTGGTACGCGTACGCCAGTTGCGATGGCAAGCCGACTTGAGCAAATCGTTGGTTCGAGTCTTGAGCTTTACAAGTATGCCAAAGACCTTGAAGATGGGCGAATTTCTAAAGAAGAAGCGATGTCGAAGCTTCTTCCCGAGCGCGTTGCGCTTCTTCCTGAGGGTGCTCGTGTCGGCGACGTTTCCTACTCTATGCGTGAGCAAGGACTGTTGGACGACGCCTCTTTGAAGCGGTGGCACTATGCTGCTTCTATGGGGCTGAAGCCGAACGAGGCGTTTGCGGCGTTCATGTTGTCGGACTCCTATCGTACTGCCACGGATAAGAATGGTGTTGCCGATAGTGCTCCGATGGTTTTCAAGCACTTCGGCGTTTCTCCTGCCCGTGCTCAAGAGGTTGCTAAGGCGGTTAATCTCTTTGCCGGCTTCGACGATTCCGGCATGCTGGGGCAGGGCTGGGACGCATTTGCCGGGATGGCCGGTACGATGGTTCCGGATAGCAATCGTGCTTTCTTGGCCGAGATTTCTCCGGACGTAAAAAAGTTTCTTGAGACAGAAGTGACGTCCGGTGACGCTCTTTATAATTTACGCCATCGCCACGATCGTGACGCGGATTCTCGCCGCATTGAGTTCGTCGATTCGGCGGTTGAAGAAGCTAACAAGCGTGGAGCTAAAATTACGAAGTCCGGCCTGAATTATGACTTTGGGTCTCCGTATAGCGTCAACATTCTGAAAGATGTCCTTGGTGAGCGCTTAAAAGCAGGCGAGGACGACGTTTTCGTTTCGTCCACGATGCGCACGGAGCTTGCTCGTAATTATTCAAATCCTTCGACGGTTGGGCAAGTTGGCGGGAACGTTCTTGCGGCTGTTTGCATGGCGGTTCCGGCGCTTTTGGGCCGTCCTGAGGCTCTCCTTGCGTCTTCTGCGGCATTTGCTTCCGTGGCAAAAGAAGATACTGCAACGCGTGCTATTGCAGGTGGTGCCAGTATCGAGGATGCAGAAACGGCGGGTAAAATTGCAGCCGGCACCGAGTTGGCCCTTGAATCCGGAACAGGCTTTGCTTTGGGCAAGATTTTTGGCATAGCAAAAGGTGCTCGCTCTCTGATGAGCACGCCTACCGGTCGCGGCGTTGTCGAGGGCATGGATTTGGCCGCAATGAATAACACGCGGCTTTCCGATTTGTTCGTCGCTCCGTCGTTCGGCGTTAAGGTGGCGCGAGGTGTCGAAAAGGGACTCGCAGCGTTCGGTACCGAAATGGCAACCGAGTCTCTTCAAAACGCGAACCAAGAGGGCATCATCAGCTTTGCTACCGGCGGAAGCTACGTTGACGGCGCTGTGAAAGGCTTCGTCGAGACTCTGTCTCCCGAGTCTCTTGCTACGATTGCTCTCACTGCTGCTACTCTCGGCGGGGTTGCTTCCGTTGGCCGCAGCGGGCAGTCGCGCCAAGAACGCGCTCAGGTTTGGGAGATGATGAAGAACGATCCGCGAGCAATGGCCATTTTGGAAGAAAGCGGTTTGTGGCAAAAGCCGTCCGGGATCGAAAATATTTCCGAGCTTACCGGGGAAGAACAATCCAATGCGATTAACTCGTACATGAAGATGAAGCTCTCCGAGCGTGCGACCTATCAGGCCTTGTACGCGCTTGACTCGGCGACGGATGCGAACGCCCTTACGAAGTCCGGAGAAAAGCTTACGCTCGCTCCGGATGCATTCGTGAACCGCGTTATGCTCGGTGATGAGGATGGCGTCCGCTATGATCCGGAATGGGGAACGAACGAAAAGAAAGAGTTCCTGCGAGAAAAGGCCGGCGATGGCGGCATCAAAGTAAACAAGGAATTGATTCGCGGCCTGGATATTCTTTCTACCGCCAGCGAGATTGCCGCCAAGAATATCAAGCTGCGAGTCGCCGAAGCTCAAAAGAACGACGCCGAGGGCATCGATTTCGCCGGCGAGACGTCGAATGAGGGCGCCGAAGAGCATGGTGCGATACTTCTGTCGGATGATGTGGTGCGCGAGCTTTCTGCCGGGTTTTTGTCGCGCAAATACGATATGGGTGACGCCGACATTACCAAGGAAGTCGAAAACACGTTCATGGGCGGCCAGCATGAAAACGTCGATGAGAACGTCGTAAAGGCATTGCAGGGCATTCGTGAGCGTGCTTTGACGCCGTATCAGTTCTCTGCGGCGCTTGATGCCTATGCTCGCTCCTGTGCTCCGGATTTGCGTACCCGCACGACGGCCGAAAACCGTGCCGACCGTTTGGGCTTCTTCGGTATTTCGCATGCCGGTGTGCTTTCCGATCCGGATAGCGGCTTCGACGTTTACACTCGCGACCGCTACATGGTGCAGTCGTCGCCTGTTTACCGTGCTCCGATTTTCGCTCTGAGCGAAGCCCAGCGTAGCAAGATGGCTTCCATGCTCGGGAAGATTTTCGTCGGAACGGAAGTTCAGATTGGTGGGCCTGTCCCGGAATGGGCTTCCGCAGGTGCTAAGATTGCTGCCGAAAACGGCGAAATCAACGGTATCTATGTTCCGGGCAAGGCGTGGATTTCCGATTCTTCGTTTGTCGGTACCGGCCTGCACGAAGCCGTGTGGCACGCGACGTGGAATTGGGCGAAGCAATCTGCTCCGGATTTGTTTAAGAAGATGGAAGAATTTGCTGCCAAGGCTCCGCGCTGGTTGCGCGAGGAAGTCGCTGGGGCTTATGAGACCGACTTCGACGTTTCTACGGACGAAATCGGTGCTTTCTTGTTCGAAAACGAGTTTGAGGAAGAATTCCTGGAAAAGCTTGTTCAGGACAAGGAAGCTTCCGGCTGGTTTGACGGCGTTAAGAATCTGTTCAAAAAGGCTTTTTCGAAGATGCGCGGCAAGAAGCCGGATGGCGATGCCGAGTGGAAAGAGATGACGGCGCACGATGCTGTCCGTGAGCTGATGGCCGAGTTTCTTGACGGCGCCGAAAATACACAAGCGCCTGCCGCTAACGAAAAACAGGGCGGAGAGCGCTTCAGTGCTGCTGCGGCTGCTGCAATGAACCGTAGCGGAGGAATTCCCGACGGAAAGACACCGAAAGAAGTTGCTGCGGGCATCGAGGCGAACAACAAAGCAGTCGTCACAGGTGCGTTGCCTCAAAACGTTGAGTCTGCTTTTTTAGAGTGGATTCGACTCGGGACAAATCAGTCCCGTCGTTTGCTTGCAAAAGAAGTGTACGCGTCTATTCCCGATGAAAAGCGAGTGTTTCAGACGAAAGATGGGCGTCAGGTGGTGCTTACTTCAAAAGGCATTGCCGACGTGCTCCAGCATTTGTCTGCGCGTGATGAACGTCTTGCTCGCTGTGCAGTTGAGCTTCTTGGAAAGATTTCTTCTTTCATCGGAAACGCCGAGGAGTTTTATAGAGAGACGAAGAACGACTCACCTCACTGCAATTTTGGCGGCGTTGTAAGCTTTGATGGCGAGTTGCGCTATGTTGTCGCAACGCTACGAAGTTCTAACGGAGAACTTCGCCTGAAAGCCATAAATACCCAAAAACAAAATGAGCTTGGAGGGAAGCAACTTAAGGCCCAAGAGGGTTTCCAGCTGTACTCGACCAAGCTCAATACCGTGAATGCTCTCAGATGGATTCTTTCTAATCAAGACAAAAGCGCCGACGATTTCCGTTATTGGTTGCAGGGATATGGAGATCCGGCGCAAGAATCCTATTCCCGCGTCCGTGTTTTCCACGGCTCTCCGTACCGCTTTTCTGCCGAAAACGGGAATCCGTTCGGCCGTTTCCGCGATTACAAGATGGGAACGGGAGAGGGACGCCAAACGTTCGGCTGGGGACATTATCTGACGGAATCGGAGCAGTTTGCCCGTGAGTACGCAGAGGGCGGTGCTCGCTACCAGGACGAAACCTTTAACAAGGCGCTTTTCCGGGAAACGCAGAACAAGGCCTACGAAATCATGCGCCCGCTGCTTCCGCCCGAAGACATTGAAAAACGTCTTGCAAGTGTTCATGAGGCGGTGCTGTCGAAATTAGGGGCAGGCGACAATCTTCGTTATTACTCGGAGTTTTTGGCTTCTATCTGCGTTGACATGGAAAATCTCAACGAGCGTGTTCGTTGGATGGAAAGCGACCTCGCGGAACGCGAGCACTTTGCGGCACCTGAGGATCGCGCCGAGCTTGCGAAAGAACGGGCAGAGCTTGAAGAATTCCGCGAACGTGTGGACGCTTTGCACGAAGCTTATCTCGCGCTTACCGAAGTTTATTACGACTTCGTCCAGCGTTCGACAACTAAGCCTTTCGGCCCGTCGGATGCCCGTCGCCATCTTTATACGGCAGAATTCGACGATGAGACGTTGCTTGATTGGCTTAATCCGGTGACGAAAGATCAGCAGATGCGCATTGCAGATGCTGTTCGTGAGGCCGGCTTTGAAGAAGAAGCGGATGCACTTGTTGAGGATGCAAAGCATGGCACGCTTTACACCGCACGCGAGTTTCATGAGGTTGGCGGAATTCTCGGCTTTGACGATCCGAGCGCTCGAAGCAAACTGCTTCATCGTGCAGGATTCGTCGGGCACAAATTCCCGGCTCTCGGCGTTTACGAATTCGACTATTCGGGCGGCACCTCCTACGTTGTTTACGACCAAGACTCTCTGAATATTGTCGATGCCGAGCGCTGGAGCCGTACGGCCGGAGCCGACAATTCGTCTGTTCGTCGCCAGGCTATGATTTCTGCTGCCAAGATGATTGCTCGCGGCAACGGAGATACGGTACCGCTGTTTGCTGGAACAAAGACAATGTCGCCGCAAGACCGCCAGCGTGTTGTCGCCCAGGCCCGAAAGCTGTACATTATGGCAACGTCGGCCTACGGCAAAGCACCTTGCGACATTGACGAAGCCGGCAAGCGCGTTGTCGCTGCCGACAAGCAAGACCGCACGCAGGGCGTTATCATGGGTAGCTTGCGTGAATCGGCTGCCGGGACAGACACGGAGCGCAAGGCTATCGAACGCGTCAATGCACGCGAGCGTGAGCCTCAGCGCGACGAAGAAACGGGGTTGAAGCCGGAAGTCTCCGATGAAGCCCGCAAGTTGGCTTACGAAACGCGAAATGCCCAGCGCCTTGCAACGGCTGCTCGCGTCGCTTTCGGCGCGGAAGAAGCAGAACGTGCCTCCGGCTCCGACCTGCATTCCCGCGCAGCAGCATTCAAGTCTCACATGGAAGTGCTTAGCGACCTCTTCTTCAAAGACGGAAAAAAGCACGCCGAGCACGAAATTATGGATGGCCTGATTCGTCAAGCAGCCGAAGCCGGCATGCCTGACGAATTGCTGTCTCGCCTCCGCAAGGTGCGCGATATGGTTGCCGAAGCAGGGCGTAAGCCTACCGAAGTCGAGCTTGCTCAGGCTTCCGATCTGATTATGCAGACGCTTTCGTCCATTGACGTGATTCGCCTGATGAAGTCTCGCGGCATGTCTATGCCTAAAGACACGTCTGCTGCCGACCGTGCCGAACACTCCTCGTCTCGTGCTGCTTCCGCCATGAATGCTCTTGAGGCCGTCTATGCGGAAGATACGGCCGAGTCGTTGGCTCAAAAGACGCTGGCCCGTGTGGCCGTTGATTCTTGGAACAAGCTGGCAAAGAAGTGGGGCTTTACTCACGCTATCGTCGATCCGGGAACGCTCGTCGGCGATCCGAAGTTCATGGCGAAGCTTATGGAAGCTGCCGACAAGCAGATTAAGGCCTACGAAGAAGCCGAAGCGGACGCAACGACGCGTTCTAAGCATGGTGCGCTCCTTATTCCGGAACGCAAGGCCGCGAACATGGAAGCACGCCGTCTTCGCAAGGACATCGACCGCCTCCACAAGCTGTTCCGCGAAAACGGAGCTTTCGTCCGCATGCTTAAAGCCGACATCGAGGCGTTGGCAATCGAGCAGGCGCAGGGCGGTGCATCCGGACGCACGGCATCTCAGATTGCTTATCTGCGCGACGCTAAGACGCTCGGCGAGGTGATGAGTATCGGCAATCGCCTGCTTTCGCTGGCTACGGTTCAGGGCGCAACCTGGAACACGCCGTATCTGCGCGGCCGTCTGTGGCGCCTGGTTCGCTCCCTGCCGAAGCTGGACGAACGCCTGAACGACGACGCTGCCTATTACACGCCCGAGTTCCGCGTCTTTGCGAATGAGCTTCGCAACGTCGCTTCGCAGTGGTGGGACAAGTCTATGGACGAAATCGCCAAGGAAATCGAAAGCCTGAGCGAAATGCCGGCCGACGACCACGTCTCTGCCCGCATTCGTGCTTTGCAGATGATTGGCGGCGGTCAGTTCATGTCGTCCGAAATGCTGGATAGCGCGTTTTGGCAGATTCAGGCAGACCGGGACTTCTCGTTTATCGAGCAGCGTGCAAATATCCGCAATACGCGCCGCAACGTCGAGCAGGAAGCTGCCGCGTTCTGCGACGCGTTGACGGCAAACGAACACCGTGGCCAGCGAGGCGAAGGTATGTTGAAAAAGCTCGCCCAAAAGGTTGTTCCCGGCCAGGGCTTCCTTTCCCTCGGCGACCGTCTGCGCGGCATGATTAAACATGCAACCGGCGAAGTCTATGAGCAGGCGAAGCACTTCTGCGACCGCATGGAGAAAATGCTGTCTAACGCCGCTTCTGCACACGACCGTCTTGTCGTCGAGCAGCATGAATGGGAAGACAAAACGATTCGCGAAATCTTCGGCGATAAGTGGGTCTCCGAAATGTACGAGCTGAACAACGTTCCGGTTCCGGCCAAGGTGTTCGACACGTCGGCTTACGACCATTCTACGACGCCGGGCGCTAAGCTTTCCGCGCTTACGCCGATGCAGTTGCTGCATATCTACATGACGGCAAAGCAGAAGTCGTTCCAGGCTCCGCTGTTCGTAAATCCGGGTGCTTTCTCCGAAAACCATGCGGCCGAGCTGGAAGCACGCCAGCAGTATGTCAATGACGCTCGCGAGGGCGGTGAGCTTGAAACGTTCCTCAAGACCTACAAGGGCGGGAAGCTGTGGAAGCTCAAGGAAGCTTGGCAGAAGCGCTGGGACGCCTTGTACCCGCAACTGAACCGCGTTTATAAAGACATCTACGGCTTCGACATGTACGATCCGTTCAATGAGGACAACTACTATCCGCTTGCTCGCGCCTATCGTCAGACGCTGTCGATTTCGACGCCGGGTGCAGTCGTCCTGCCGGTTGCCCGCCGTTTCCAAAGCCGTACGATTAACGTGGCCGAGCTGGACACGTCGAAGTCCTTTAGCGAGATTCAGGCCGAGCAGATTCAGAACACGCTTCATACGCTGGCCTATGCCGATGCACACTTGCAGGCGGAACGCGTGATGATGAATCCGACCGTCAGTGCGACGCTCAAGACTCGTGTTCGTTCGTCCGACCTGTCGGAGCTGCAAAAGCACCTCGTCAACGTCCTCGGCATGCCGGCTCAGCAGGAACGCGAAGAGTCGTCGAAGATTGTTTCTGCGGCCGTAAGCGCGACAAATCTGTTGGCGCTTGGCATGAATCCGATGCCGGTTGTCCGTCAGATGCTGTCCGGTGCTTCTTACCTGGCAGAATCCGAACGCGGTATCCTCGCCAGCACCGCAGCGATGCTGTACCCGCTGTGGGGCGGCAAGCGCTACATCCAGGACGTGATTCGTGTTATGTCCGATCCGCTGGCCAAGGCACGCTGGGGCGAATACTCGCGAATGGTGGCCGATGCCGCTCTGCGCGGTAAGGTCTCGTCCGGCGCTTACTTCTTGAAGCGCCTGCGAAACTTCCTGCTGGCCGGAATCAATCTCGGCGACAAGTTTACGGCGGCTACCGCCGGTATGGGTTTCTACCGTGCCGCCTATAACGACGGAATCAGCCGTGGTCTTGATGATGCCACCGCTCACGAAAAGGCGATGGACGAATTCATGGCCCTGACGGAAGCGTCGCAGCAGTCTCGCCGGGCGATGAACATGAATTGGCTTCAACGCCATACGTTCGCACCTGTCCGCCTGATTACGCAGTTCCGCTCTAATCAGGAACAGGCTGCCGGGCACCAAATTCGAGCCATTGCGGACTTGATTGCGAATCCTAAAGACGCTCGCCGCTGGAAAACGTTCCTACGGAAGACGCTCGCATATCACTTCCTCTATGCAGGCTTCATGTCGTTCGTTGTCCAGGCAATCTATGCGGCAGCTAACGGCGGCGACGATGACGAAGAAAAGACGCTGTGGGAACGCATCGACTGGAAAGAGCAGCTTGCGACCTTGTCCTTTGGCGGATTCTACGGCAACTCGGCTTTCTTCGTGCTCTCTCAGGTGCTCGGGCTTAACGCCTCCGGCCCGGCTGGCATTGCCGGTGCTCCTGCGGTGTCTGTCCCGACGCAGTTTGTCAAGCGTGTCTCCCGTGCCTCTAAGGAAACGTGGAAGTCTATGTTCGACGAAGATGTCGAGGAAAAGCAGTTCGAAGAAATTATGCGGATGTGGATCCGCACTACGGCTGCCGGACGCTCCGCCTACATGTTCGCGGATGCGGTTGCCGGTAAGGACGAAGAAAAACCGGATTAACGCTTCTTCGGCAACACGGCGAAATACGCCTCAGCAACACTACGGGTCTGCTTTGCGGCCTCGTAGTGTTTTTTTAGCGTCTGCATGGATGTGTGCCCGGTCGCAATCATGGTCTCCTGCTGGTTCTTCCGTAGGGACGTCAGCATGGTCGCAAAGCTCTTCCGGAAGCCATTGTCTTTCAGGTTCAAGGCTTTTGCGATTTTTGTGCGCTGCCGGATTGAAAGCTTAAAGTCGTACTCGCGGTATTTCTCCAGCCAAATGAATGCTGTGTCCGGTGCCAGCTCCTCGTCAAGCGTGCGGGCAATGCCCAGCTTGGACTTCTTGGCCCGGACGCGAAGCATCTTGTTCTCCATGTCGATGTCGTCCCAGCTCAGGCGCAGTGCTTCCGACGTACGCAGGCCCAGGAATGCCCGAACTGCGAAAAGCGGAATGGCCGCCGGCATGTTTTCTTCCAGCCAGTCGAAAATGCCGGCCACTTCCTCCGGCGTGTAGATTTCCGGCTCCTTGACTTCTTGGCGAGGCAAGATGCGCTCGTCGATTTCCGGCACCTCCCGAACCCAGCCTTGCACTTTCGCCCAGCCGATGAAGTTGCGGGCGGCGTTGATTTCGTTCTTCTGCGTCCGGGCGCTCTTCTTGCCCTCGGATGCCATTTTGCCGATCCAGGCGACCAATGCGGCCGGCGTGACGTCACAGGGGAATTTCTCTCCGAATTCGGCGACGAAGCTTCGGGTATGGGTCTTGATACTTGCAACATGTACTTTTGAACGGCCGGATGTTTCCAGCCATTCGCAAAACTGTACGACGCCTTGGCTGATTGTCGGGGCTTGAGTCGTTGTCGCATGCGCCAGGAAGAAGTCAACGGCTTCGGTCAGTGTAGCAACGCCCTTGAGCTTCTTTCGGCACAAAATCAGCTCGGCAAGTTCCTCTTGGGAGACTGAGTTCATGGCCTCCATTCTCCACAATGACAACTGAGCATCGGCGGCCGCTCTTGTCTTAAAATATTTGGATCTTCGCTCCCCGTTTACGACCATGCGAGCGCGATACAAAAGACTGCCTTTTTCTCTGATGACATTTTTCATGTTTTTTATAGGCCATTTTTAGGCCATTTGTGGCCTAAAATCAACAAAAACGCGAAAAAAGCGCCAAAAGACAGAAAAATAAAGAAAGAACGAAAAAAGCCTGCAGGCCGCATAAATAAAGGAATCCCGCTTAGGTACTGGCCTAAACGGGATTCTAAAGAGTGGGGTGGAAAACGGGATTCGAACCCGCGACCCTCGGAACCACAATCCGATGCTCTAACCAACTGAGCTACTTCCACCGTGAAATTGAGATGCAATCAAATCACCTTCCGCGGAAATTGTCAAGCGGGAGTTTGACGGATTATTTTTCGCCGAGTGATTCGCGGTAAAGCGTGCACAGGTGCATACCGGCCATGCGGACGGCGACCCCGTTAGTGACCTGCTTCAGAATCACGGAGCGCGGGCCGTCGGCGATTTCCGATTCGACTTCGACGCCGCGATTGATCGGACCCGGGTGCATGATGATGGCATCCGGTTTCATCCATGCGAGGCGCTCTTCGTTGATGCCAAAAAGCGCCGTGTATTCGCCGAGCGAGGGAAAGTGCGTCGTCGTCTGGCGTTCGTGTTGGATGCGCAGGAGCATGACGGCATCGGCTTCGGAAAGGGCGGACTTCAGGTCGTGGGCGACGCGGACTCCCGGGTAGTTGCCGAATTCCTGCGGGACGAGCGTAATCGGTCCGGCGAGCGTGACTTCGACGCCGAGTTTCGTCAGACAGTGAATGTTGGAGCGGGCGACGCGGGAGAAAAGGATGTCTCCGAGAATCGTGACTTTTTTTCCGCGGAGGTCGCGTCCGAAATGTTCACGCAGGGTGAACGCGTCGAGCAGAGCCTGGGTCGGGTGGGCGTGTGCGCCGTCGCCGGCATTAATGACGGGGATGTCCAAGACATTGGCGAGGTAGGCGGCGGCGCCGGCGGCCGAGTGGCGCATGATGACCATATCGACGCCCATGGCACGGATATTGCGTGCGGTGTCGCGGAGCGTTTCGCCCTTGGTGCGCGAGGAGGTCGATTCGCTGAGCGTGAGCAGGTCGGCGCCGAGGTTGCGTGCGGCGACTTCGAATGCCGAGCGCGTGCGCGTGGACGGCTCAAAGAAGAAAGTACCGACCGTGTGGTTTCTCAGCGTGTCGAATTTTTTACGCGTGCCGAACGAGGCTTTGAAAACTTCGGCTTGGGCAAAAAGCGTTTCGAGTTCTTCGACCGAAACGGATTCGATGTCGATGAGGTCTTTGCGATTCCAGATAGCTTGGCTCATGAAAAAATGGGATTGTGAAACAGGTTGTGCGATCGCGGGGGAAAGCCCGCTTTCGGAGTCAGGATTTTTTCTTATGCGCGGGAAGGGGGCAATAAAATTTTTATCGGGAAAAATGCATTTGCCAAAATCTGCGAAATTTGAGGTTTTGGAAGCATGAAGAAAATTCTCTTTGTTTGCCTCGGAAATATTTGCCGTTCCCCGGCGGCAGACGGCATTTTTGCCGGCATGATCGAAAGCAAGGGCTTTTCGGACAAGCTGGCCTGTGATTCCTGCGGAACCGGCGACTGGCATATCGGCGACCTGCCGGACCCGCGAATGCGCGCGGCGGGACAGCGGCGCGGCTACCGCTTCACCCATCGCGCCCGCCAGCTCTGCCGCGCGGACTACGAAAATTTCGACCTCATTATCGCCATGGACGCGCAGAACCGGAGCGATATTCTGGCGCGCGCGCCGGAGGGCTTCGACGCCGCGAGAGTAAAGCTCTTTACCGAATTCTGCAGCGGAAAGTTCGCCTCGCTCGGCGGCGTTCCCGATCCTTATTGGAGTGGCGACGACGGCTTTGACCAAGTCCTCGACATTCTCGAAAACGGTTGCGCTAATCTGTTTTCTGCTCAAACTGAATAGCAGATTTTTAATTTATCTCCTATTATTTACCCTATGACTACTAAAGCGATTTTTGCCCTCGCTGCGGCGGCTTTTTGCCTGTCGGGCTGCGCGGGAACGGCTCCGGAAGAAAAACGCGTCCCGGCGATTGCCGGCGACGAAGATCACGCGCCCGTTTGGGAAACGCGGGAACAGCGCGACGCGCGCATGAAATGGTGGCGCGATGCCAAGTTCGGGATGTTTATCCACTACGGCCTCTACTCCGGTTTGGCCGGCGAATGGCGCGGTCGCCCGGCAGGAACCGAATGGATTCAGAAAAACGTCGAAATCGACACCGAAACCTATCGCAACGAAACCTTCCCGCTGTTCAAACCGCGTGAGGGAATCGCCAAGGAATGGGCTGAGCTGGCAAAGGAAGCCGGTTGCCAATACGCCGTTTTCACGAGCAAGCACCACGAAGGTTTTGCGATGTTCGATTCTGCGCAAACCGACTACGATTCGCAGGACAAATTCGGACGCGACTTCACGCGCGAATTCGTCGATGCGTTCCGCGCACAGGGCATGCGCGTCGGCTTTTACCACTCCGTCATCGACTGGTCGCACCCGAAATACGACTACACGATTTGTCCCGATTTGTGCTATCCGAAGAAGCAGATCGAATGGCGCAAGGGTGTGCCCGGTCGCGAGATTGACCACGGCGTTTATCAGCAGTACCTCAAAAACCAGGTGCGTGAGCTGCTTACGAATTACGGAAAGATTGACATCATTTGGTGGGACTATTCTCAGGGTGCCGCCTCGGGTAAGCGCGGCTGGGATGCTCCCGCTCTCATCGAGCAATGCCGCGAATTGCAGCCCGGCATTATTATGAACAACCGCCTCTACGCTTACGACGGATACGACACCAACACGAATATCCGCCTCGACGTACGCCGCGGCGATACGATGACTCCGGAAAAGCACGTTCCCGCAAAGGGCTATCCCGATTCCGATTGGGAAACCTGCATGACCGTCGGCAATAAGTGGGGGTACAACCGCTATGACACGGATTTGAAGTCCCTCGAAACCGTCATCCGCCAACTCCAGGAATGCGCGGGCAAGGGCGGTAATCTCCTCTTGAACATCGGTCCGAAGGTGGACGGCAGCGTTCCCGAGGGCGTCAAAGCCGTCTTCCGCGGTGTCGGAAAATGGCTCCGCGTCAACGGCGAAGCCATTTACGGTACGCGCCCGTACTTCGGTTTCGACGGTGTGCTTGCCACGCAGAGCGCCGACGGGAAATACATTTATGTGTTCCTGCCGCCTGCCGGAGCACCGTTGCCGGCTAATGTTCCGACGGGAGAAATCCTCGGTGGCGACAAAAATGCCGAGTGCCCGGTCCTGAAGATTTGCCGATAGACCCGGCTCTCAAGCAAAAAAGCGTTTCTGCGATTGCCTTGCGGGAACGCTTTTTTTGTTGCCTGATTCGGGAGGGGGGGCAGGGCTCCGCGAGATTTGTATTGCCGAGGAATCAACGCCGGATAGTCTCTTTATCAAGCTTTTCGGCTTAGTCTGAGGCATCGCCCCGGACAGAACACTAACTACACACATAAACACCGATGAGAGCATGGATTTCATGTCTCGCGCTCGTCCTCTTTACTGTCGCATTGCGGGCAGAACGCGTCGTTAAAGTCGCCGACGGAGATACTGTCACCGTTCTGAGCGAAGCGAATGAACAGATACGCGTGCGCCTTTGGGGAATCGATGCCCCCGAAAAAGCTCAGGATTACGGCGAGGTTTCCCGCAAGCGCCTTGCCGAGCGCATCGCAGGGAAAGACGTGCGTCTCGAAATGCACGGCAAAGACCGGTATGGTCGGGTGCTTGCCGTAATCTGGTATAAGGGTGAAAACGAAAACCTGCGCCAGGTGCGTGAAGGACTTGCCTGGCACTATGTGTATTACGCCAAAAAGGCAACGGACTATGCCGAGGCGGAGAAGCAGGCGCGCGAAAAAAGAATCGGACTTTGGAAAAAGCCGAATCCGGTTCCGCCTTGGGAGTTTCGCCGACAAAAACGCAAGTCCGACTAAAGCAAAGTTTTTCCCCGGATCCGAAAAAACGCATTGCGCGAATTCGAAGAAAACGCTACTGTCGCTCCTAACATTTTTGCGTTTGTCGTATAACGGCTATTATGTGACCTTCCCAAGGTTGAGACGAGGGTTCGACTCCCTCCAGACGCACCACTTTAAATCGCCCGCAAACCCGCATAAACAAAGGGATTGCGGGCTTTTTCGTGCCTTTTTGAATTAATCGAAGAGTGCCTAAAACCGCCCTAAAATGCCCTTTTCTTGCAGAAGTTTTTCCACTTTTTCTCCACCGCCTAAAAACGCTCTCTATCCCGTTTACTTATTGGGGAAACCGGCTTTGGAGGGCCATAAAAACGGAAGCCGGATTTTAATAGAAAATGCGGTGGAGCAAAATTTCTCCACTTGGCAAAAATTTCTCTCGTTCTCGCGCAGAGATAGCGAAAAACACGATGAGGTGCTTCCCCTTTTTTAGGGGGAAGTGGAGAATTAGTGGAGTTTTTGAATGAATTCCTTTATCTAAGCGGGATAGAGCGCCATTTTAAGCCAAAAATGCCCGTCCTTGTTTGAGGGCGGGCGAGGGGGGGGCGGATTTTGTTCCGGTGTCGATTTGGCAGAGTTATGATCCGAGAATAGGGAATGTTTTCGGTATAAACGGGAGAAAATAATCCCGTTCCTTTTTCAGCCGCTCAATTTCACCGAGGTTTCTGAACTCTCTTTGTGCGCTGATTAGTCCGTCGTAGTTTTCGGAACGTTCCTCAAATTGCATTTCGTTAAAACGCTTCCGCATTTCCTCATTGGGTTCGACGAGGGTTTTGAGCAGCTTGGGGGCGGCGGTATAAAATCGAGGTTCCCTGCCTTTATTGATGAAATCCGAAAAGCAGCCTGCCAAATTCGGGCAGGCATCGAGATTATTTTCCTGCCAAATCCGCCAAGCCTCAGAGCGGCATCCCTGCCTTTCGGACGGATAGAGTTGCATAAACTTTTTAAAGGCTTCGCTCTCGGGAAGGGGTGGTGCTGCTTGTTCTTCTTTTTCGCGGGACGCTTTTCTGCCTGCTTTACGCACTTCCCGCATCTCTCTGGCTTGTTCTTTTTCTTCGCGTTTGTCGCTCATGGCCTCAAGGGAGCAGCGGGCAAATTCGCTTTGAAAACAAAACTCTTCGGCGTTCTCCCCGTTTTTTACTGCTCGCAGGATCTCATTTCCTCCCCCTTCTGACAGCAAGAGCCTTTTGAAAACGTTTTCAACGGTTTCGGGCTTACAGCCGACGGCGCGGGAGATATACGTTTTTGAGCCCTTGAGCTCGCCGTTTTCTTGTCCGCGGTAGCTGTATTTGCTTTCATCTCGCATCGCGATAAGGAATTTTTCGGCGGGATATTTTGCGACGTCATAGGATCGCGCGAGAGTGCAAATCGTTTCCCAGTCTAAACGCTTTTTACTCATCGTTTTGCGACCTCGCTTCGATTGTTAAGCCATGCCTCTACATCAGAGGCCCGGAAACGCGCATCGCCTCTGCCGCCCGCTCCTATGCGAACACAGGGGCAGCCCTCGCGCAACCACCGCCAAACGGTTCTTTCCGAAACCGAGAAGAATTCGCAAAGCGAATCCTTAGTTATGAATTTTTCTGTCGTATGAATTTCGTTGTAACTCATACAAACGGCCTCAAACGCGAATAAA
>JAFYWY010000018.1 GCA_017546455.1 Opitutales bacterium
CGGCCCCGCCGGCTACATCCGCACGGCGTATGCCTACGCTCCCTTCGGCGCGGTCTCCGCTTCCGGCGACGTCACGCAGCCCTTCCAATGGTCGTCCGAAGTTTACGATTCCGAACTCGACCTCGTTTACTACAACTACCGCCACTACTCCCCCTCGCTCGGTCGCTTCCTCTCCCGCGACCCCATCGAAGAGCAAGGCGGACTCAATCTGTATGCGTTTGTCGGGAACAACTCGTGTAAAAATGACAGTTTGGGAGCAAGTAGGATAACAAATATTTTATATTACTATTACACGTTAAAAGCTCTGAAAAATGCATCTCCCCTACACTATCTTACGTTTCCGTATTTTATTCCGGCAGACCCTATCGTTATTGATGATGTGAATGGCGAAACTCACAAAGAACTCAAATCACAGATTAAAGACATTGTTGAAAAACGAGATGATATGGCTGTCGGCTTTCATGAGAAGGTTTGGCGAAATATTAATCTTGCAAGCCTAAACGGTGGAGCTTTCTATCTCCAAGAAAAAGGTCTCGCATATGCTGTTAACGCATCTTCGAAGGTACTAGCTTCTGGGAAATATAGTTTTTGCCGTATTCGGGGAGGTAAAATCCGAAACCTTCAAGGGGAAATTTCTATTTCATGGTATGACGAAATGGATGCAAACGGTTGGCTGGAGTTCTACAACAAAGAAATAAAAGGAAACGAAAATCGAAATAAATTGGTTGCACAGTGGCTGTTGGAAGGCTTTGTTGACCTTATAGGTGACGGAGTACTCGATGCTAATTTTAACTTCATTATAAAATCTAAGGTTCGTCTAGACTATGCGTTTTAGATTTTCGTCTCTTCTTGGAGTGAGTATTCCGGTGGTGGTTTTACTGGGGGGAACTTTCCATTTCTTTATGTTTGAGTTTTTCTTAGGTGGCTTGATGCGTTCCGCCGGCATGGAGTATTCTTTTGTTGTAAAAGAAAGTGTGGATATAAAACGTTTTGAAAAAATACTTAAGTTGAACGACATTTGCCTGTCTGTAGAGGCGGCTGACGATATTGAAGGAATGGAGTTCTTGTTCGGAAATCCGATGAGAGAACCCTTGTGTGTGAAAATTCCAATCGAAAAAATTTTAGGCTTTTCGTTCCCACATTCACAATGTTTCGGAGGACAGGCGGTTTTGTCGGAGGATTGGAATAAGATTCCACACACCTTTAAAACGGATGATACTAAAATCCTGTTTACTTTTTTGTATGGGACGATGTGGACAAATGATATTGATGCATTCTCTATCTGCGAAGACAAGGTTGTCTTAAACAGCGCAAAATCCTCGGGATTTATCTATTTTTTCTTACAGCAAAGAGCAATTGAGAAGGTAAAACATGCAATTGTTTCAAGCTCGAAGTAGCCTAGTCTCGCTTGTTACTTGGGATCCGTCACAGCCGGTTGCGACGCGTCCGCTTGCGATCCAAAAGGACGGTACGTGGTTCACCTACGGCTACGACCTTACGAAGAACATCTGCGAAGTCTTCGGACCGGCCGGCTACATCCGAACGGCGTATGCCTACGCGCCCTTCGGCGCACCTTGGAGTGTTGTTGCCAAGTTTTAATTTCTCTTTGGATGTTCCTGCCTCATTGGACGACATTCTAGAAGAGTATAAGAAAGAACGTATGGACAAATTGAAAAAAGAATTGAAGACTTGCTTATCAACTTCCTGAAGAGGCGGTGCCTATGTCCAAAGACATCGAAAGAGGAATAAGGAAAGTTCATCAAATGTTTTTAAGAAATTTACTAACAGATTGCCTTAGCTGTATGAAGTACTTGGTCGTTTTTATCCTGTTTATCTTGTCTTCGCTCTATTTAAACGGCGGGGAGGCGAGGTCGGAGCTTTGCGCATTTGTGGAGAAGTATTTGCTTAAATCGGGAGAGAAGTTTGCCATTGAGACAATGGAGCTTGCTTTCACATACCCGCAAATGCCGCCTGCCGAAGATATGATGCTTCTCCAAATCTTTGTTCGTATGAATTATGACGGCTATGATTTTTCGAAGCTGGATAAATTTTCAAAAAGCAGGAATCTTCAATTTTCTCGGGATTGGCGCATGCGGTGGAAAAACGATCCGATTATATTCAGTGATTTTAAAGATACCCCGGAGATTGTTGAATTTAAGCGTGAAGCACTTGCGAATAAAGCATTGGAGCGCTGGATTGATTTGTGTGTCTCCGGTGAGCGAAAAAAATGGCCACAGTCCCCTTTCTCTCGAAATTTAATTCGCCGTTGTATTGAGGGGTGGACACTCTCTCACGCTGTCGAAGCTATTACTTATCAGAAAGATGACGCAAATGAGTTCTGTGAGCCTTACGAAGCGGAGATATTTCTCTATTGGCTTGTGTATGTCCGTTGGGCGGGTGTCGAAGACTTTTGTAAGTCAAGATATGCCCTGTATTATTATGCTCTCTTTTTTGAACCGAAAAAAATCAAAGATCCGCTAAGAAAGCTGAGGAAGAGAAAAATCCTTCCCGATTATTTCAAGAAAAATAAAAAAAATTACTCTCTCTGGGTTGATGAATATCGTGAGTACATGCTTACCCTTAAAAACTTGGTAAAACCTATAAAATCCGGCGAAGATCCAATGGTGATGCATGATCGTACAATTGAATACACACTCCGGAAGATAAAAGAATGGACCTTAAGCGACGGAAGTGCCGCACGGAATACAAATCCGTGACGAATGGCGCACAAAACATGTGGTTGTGCTTCCTCTACGATTCGCAGGGCTGCCGCTCCGAAAAGAAAGTGACGGTTGCGGGAGCAACGACGCTGCACCACCGCTATATCTATCGCGGCTACTTGCAAATCGCGGCGCTCGATTTGACTCGCTCGGCGCATCCGGCGTTGTGGCTCGTCACTTGGGACCCGTCGCAGCCGATCGCGACACGTCTGCTTGCGTTCCAAAAGGACGGCACGTGGTTCACCTACGGCTACGACCTCACGAAAAACATCTGCGACGTCTTCGGACCGGCCGGCTACATCCGAACGGCGTATGCATACGCGCCCTTCGGCGCGGTCTCCACATCGGACAATAGCGTTGTTCAACCCTTCCAATGGTCTTCGGAATACTACGACTCCGAACTCGACCTCGTTTACTACAACTTCCGCCACTACTCACCCTCGCTCGGCCGCTTCCTCTCCCGCGATCCTATCGAAGAGCAGGGCGGATTAAACCTCTACATGTTTGTCGGGAATCAGCCCTCGTTGCACACAGATCTTTGGGGCGCACTCCCCAAAGCCGCTTACAGACCAATGGATAAAATGGAGTGGATGGGTGATTTCGCAATTATTTGGCATGCATTCGTTCTCTTCTCCGATGGGAAGACGGATAGTAATTTGGGGCCGGAAGGTTCTTATCGGAGCAATTATACTGTTTATGTTGATGCAAAAATTGATAGCACTAAAAAAATGCTTAACGGCGGAAGTTGTAGATGTGAAAACGAAAAATCAATCGAGAAATGCGTCCGAAATTATATGTCAAATCCGGAAAACAGGAAGACCAAGAACCTGATCGATAATAACTGTGGCAGTCTTGTTCGAGATGCTTTTCTCTCTTGTTGTCTTGAAGATCCTATACCATGGTGGCTTTATTACCCGGGAGGAAAATATAGATCCTCCATTTAGTAACTCTTAATTTGTTTTCCCGGTATTATTTTCTCCGTTTTCTCAGGCAAATGCATCAGTAGCAAAATGAAAAAAATCTTAATTTTCTTATCCTCCGTACTTCTTTTGGGAGTACTTCTTTATTCTTTGGAAATCGCATTTGTTGCGTATGATAATGCACTGGAAGGGCAACGCTTCATAAGCCTATTTCGTGAAATTTATGAAATTGGCCTCTCGAAGCATTGTATCCCTGAAGAGTTTTTGAAAACAGTAGAAAGGCACGGATTATTTCACGACTCTTTTGAGGGAGTCGTGCACATTGATTCCGTAACACCAAGAAGTTTTGTTGTTACATATAGATTAGATGACGATAAGTTCGTATCAATAACAGGCGATGTATCTACAGAGACATTTGTCGTTCAAAATACGATTCCTCGACCTTAGGTTTTAGAATCTATGCATCGAAAATCTTTAAATCTCTTCAGATCTATAGAATCCAATTTTGACGTTTACGACTCGCAGGGCCGCCGTTTCGAAAAGAAAGTGACGGTTGCGGGAGTAACGACGTTGCACTACCGCTATATCTATCGCGGCTACTTGCAAATTGCGGCGCTCGATTTGACGCGTTCGGCGCATCCGGCTTTGTGGCTCGTTACTTGGGATCCGCCACAGCCGGTTGCGACGCGTCCGCTTGCGATCCAAAAGGACGGCACGTGGTTCACCTACGGCTACGATCTCTCGAAAAACATCTGCGAAGTCTTCGGACCGGCCGGCTACATCCGCACGGCGTATGCCTACGCGCCCTTCGGCGCGGTCACCGCTTCCGGCGACGTCACCCAACCCTTCCAATGGTCTTCGGAGCATTACGATTCGGAACTCGACCTCGTTTATTACAATTACCGCCACTACTCGCCCTAGAGCGCTTAGAAAATGCTATACGAGCGATGAAGAAATGCTGTGAAAACTTACGTTCAGCCGATGAAGAATGAGAACCCAACGTCCATTGAAATTGCACCAGGTTTGCTTTGCGGAGATCTTGATGCGGAGCCTGCATTAATATTTAATTGCTACCATTGGGCGATAGCGACTCTTGTGATGTGTAAGCTTCGATCGAAAATGTAGATGCGTATTTAAGAAAATTAAAATGGTTTCTGAATATCTGATATGTAAAAAAACTGCAGAGGATTTTATTCAAAAGAGGGATTATTCAGCTGCAATTCCGCTAATAAACGAGCTGCTGAAAAAGTTTCCGTTACACCCGGAATTACTTCTGATGAAGTACTCGGTCGCGCTTTTCTCGGAGGGCGGGGAGCTTCTTGACTCTCTTGAAAAAATCCTGGAAACCGTTGCTTCGACATCGCCAACGTTTTCGCGTGGGAATATGGAATTGGGGCATTTTCTTTTTTCGGTTTCAGAAAAAAATGAACAAGCTGTGTTAGCTTTTGAATCTGCAATCAAGCAAAGTACGAAAGACTTAATTCAGGCGTATATCGGGCTTTTAAAAATTAGCCTCGAAGAAAACGATATGAAAAGGAAAAATGAACTAATAAAGCGCATAAAAGAAATCCCCAATGATATTTTTTTTGAAGCGGGCTTAGAAATTCCGGAGATCTGATTAGGAATTGGAATAATGCACTTTACCAATTTGCAACGTATGTGTGGAAGCAATGAAATTAGGGCATTCGAACGGCATGGCCAATGATTTGTTATTCTATCCGGTTTGTTTTACGACACTTGCCGGAAATTTTTTCCTCCTTTGGTTTTCAGATGAAATCTCGGGAAAAGATTTATTTCTGTGTAAAGATTTGCGAGTTTTCTATTCACGAAGCGTGAGTGACTTTTCCTTTTTAAAAGGTGAAATATCGATTGATACGTCTAATCCATTGGTCATTAACTGCGTGGGAATTGAAGAAATGCTTCACAATGGAGAGCTTGATTGCGAGGCTTTTTTGAACTTTTGGAATATGATTGAAGATCTGGGAGAATCCGTGGGGAGGGAATCTTACACTATTTCCCCGCGATTGGATTCGTTGTATGAAAAGCTCATTTGCGGGAATAATTTACCGGCGTGGAAAAGCACACCTTGCCAATATATTCCTTCGTGGACCTTAGAGGAAATTGAAGAATTAAAAAGCATATTTAAGAGCGGAATAAAATTACTTTATGAATGCGTAAGCCATGGGATTTTCGTTGGGTCTGAAAAATAGGCGAAGAAGCGGCAAAATTCGAAAAGTTTAAGTTTTTAGCTTATTGTTGGCTTGCCTGCTGTTTATAGAATTGAACGAATTTAAAAGCAAACACAAGGGAGCGATTACATGAAACAAATTATCAGTTTGGGGCGAGGCAGGTGTTCTTACGTGTTCACGATAGTGTTACTGTTGGCAATATTTATGTTTCTTTTTCCCGGATGTTTTGGCGGAAATAATCCCATCGGGAGCCATTTACGCATTAAACAGACGGAGCTTGATTTGGAGGAATTTCGAATTGGAGATAATCAGTTTCTGGTGCGCTTTGAAGTCCCCGGTTCGCTCGTATATAAGGAGTCGGACGTTGTATTTGATTTTTGCAAAAAGGGATCTTACGAGTTCTTTTTTCCGCCGCAATTCAGGCTGAAAATCGCTGATGGTCGCTGTCAGATATTTTATGGCGAAAATCTTATTGTAGAAGGAGCATTTCGACAGATTCGCTTGGAGCCGTTTTCTTTTGCTTCCCCTCCGAGTTTAGAGATCGATGTTGAAGGATATTGTGGGTACTTTACCTATGAGATTGAGGAATTTAGTACGGATGGAGACGTACTCGAAATCCCCTTTCGCTTCGATTCTTACAGTGGAGATGCGTCAGCAAATGAAGGAGTTTGTAGGCTTTTAATTCTTGCGAATTGGTACAATTACGGAATGTTTGATTTCCCATCCGTAAATTTGAATAAAGGAAGTAGCCGAGGCGTGCATTGTCCGCCGCCGTTTTCTCGGTGATAAACAAGTAGGGGAAAGGCGGACCATAAGGCTCCGGAATCTGCTTCTGCTTTTCCGTAAAATAGATTTAATGATGCCCTGGGAGGCGGTTTGCCGCGAAATGCCTTCCGAAAAGGGGAGGGTGCGCTTGCAGATTTCCCGGCGGGACGTTTTTCGGCTCGAAAAATTGTTTGGGCGCGGGAATGATTAGAGCATGGCGAACGAAAAAGTTATTTATACGATGTCGCGGCTCTCGAAAGGGTTCGAGAAAAAGCCGATTCTGAAAGACATTTCGCTTTCGTATTTTTACGGGGCAAAGATTGGCGTGCTCGGCTTGAACGGTTCCGGGAAATCCACCCTGTTGCGGATTATGGCGGGCGTTGACAAGCAGTACGAAGGCGACATTTCCTGCGTACCCGGCTACACAATCGGTTACCTTGAGCAGGAACCGCAGCTTGATCCCGCAAAGACTGTGCGCGAATGCGTCGAAGAAGGGGTCGCGGAAATCCGCAAGCTCCTCGACGACTACGATGAAACGTTTATCCAGCTCGGCGAAACCGACGATTCGGCCGAGCAGGAAAAGATTCTCGAGCGCCAGGGCGAAATTCAGGAAAAACTCGATGCGACCGGTGCTTGGGATCTTGATTCCCGCATCGAAATGGCGATGGACGCGCTTCGTTGTCCCGACGAAAATGCGCTTGCCGCAAATCTTTCCGGCGGGGAAAAACGCCGTGTCGCGCTCTGCCGCCTGCTTTTAAAAGAACCGGACATCCTGTTGCTCGACGAACCGACCAACCACCTCGACGCGGAGACCATTGACTGGCTCGAACGTCACTTGCATCAGTACAAGGGCACGGTCATTGCCATCACGCACGACCGCTACTTCCTTGACAATGTTGCCGGCTGGATTTTGGAAATCGACCGCGGCTACGGCATCCCGTGGAAGGGCAACTATTCGTCTTGGCTTGAACAAAAGGAAAAGCGTCTTGCCGCCGAAGAAAAAGTGGCTTCCGCCCGCCAAAAAACGATGGAGCGCGAACGCCAATGGGCTGCCACTTCGCCGAGCGGGCGCCTCGCGAAAAACAAGGCGCGCTTGCGTGCCTATGAAGCGATGCTGGCGCAGGACGAGCGCGAACAGGAAAAAACAATGGAAATTTTTATTCCCGCCGGACCGCGTCTCGGCGAAAAGGTGCTCGTCGCCAAAAATCTGACGAAGGGCTTCGGGGACAAGCTTTTGCTCGACAATGTGAATTTTACGCTTCCCGCCGGCGGTATCGTCGGCATCATCGGGCCGAACGGCGCCGGGAAAACGACGCTTTTCAAAATGATTACGGGTGCGGAACAACCGGACTCGGGGACGCTCACGCTCGGTGAGACCGTCAAGCTCGCCTATGTGGACCAATCCCGCGACGCGCTCGACAATTCCAAGCAGCTTTGGGAAGTGATTTCCGACGGAAATGAAATCGTCGAACTCGGCAAGGCCCGCGTTCCTGCGCGTCAGTATGCGGCGCGTTTCGGTTTCACGGGTGCGGAGCAGCAAAAGCTCGTCGGTTCGCTTTCCGGCGGGGAGCGCAATCGCGTCCACCTCGCTCGCATGCTCAAAAGCGGCGCGAATGTTTTGCTCTTGGACGAACCGACGAACGACCTCGACGTGAACACGATTCGTGCGCTTGAAGACGCTCTGAACGCATTTGCCGGCTGTACCGTCGTCATCACGCACGACCGCTGGTTCCTCGACCGTGTCGCGACGCACATTCTCGCATTCGAAGGGGACTCGCAGATTTACTGGCACGAGGGCAATTATTCGTCCTACGAAGCCGAATTGCGGAAGCGCCTCGGGCAGGATGCCGGCCAGCCGCGCCGCATCAAATACCGCCAGTTTTCGCGCTAATCGAGAAAGGAAATTCGCATTTTCGGGGGCTTTCCGAGATAAATTTTAATTCAGGCTTGCAAGCGCCGACTGAGAGCGCGAGAATGCCAAAACGAGCACGTCTCGGCGATACTCGCAGCGGTGTGTTCCCCAACATTTTTAACTCTGTTATTTTATGAATATCCACGAATACCAAGCTAAGCAGCTCTTTGCGGAATTCGGCATTCCCGTTCCCTTCGGCGTTGCTTGTCAAAAAGAAGAAGAATTCGTTGCGGCGATCGACCAGATTCCGGGCGAACTCTATGTCGTCAAGTCCCAGATTCACGCGGGCGGACGCGGCAAAGGTACGTTTACGGACGGCTACCAGGGCGGCGTTAAGGTGACAAAGACCAAGGAAGACGCGCTTGCTGCGGCGAAAGCCATGCTCGGCAACACGCTCGTCACGAAACAAACGGGCCCGGCGGGTCGCGTTGTTCGCACGATTTATTTCAACGAAGCTTCTTCCATCAAGCACGAATACTACCTCGCCGTTCTCCTCGACCGCGCGACCTCGAAGCCGGTTGTTATCGCTTCCACGGAAGGCGGGATGAACATTGAAGAAGTCGCCGAAAAGACCCCGGAAAAGATCGCTAAGGTTTGGATCGACCCGGCTATCGGCATGCGCCCGTACCAGGCCAGCGAACTCGCATTCGCGCTCGGCTTTGAAGGCGACGAAGCGAAGCAGTTCAAGAAGCTCGTGATGAACCTCTACAAGCTCTTCGACGCGAAGGATTGCTCCCTCGTCGAAGTCAACCCGATGGTTTCCACGAACGACGGCAAGGTCATCGCTCTCGACGCGAAGGTTTCCTTCGACGACAATGCGCTCTTCCGCCACCCGGAAATCGAAGCGCTCCGCGACATCACGGAAGAAGACCCGAAGGAAGTCGAAGCCCGCAAGTACGACCTCAACTACATCGCTCTCGACGGCTCTATCGCGTGCCTCGTCAACGGTGCCGGTCTCGCCATGTCCACGATGGACATCATCAAGCACTGCGGCGGTTCTCCCGCAAACTTCCTCGACGTCGGCGGTTCCGCTACGGTTGAGCAGGTTACGGCTGCGTTCCGCATCATCACGCAGGATCCGAACGTCAAGGGCATCCTCGTCAACATCTTCGGCGGCATCATGAGCTGTCTCACGATTGCTGAAGGTATCGTTGCCGCTGCCAAGACGGTTGAAATCAAGGTTCCGCTGATTGTTCGTCTCGAAGGCAATCAGGTCGAAGAAGGCAAGAAGGTGCTCGCCGAAAGCGGTCTGAAGATTACGCCGGCAGACAGCCTCATCGACGGCGCCCGCAAGGCGGTTGCCGAAGTCAACGCCTACGTTGCCGCGAACCAATAATTTTTAAGAGAAAGATTTAGACAATGAGTATTCTCGTCAACAAGAACACGCGAGTCGTCGGACAGGGTATCACGGGTAAGGCCGGTTCCAAGCACGCGCTCAACAACATTGCTTACGGCACGAACTACGTCGCGGCGGTTACGCCGGGCAAGGGCGGCCAGAAGTTCAACGACTCCCTGCCGGTGTTCAACACCGTCCGCGAAGCCGTTGAAAAGGAAGGCGCCAATACGTCCGTTATCTTCGTCCCGCCGCCCTTCGCGGCTGAAGGTATCATGGAAGCAATCGACGCGGGCATCCAGACCATCGTCTGCATCACCGAAGGTATTCCGGTGCGCGACATGGCGCTCGTGAAGGAAAAGCTCCGCCAAGCTCCGGGCGTTCGCCTCATCGGTCCGAACTGCCCCGGTATCATGACGCCGGGCGAATGCAACATCGGTATTATGCCGGGTTACATCGCTAAGCCGGGTCGCGTCGGTATCCTTTCCCGCTCGGGAACGCTGACCTACGAAGGCATGTACCAGCTCACGCAGCGCGGCTACGGCCAATCGACCTGCGTCGGTATCGGCGGTGACCCGATTCAGGGCCTCACGCACCTCGACGTCGTCAAGCTCTTCAATGAAGACCCGGACACGGACGCTATCCTCATGATCGGCGAAATCGGCGGTACGGCCGAAATCGAAGCTGCCGAATACATCAAGGAACACGTCAAGAAACCGGTTGCTGCGTTCATCGCAGGCCGCACGGCGCCTCCCGGCCGCCGCATGGGTCATGCCGGTGCAGTCGTCGGCGGTAAGGGCACCTCGGCTGAAGACAAGGTTCGCGCGCTCCAGGCTGCCGGCATCGCCGTCGCCGAAACGCCGTCGCACCTCGCTGAAGCCCTCCTCTCCGTCTGGAATCCGGCGGCTTAAGAGAGCTTAAAGATTAAAGCTTAGGGCATAAAGAAGAACGTTCCCGTGGAAAACCGCGGGAACGTTTTTATTTTTTAAGAAACCACGAATGAACACGAATTTGCACGAATGGTGCTTAGCTTTTGGAAGGGATTACCTCTTTTTGAGGTTCTTTTCCGCTTTGAGAAGATTGAATAACTTCCAAACTCTTAATTGCTTTTAGATTCCCTTGCTTTGCCGCTTTTCTGTACCATCGCACGGCCTCTTGCGGGTCTTTTTCTACTCCGACTCCATGTTCGTAGCAGAATCCTAAGCATAATTGTGCCGAGTCGAGGCCTTGTTCTGCTGCTTTTATCCACCATCGTACGGCTTCTTCCGGATTCCCTTTTACGCCATATCCCTCGTCGTAGCAGAGACCGAGATTAAATTGTGCCGAGGCATATCCTTGTTCCGCTGCTTTTCTGAGCCATCGCACAGCTTCTTGTGGATTTTCTTTTACGCCATATCCGTTTCTGTAGAAGACTCCGAGATTGTATTGCGCCGTGCCGTGTCCTTGCTCAGCCGCTTTTCTGTACCAACGCACCGCTTCTTGTAGATTCTTTTCCTCTCTGTTCCCGCCGCAGTAGAGGTTTCCGAGGTAGAATTGAGCCTCGGGCTCTCCTTGCTCTGCTGCTTTTCTGAACCATCGCATGGCCTCTTGCGGATTCTCCTTTACGCCGTCTCCGTTTTCGTAGCAGACGCCGAGGTAATATTGTGCTGTTGCGCGTCCTTGTTCCGCCGCTTTTCTGAAGCATTGTACGGCTTCTTGTGGATTCTTTTCTACTCCGCTTCCGATCATGTAGCAGATGCCGAGGTTGATCAGTGCCTCGGGCTCTCTTTGTATTGCCGCTTTTTTGTACCAGAGTACGGCTTCTTGCGGATTCCTTTCCACTCCGTATCCGTTGTAATAGCAGGAGCCGAGATTGCATTGAGCAAGGGCGTCTCCTTGTAACGCAGCACGTTTGTAATTTTTTACATCTTCCGGTGACGGAGTGTTGGAAAAAACTATGGGGCTAATTATAAAAAAGCATGATAGAACGGCTAAAATCGTGCAGAGTTTAGTATTCATGGATTGTAGGTCTTGTTGGGTTTGGAGCTTTGCGTTATTCTAACGGTTTGAAAGAGGTGTCTTGGGGTAAATACCTCGGTTCACGGTGAGAGCATTATGTCTGAAAACGATTTTCTCAAGCAAGAAGTCTGAATCGTCTTAAAAGGATAAAGAAGAACGTTCCCATGGAAAACCGCGGGAACGTTTTTATTTTTTAAGAAACCACGAATGAACACGAATTTGCACGAATGGTTTTTGCCGGCAGAGAAGCGATGATAAAGGCCCGCAATAAGAAAGGGAGTTAGGGCTATATTTGTTTCACAATCCAAACGACACCTACTCGACAGAATCTTGAGACTGTTCTGTGGTGAGTACTTTTAGAATTGCTCTTCCGGCGCTACATAGCCCCGTTGCAAACAGTAAAAAGGCTATCCAGCACAAAAATCCGCTTCCTTGTGTGAAAAAGCCGCAATATCCTTTCCCGAAGTTAATTAAAAACCCTTTTTCTCCTATGTAAAAAGGAGCGCCGTAAAATCCAAGGACTACGTCTAATGCGAAGCCGAATATGCCTTTTTGAAAAAGGACTATTTGTCCGTCTCCCAGCAACAGGCAAATATACGCCCCGCGAACCAAAGAAGAGATTTCATTGATACTAGTATCCGCGTATTTTTCTGATCCTGTAAGGCGTATAATCGTCGTCTCGCGTCGCATCAGATAGGCGACGCTTAAGATCGATTTTTTCTTCAGTAATCTTTTCGCGTTCCCGTGAGACAGAAGCAAGTTCTGCGCTTAGGCGTTCGTATCGATTTGTTTCATACTGACTACTACAAGCAGAACAGACCAACATAATTCCCAAAGATAAAATTCCAAAGATATATGTATTCATTGCTATTTTTTGTTGGATTAGAAAAGCGTTTCCCATAAAATTGTCGTTGCATCGCTCCAAATTTTTGCTTTATACTCTATATATTTTCTTTTTTCTGCCTCTAAAACCTCGGTTTTAAGTTGGGCTACTGATGCTTTTTCCTTAGCGAGTTGTGCTTTCGCTTGATTCAATTGTCTCTCAAGCTTGTCGTTGGATTCTGCGGTTACGCATCCGGAGCATGTCAGGAGGGTACAACTTATTAGAATTAAGAATAATCGTTTCATGGTCGCTCGTTTAATAGATAGTGAGTTATTTATATCGCGCTTAGTAGAAGTGGACTATTTGTGATTTTGTCGATACTCCAGATATTCCTTTTCCGTGGCTTTAATAATTTCTTTTCCCGATACTCGGTAGTAGCCGGATTTTAAGTTCCCGTCTTCCGTCAATGCGATTTCTTCTTGGACTGTAAAGTGACTATTTATGTGCCCGACATAGCCTACGGGTAGAAAGAATACTTCCTCTTGGTGGTATTCTCTTGTTTCGATGTCGGTGATTCGAGTGAGCGCTTCATCGGAGCTTTCTTCGTGTTCCACTACATCCGGTTCTGCTTCGTGGATAAAAAGTATTAGTGTGGGATTTTGTTCGTTGTTCATGGGTAGTTTTTCGTTTGGTTTGTCGTGTTGAGAGGAGAAAATGCCCTTTTTGAGGGTGCTTTTCATTTTGCAAAAAAAAACGGTTTTCAAGTAGAAAGACCGAATTGGGGTGGTTTTGCGGGAATACGAGGCTGCCGGTTGGCGGATGTCGAACTTTATTCGAATCCTTAGACGATACATTTTATGGAGGGGCGACAATCTTGTGGCCCGTTTAGATTCCTCCGAGGGCGACATGACGGATTTGATGGCACCATCGGCAACCCGCCCTATGTGTTCTGAAAGTCTTGGGGCTACCTCTAGAAATTCGTTTTTGCGAAAACGTGCAACTCGTTCCATTACGCCGTAGGCACGTCAGGGATGTTAAGCGTGCCCTTGATCGGCGCATGGCGGGAAGGCCGCCTATCCGCGGGTTACGACTACGTCTTTTACCCGCGGTTATCCAATGTGGTGCACCTCCAGCGCGCATGTTCTGATGAGCAGGATAGAAGAAAGCTTGAAACCAAAAATGAATTTCTAGAGGTCGCTTTGAGGTTTACAAGAAATTCCTTGCGCTTACTCGGGAGCGGAAATGCCGGCTTAGTTAGCGGGAGATATTTTTCAGGCCGCCGGCGGGTTGGACGACGGGGAGGCCGGATTCCGTGGAGTGGGAGCGGCGGAATTGGTAGCGGTTGATGTCCTGCATGGAGAGCCCGGTGCGTTCGCCGGGAGCGGGAAGGCGGACGTCATAGTTGCCGCTCTTGGATCCGGTCGTGTATTTTTCGGCGAGTCGTCGGGCGAGTGATTCGTTGACGGTGATTTGCGACTCGCGGGAGCGCGTCCACATGAGCGAGTTATCGAGAATCTTCCGTTCGAGGGTTTCCGGGCTGTCGAAACGTTCGGAGAAACGTTCGGCCGTACCCTCGTAGCGCTGCGAGCGCTTGGCGCCGAGAGAGGAAAACTTGGAGTGCCACTCCTTCATCGAGATGATGTTGGAATAACCTTCGTTGCGCTCTAAGTCATAGCTTTCGCGGTCGAGGCTGTTGCCGTAATTCTCGTTGATGCGCATGAAGTCCTTGAGACCGGCGCTCGGGTCGACTTCGCCTTCGTCGTAGTTTTTGCCCGTGAGATAGAACGGCATTTTACGGCCGTCTTTCGTCATCGGCTGTGAGACGAGCGAGTTGCGCGGATCGACGGAAATGGATCCGTCGGAATCCTCATCGTCATCATCGCGGGAGGTTTCCGAGCGTTTTTTTTCGTTAGCCCGGGAGCGTGCTTCGGCGGCCTTGCGTTCGGCAAGAATCTTTTGGGCGCGGGCAATCACCTCGGGAGAGACGGTCCACGGAGACTTGAAGCGGCGTTTTTGGGGTGCCGGCTTCGTCTCCGTTTCGGCGGGTGTGTCCGCGCTTTCCGTTGTTTGTTTTTTCTCCGAAGCATCCGCTTTTGCCTCGTTTTCCGTTTGTTGAAAAGGGAGATCATCCGTTTCGCCGGTCGGATCCAAATTCAGTTCCAAGCCGCCGCCGAGCAGGCTGTTGTCGATGGTGCCCTTGTTGAGGTTTTGGAGGTTGATTCCGCGGGAATCGTAAATGACATTGCCGTCGGCGTCGTATTGGATTTCCTTGCGGGCTTCGACCCCGCCGCCTTCGACGATGACGCGATAGCCGCCGACGTCTGCGTTTTTCACGAATCCGGCCGCAACGGCGTCAAGCGTCCCGGCCGCCGTCAGCAACGCGACGGAGACAAGCGGTAGAAAGACTGCGGGAGCGGCGGTTTTCATGCTTATTCGGTGCAGGGGTTGTTCTTTCGCAGGCGGGAGAAAACGATGAATGCAATTCCCAGCAGGGCGAGCAGGACGGAGAAGAATTGTCCGCGGGCCATGCCGAGAATGAAGGAAACTCCGGCGTCGGGTTCGCGGAAGATTTCGCAGAAGATGCGGACGCCGGCGTAGAGCAGGGAGACTTCTCCGACGAGTTGGCCGGCCGGAAGCGGTTTCTTTTTCCAGAAACGGACTTGTGTCCAGACCAGGAGGAAGAGGCCTTCAAGCGCGGCTTCGTAGAGTTGCGAGGGGTGGCGCGGGAGCAGGTAGGAAACGTGCTCGATTCCGCCGAAAATGAGTGTTTTGTATTTAAAGACGACGGCCCAGGCGACATCGGTTTCCTTGCCCCAGAGCTCGCCGTTGATGAAGTTGGCGATGCGGCCGAAGAGCAGGCCTGCGGGGGCGAGTGTGACGACGATGTCGCACAGGCGCAGGAAGTTGCAACGGGTACGGCGCGCCGTCCACCAAGTGGCTGCTAAAACGCCGATCATGCCGCCGTGGCTTGCCATGCCGCCTTGCCAGACTTGGAAAAGCGAAAGCGGGTCGCTCAGCAGCTTGTCGGTTGCGTAGAAAAGCATGTAGCCGAGGCGGCCGCCGACAATCACGCCGATAATCAGCGCGAGCAGGAAATTGGTTTGCTGGTCGGAATTCAGCGGAGAGCGTCCCCGTTTGTAATAGAAGCTCAGCAACCAGGCGCCGACGAGGAAGCCGGCGAGATAGGCAAATCCGTACCAGCGGATGCCGTCGAGGAAAAATCCTTCCGGGAATTCAACGATGAAGGGGCTCAAGTCGTGAACCCAATAGCCCGGAGTCGGCGACGGCGTGGTTGCGGGGAGTGCGGCGAGCATAGATTTTTAGAGCGTGTAGCCGACAATCGTGATGCCGAGACGTGCGGCTTCGGCGAGCACTTTTTCCTTTTCGAGGATCACGACGTTATCTGTTTGCAGGGCAACGTTTTTGATGCCGCCCATTTCGAGCGATTCGAGCGTACGCATGCCGAAGCAGGGGACGTCGAAGCGGTAGTCGTGGCCGGGTTTGACGGTTTTAACGAAAAGCGGATTTTTCTTCGGGATGTCGGCGCAACGGCGCAACATTTTGTCCGTTCCTTCGTAGGCTTCGACGGCGGTGACGGTGCCGCCGGAGACGACGACGCCTTGGCCGATGTCCAAGCGCGCGCATTCTTTGGCGATGCGGATTCCGTATTCGAGTGCAAAGTCATCGATGTGCTTTGCCTTGCCGACGAGCGTTCCTTCGGTGGCGAGTTGGTCGTCCATGAAGGCGCGGGCGTCGAGTTGGCGGACGCCGATTTTGGCGGCTTCATCGGCAACGGCTCCGAAAATTGTGTGGGCGTTGCGTTCCTTTAGACGAGCCAAAATCAGCGCGGCCTTCAGGTCGGGAACGAGTCCGCCGAAGAGGCGTTTCGGCGCGACCTGGCCGCACATGACGAAGTAGCGGGAGCCGAGCTTTTTCAGGGAATTGAGAAACTTTCCGAGCTGCCCGAGCTTGATGGTGATAACGCGCTCCGGCGGGAAGGTCGCGACGAAATCGTCGTCCACTTCGCCTTCGATTGCGATGAGCGATACGGGCACGCCGGCTTTGCGGGCGTTATCCGCGAGGATGCGCGGGTAGGTGCCTTTGCCGGAGAGCAGAGTCAGTTCGGCGCTCGGATCGTAATCGTCGGGAAGGAATCGCGAAAGCATCGGAGCCGGGGAGCGTGGAGGATTATTTGCTCCAGTCGAGCATGCGCTTGAGCGGCGTGTAGGCGGCGAGGCGCAGGTCTTCGGGAAGTTTAATTTCCGGCGACATGTTTTTGAGGCAGTCGCGCAATGTTTCCGGCGTGTTCATCTTCATGAACATGCACTCGTTGCAGGCGCAGGTGGCAGTCGGGCCGGCGACGAATTTCTTGTTCGGAATTTCCTGGCGCAGACGCGCGATCATGTTCGTTTCCGTGACGATGATAAAGGTGTCGGCTGCCGATTCCTTACAGAAGGTCACCATCTTTTCCGTGCTGCAAACGATATCGGCCGTGGCGCGGACGCTTTCGACGCATTCCGGGTGGACGAGTACCGGCGCTCCCGGGAATTGTTCGCGGGCGCGTTGGATTTCTTTGACGCTGAAAAGCACGTGCGCGTAGCACGAACCCGGCCACAGGCGCATTTTTCGGCCGGTTTGAGCTGCGACCCACGAGCCCAAATTCTGGTCGGGCACGAAAAGGATTTCGCGGTCGGCGGGAACGTTTTCGACGATTTTCTTGGCGTTGCCGCTCGTGCAGATGACGTCGGCGAGGGCCTTGACTGCCGCGCTGCAATTGATGTAGGCGACGACGTAAAGATTCGGGTTTTGGGCTTTGACGGCTGCGAGTTCCGCCGCATCGCAGGAATCCGCAAGCGAGCAGCCGGCTTCGACGACGGGGAGCAGCACCGTTTTCGACGGGTTGACGATCTTTGCCGTTTCCGCCATGAAGTGGACGCCGCAGAAGACGATGACGTCGGCATCCTTTTCCGCTTCCGCCTGGTAGGCGAGCCCGAGCGAGTCGCCGACGTAGTCCGCAACGCGTTGGATTTCCGCGCTTTGGTAGTTATGGACCAGGAGGATGGCGTTGCGCTCTTTCTTCAAACGAAGAATTTCTTCCTGAATCGGAGTCAGCGGCGGCAAATTGCCGTTGAGGGAATCGTAAACTTTCAGAGAGAAGGGAGTGTTCATCGATATCAATTTTTGTCTTATTAAACTCCGTTCCCGCGCCCGGCGCAAAGTTTTTTTGTCCGAAAGAGGAGCTACGCTTCCCGGGGGCGGGAAATATTGTTTCGCCTTTAGGGGAAGGGTCTGTTAGTTTCTGCGGCAATGATGAAAACGAAGACGCACTTACTCTTGCCGACGTTAGCGGCTATTGCTCTCTCGGCCTATACGCAGGTTCCCGGGCTTTACGCCGGGGATGTTGTTCCGCTGACGCAGACGGCTACGCCGGCTCCCGCCCCCGCAAGCGGATTCACCGTGACCAAGGTGGTTCCCGAGGATTTCACGCCGGCGGCATTCAATATTTATACGGACGGCGCGATGCGCTTTCGCGTCGAATTCTTCGGCACGGACGTTTTCCGCGTTCAGGCCGCACCGGAAGGCAATTATGCCGACCCGCTGAACGATCCGACGGCGGCGCAGATTCTCGTCGATGATTTGCCGGTGAACCGCGAACGCGTCGATTGCCAAATCACGGCCGATGCCGTTATCTGGCGTACGGCGGCGATCACGCTCACGATGAGCAAGGCGAACGGTCTGCTCACGCTCACGCGTGCGGACGGTACCCCGGTTTTCACGGAAAAGAAACCGCTCGCGTTTGACGGCAAAAACGTCACGCAGACGCTTTCCACCGATGCCGATGAATTCTACTACGGCGGCGGCCAGCAGAACGGACATTTTTCTCACAAGGGCACGAAGATTGAAATTTCCGCCAACGGCTGGAATGAACACGAGCGCCCGAATCCCGCTCCGTTCTACCTGAGCAACAAGGGCTACGGCGTTCTGCGCCACACTTTTGCGACGGGCGCCTACGATTTTACGGGCACGGAAGAAATTAAGCTTACGCACCACGAAAACCGCTTTGATGCGTTTTATTTCGTCGGCGACGGTTTCCCGCGCATCGTTGATTTGTACACGCAGTTTACGGGCCGTCCGAACTTTATTCCGGTTTGGGGCTTTGAACTCGGCGACGCCGACGGCTACATGACGCGCGACAACGACACGAAGGAACCGAGCGTCGAAAACGGCAACTTTAAGGAACTCACGCCGGATTCCATTGACCGCATCGCGGAAAAATACCGCGAGCACGATATGCCGGGCGGCTGGGTCCTCGTCAACGACGGTTACGGCTGCAATTACGTGCAGTTGCCGTACGTCGTGAAGAGCCTTGAAGGTCTCGGATTCAAGACCGGTCTTTGGACGGAAGGCGCACTCACGCGTATGGCGTGGGAAGTCGGCACGGCCGGAACGCGTGTCCAGAAGCTCGACGTTGCGTGGACGAGTAACGTCAGCAAGACGACGCGTGCGAAACCGCTTTCGAAGATTCAGCACGCCCTCGAATGCAACAAGATTGCCTGGGAAGGAATCGCCAATAATTCCGATTCGCGTCCGTTGACCTGGACGGTGCTCGGTTGGGCGGGAACGCAGCGCTACGGCGTTTGCTGGACCGGCGACCAGTACGGTAACTGGGACTTGATCCGCTATCACATTCCGACGCTTATCACGTCCGGGATGTCCGGTCAGGCTTACGCGACGACGGACGTTGACGGCATTTTCGGCGGCTCGCCGGAAACCTACACGCGCGACCTGCAGTGGAAGTGCTTTACGCCGGCGCTCTACGTTATGAACGGCTGGAGCCACATGCCGAAGAGCCCGTGGGCCTACGAAGAACCGTACCGCTCCATCAATCGCGACTATTTGAAGCTCAAGTTGCGCATGACGCCGTACATGTACAAGTACGCGTACGATGCGGCAACGACCGGCGCGCCGATCGTTCGCGGGATGCTTTGGAACTTCCCGAACGACCGCAAGACCTGGGACAAGTCCACGCAGTATCAGTTCATGCTCGGGGACGATATCCTCGTTGCCCCGGTTTATACGTCGATGAATCTGAACAAGGGCTGGCGCAAGGAAGACATCTATCTGCCGGAAGGCGTTTGGTTCGACTACTGGGACGGCCGTGTCGTTCCCGGTCCGTACACGATTGATAACTACCCGATTACGCTCGAAAAGCTTCCGATTTTCGTCCGCGGCGGCGCGATCATCCCGATGTATCCGGAAATGCTTTATAGCACGCAGAAGCCGAAGGATGTTGTCACGTTTGATATTTATCCGTACGGAAAGTCTTCGTTCGAAATGTACGAAGACGACGGAAATACGCGCGAATATCAGGCCGGAAAATTCTCCAAGCAGCTGATTTCCTGCGACGCTCCGAAGGGCGAAGCCGGCAACATCACGATTGACGTCGGTCCGGCTCTCGGCGACTTCGAAGGCAAGTACACGGAACGCGCCTATGCGTTTGAAATTCACACGCCGTTCCGCCCCTTGCGCGTCCTCGCCAACGGTACGGAAATCCGCGAAATCCCGAATGCAAGTGCCTACGAAAACTCGGTGCAGGGCTGGCGCTTTGACGCCAACGAACGCCGCGGCAAGGTTTACGTCAAGCTCGCCAAGCAGAGCACGAGTGTTCCCGCGAAGGTCGTCCTGAACGTTGCCAAACTCGGCAAGTGGGCCGCATTTGAACCGTACCCGGTCCCGGTCGTTTCGCCGGAACTCGACAAGGCGGAATTCAAGGTTGTTGCGTCCTCGCAGCAGGGCGGTTCGGAAATCAATAATGCGTTTGACGGTTCGCCGGAAACGATGTGGCACTCCAACTGGGGCGATGCCGCGCAGAAGCACCCGTACACGATTGATATCGACATCGGCAAGCTCGCAGCCGTCAACGGCTTCGGCTACCTCCCGCGCGATAACTTCGGCAACGGTGCCATCAAGGATTACGAAGTTTACGTTTCCCGCACGCCGGGCCAATTCGGCGAACCGGTTGCCAAGGGTTCGTTCGCACGTGAAATGGATCCGGAAAATCCGAAAAAGCCGAAATACCAGAAGGTTACCTTCCCGACGACTTGGGGCCGCTACGTCCGCTTCAAGGCCATCTCCGCTCTCAACGGCGAACGCTTCGGCTCCGCTGCGGAATTTGACGTGATGCAGGACATTGACGCCGCTCCGCTCGCAGACGAAACCTGCGACCTCGGCGACAAGACCGTTGCTCCCGCCGAAGTCAAGGGCGAAGCCGTCTTCAATAAGGGTATCGCACAGGACGCTATTGTGGTGGACGGCGAAACTTACGCCAAGGGTATCACGGTGCGCGCCGGAACGGACATCATTTACAATGTTGACGGTTCCTGGGATCAAATCCAAGGCTTTGTCGGCCGTGAAGTCGGCGGCAAGGGTCCCGTGACCTTCCGCATCTTCGCCGACGGCAAGGAAATCTTCAAGCGTATCGGCCATGAGCCGGATGCCGTGAAGCAGCTCATCGCCGTGGACATCGCCGGTGCAAAGCAGCTCGTCTTCCGCCTGATGCCGGATACGGACGCTGCGAACAACGACACCGGTGTTTGGGTCGATGTCAAGCTCGTCCGCAAAGGCTCGGAATAATCAGATAAGAGCTTAAAGACAAGCGTTCCCGTGAAGATTCGCGGGAACGCTTTTTTGTATGGCAAAGGCGGAAAATAAGCATGCCCCCGCCGTTTCCGACGGAGGCATCTTTTCGCCCTATTTTTTAATTGACTCTAGGAGAAGCAATATCAAAATAAGGATCACAATTACGGATTCCATTATCAGTGGTACCTCCAATACAAACCGCCAACGGTTGCAGCCGTTGGCGGTTACTTGTTTTAGCTCCGCCGTAGTTTGCGGTCAAACGCGCGAGCTTATCCGCGTTTGGCGCTAAGAGTACCGGACCGAGTAAAAGAACAGCTCTCCGTAAAAGGAGAATGGTTTAATAGTTAGCGAAGTTTGTCGGATTGCGCAATAGAAGAGTGCGCCTCTCCGGAGAATCGCTTAGCGGAGGACGTTCGGGAAAATTTCCGCTTTTCACGCGGCGGGAAGTGAATTATTCTGCCTTGCATGAAAGCTTTATTCCCTGTCTCGAAACGTTCGGGTTTTACGCTCGTTGAAGTCTTGGTGGTTGTCGGCGTTATTGCCGTGCTGGCGGCGGTTACCGTCGGTTTGCTCGGGCCGGTTGAAAATGCCATTCGTACCTCGAATGCGAAGACGCAGTGCGACAAGATTTCGTTGGCGCTGAATGATTTTAAATCGACCTACGGGGAGTACCCGATGCTCGAAGGCCAGGGCGATCAGGAAGAATGGGAAGAATTGCTCATGGATACGATGCGCGGAGATAAGATTCTTGTTCGCCGCGGAGGAAAGATGCAACTCGTCGATTTTGATGAAGGCAAAAAGTCGGATACGGAACGCCGCCCCTTCCTCGCATTGAGCGAGTTCTCGCTCGATAACGAAGACGTGGATTCCGCGACGAAGATTCTCGACCCGTGGGATAATCCCTGGCAATACCGCTACAACGTGATTTCCGGCGGCAAGCTCGGAAAGAATTGGTTCGGGGCCAGCTTCCTTTTGATTTCCGCCGGTCCGGAATACAACGATCCTGTCGGAGAAGACGATTTCTTTACCGACAAATTGGCGGATGAAGGTGTGCCGGATTTGGACCCGGACGGCGACGATTACTATTTCGCCGAAATCCGCGCCGACAATATTACCAACTTCGGCGCTCAATAAGTCCGACTGACGGTTTTTCAAAACATTCCCGCTTTCACCGGCGGGAATGTTTTTTATTTCCGTGCGAACGCTTTTTATCTAAAGTGGCGGCATGATTGCGCGTCTGATTGAGTATCTCAAACAACTGTCTTTGCAATTCGGTCTTGAAGGTGAAGCCGCGACGATTGCTGCGACGATAACGGCGATTATTCTCTGCGCCGGACTTTTTCTTTTGTGCGTCTCGGGTATTTCCGCCTGTGTGCGACGCCTGATTACGCTCGGACTCGAATTGATTTCCCGCCGGACGAAAACGACTTGGGACGACGAGCTTTGCGAGAAAAAATTGCCGCTTCGTTTGGCGCATTTGATTGTCGCTGTTTTGTGCGTGCGGATGACGCCGCTATTTTTTGCGGGGGAACCGACGGCGGAGAAACTCTTTCTGCTCGGGGGCAATCTTTATATTGCGCTTGCCGTCGGCGGGGTGCTTTTCTCCGTCATGGACGCGGCAATCTCGATCAGCGACAAGTCCGGAGAATTGAAGGGGGTACCCGTTAAAAGTTTTTTCCAAGCCGTAAAATTGCTGGGCGGGCTGGGTATCGGGATTTGGATTGTTTCGATCATTTTTGACCGTTCTCCGATTTACTTCCTCTCCGGATTGGGCGCGATCATGGCGGTCATCATGCTCGTTTTTCGCGACACTCTCTTAGGGTTCACTGCGGGGATCATGATTTCCGCCAACGATTTGGTGCGTAAAAAAGACTGGATCGAAATCCCGGATTTGCACGTGGACGGCGAAGTGAAGGACGTTTCGCTGACGACGATTAAGGTGTCGAACTGGGATAACACCGTCTCGAGCATTCCCGCGTACTCGCTGATTTCGACTTCGTTTAAGAACTGGCGTGCGATGGAGGAATCCGGTGGCCGCCGCATCAAGCGGGCGATTAATATTGATATGGAAACCATCCATTTTGCGTCGGAAGCGGAAATTGAACATTGGAAAAAGATTCGGATTCTGCGCCCGTACCTCGACCAAAAGCTCAAGGAAATCGGAGAAGAGCGGGCGAATCTGCCCGTGGGCGAAGAGGCCTCCAATGCCAATGCGCGCCACCTGACGAACGTCGGAACCTTCCGCGCTTACTGCGTTGCTTACCTGAAGGCATCTTCAAAAATCGCTCAAAACATGACGATGCTTGTGCGCCAGCTCAACCTGGGCCCGACCGGTTTGCCTTTGGAAATTTACGTTTTTACGAATGATACGCGTTGGGCGGTTTACGAAAATATCCAAAGCGACATTTTTGATCACTTGCTTGCCATCATGCCGGAATTCAACCTGCGGCCGTTCCAGGAACCGAGCGGGGCGAATTTGGAGGCCTTTTCCCGGGGCGGGAAATCGGAAAAACTTTCCGACGAAGTAGTGAAATAAAATTGCGCCGAACCGCTTTTTCCCGCATAAATTTAGTCCTATGGATAAGCAAAAATCCGTATCCCCCCAAGACAATCTTCCGCGCATGATTTGCGCGTTTGCCGCGTTTTTTACTTTTGCCGTTCCCGCTTTGGCAATTGCCGCCGGAATCGTTGCACACCCGGTGCTCGTCGAATTGGCAACGCGCGTTGAAATGGGCGGCATCCACGATGCGCTGGCTTGCGGGATTTTGGATTGCCACCGCGTCTCGGCATGGGCGTTGCTTATCATCGCCGCCGTGTTATCCGTTTGGGTGTTCGGTCTTATGCGACGCAACAAGACCGCAGGTACGCTCTCGGGCGGCGGACGTATCGTTTTCGCTCTCGGATTTTCGGGAATGTTTTCCGCATTCTACCTCTGTGCTCTCCTGACGGCAGCCGGCCGGCTTCTGCTTCCGTTGTTGCGTTAGGCGCATTTTTTGAAAACAATTTAACCCATCTTATTTATGAACAACGTTTCGACCAAACCTTTCGGTAATGCCGACGGCGTTCCCGCAACTCTTTTTACCTTAACGAATGCGAAAGGGTTTTCCGCTTCGTTTTCCGATCTCGGCGCAACTTGGGTCAGCTGGCTGACGCCCGACCGTGACGGTAAATTCGACGACGTGCTCCTCGGTTTTGACAGCGCGGAGGCTTGCCTCGAACAACAGGCTTATGCCGGCGCCGTTTGCGGACGCGTCGCCAATCGTATTGCCGGCGGGAAGTTCACGCTTGACGGTGTTGAGTACAGCCTCGCCGTGAACAACGGGCCGAACCATCTCCACGGCGGCTTGCGCGGCTTCAATGCCTACGTCTGGCAGGGGGAAGTGTGCGGGACCGAGGATGAACCGGCCGTACGTTTTTCCCGCATTTCGCCCGACGGGGAAGAAGGTTACCCCGGCAACGTGGAAGTCGCCGTCACCTACACCCTGTGTGAAGACGGTGCCGTGCGCATCGATTATGCAGCGAGCACGGACAAGGCTACGCCGATCAATCTGACGAATCACGCTTATTTCAATCTCGCAGGTCATGCTTCGGGGACGGTGCTCGATCAGTGGCTCAAGCTCGAAGCCGACCGCTTTTTGCCGACGGACGAAACGGCTATTCCTACCGGTGAAGTCTGGCACGTTAACGGTCTGCGTCCGTTCAGCTTCCGCGTTTTCCACCGGATCGGGGAACGCATTCACGCGAAAAACGCCCGCCAGCTTGCTTTCGCAAAGGGCTACGACCACTGCTACATCGTCAACGGTGCAGCGGGAACGCTCCGCCTTGCCGGAACGCTCGTCTGCGAGGAAAACGGACGCGTGATGACCGTCGAAACGACCGAGCCCGGCATGCAGGTGTATTCCGGAAATTGGCTCGAAGCCGCCTGCGGTAATGCACGCGGGAAGGGCGGCGTCGCCTACAAGGATAATGCGGGAATCGCACTCGAAACTCAGCACGCTCCCGACGCAATCAATCAGGGCCACTTGCGCGCCAACCTCCTCGTTCCGGGACGCCCGTACACGAGTACGACGGTCTATCGCCCCGCCGTTCAGGCCTAAATTTAAACCACCCCAATCGGAGATTTAAAAATATGAAAACACTGATTAAAAATGCACACATCATCTCGCCCGGCGTTGATATCGTCGGCGGGTCCGTTCTCGTTGAGGACGGAAAAATTACGCAGGTGCTCGGCGCGGATGCTCCGGTTCCTGCCGCAGATGAAGTCGTTGACGCCGGCGGGCAGATGCTCATGCCGGGCTTCATCGACATTCACTCGCACGGCGCCGGCGGCGCGGATACCTGCGACGGCACGGTCGAAGCGCTCCACAAAATCGTGGACTGCAAGATCAAGGAAGGCGTGACGAGCTGGTTGCCGACGACGCTGACGCTCGGCTACGACACGCTCGAAAAGGTCATGAATGCCGTCGCCGAATACCGCAAGGCTCCGCGTTCGGTCAAGGTTCCGGGCGTTCACCTCGAAGGTCCGTTCGTGAACCCGAAAATGTGCGGCGCTCAGAATCCGGACTTCCTGAAGAACCCGGATTACGAAATCGTCGAAAAGCTGAACAAGATTGCTCCCGTGCTCGTCATCACGATGGCTCCGGAGCTCGACGGCGCACTCGACTTCATCGCGAAGGCGACCGCTCTCGGCGTCCGCTGCTCGGCCGGACACAGCGCCGCAACCTACGCGCAGTTTAAGGCGGCTAAGGCTGCCGGCCTCGCGCACCTCACGCACTTCTGCAATCAGATGTCGCCGCTCCACCACCGCGAAATCGGCTTGGTCGGTTCCGGTTTCCTCGATTCCACCATCAAGGCGGAAGTGATTTGCGACAAGGTGCACCTCTGCCCGGATATGCTCGCGACCGCATTCAAGGTCATGACGCCGGAACGCATCATGATGATTACGGACTCGCTGGCTTGCTCCGGTTTGCCGGACGGACCCTCGCAGCTCGGCGGCTTGCCGATTATGGTCAAGAACGGCGAAGCACGTCTCATGTCGGGCAACCTCGCAGGATCGACCCTCAACTACTCGATCGGTATTCGCAATATCCGCGAAATCACGGGCTTGCCGCTCAGCGAAATCGTCAAGGCGACTTCCTGGACGCAGGCGCAGTCGCTCGGCCTTTACGACCGCGGAAAAATCGCTCCGGGCTTCGCGGCGGACTTCGTCCTGCTCGGCGACGACTATCTCGTCACGAAGACCTTCGTTGACGGCGTTTGCAAGTTCACGCGCTAAGCGGGAACGCTTCCGAAAACAAGGCTTGAAGGTGTTTTGCCTTCAAGCCTTGCTTTTTTATTATCAATGTTTATCTTTTCAAGAATCATGACTATAAAATCGCTTGTTACAACAACCGTCCTTTCGGGACTTTCCGTCTTTTTGATTGCCTGCGGACAAAAGAAAGACCCCTCCGAAGAAGCCTTTAACACCCTGATGCAGAGTGTTCCCGCCGACGTTGCGTTCTTCGCCGGTGCGTACATCCCGCTGGAAGAACAACGCGAATTGCAGGCGCGCGAGGACTGGAAGAAAGTGCATGCCGCAATCGTCGGAAATCCCGTTTTAATGCAACGCTTTGAGGGCGTATTCGAGGCGGATCCCGAGTTGAAAGCGATTTCCGAAGTGCTCTTCGGCGGAAAATCCGGCGCCGAATTTGTTTCCGACATGCTTTCGGCCGCTCCTGCGCCGACGGCTTTTGTCGTGTATTCGGACGATTTTTCGGAAAAGGATAAAGCTCCCGATTTTGCTTTTGCTGCGACGATGGCGGAAAGCTACGTGAAAGTCCTGGCGGATTTGTTGGAGCAGGCGAAAGCCCGAAACGCGGCAGAAAAGGCCTGGTTCAAGGAGGTCGTCGGGAATAAGACGATTTACACGCACACCCGAGATGAGCTTTCGCTCGTCATTGCGTTGTGCGGCAGCGACGTGCTGATGGCACCGTCGCGGGAAGCGTTGGACCGTCTCGAAGCCTCTTTCGTCCATCCTCCGGCGAAGTCGCTGAAGGATTCCGCGATTTATCAGAAATCGATGAAGGGCTCGGAAGGGTACAATCTGGTCGCTTTCCTCAACTTTGACGGCATTAAAGATTTCCGTAAGACGAAGAAAAAGGACAAGGCCTTTACGAAGCTGCTTAAGGAAAATGCGGAAAGCATCGCTTTCTTTGCCGATATTTCTTCTACGGGAAACACGGCGCATGCGTTTGCCCGTATGGAATTTTCAAAGCCGACCTGGTGCCACGAAGTTTTGGGTCAGATGGGGCAAACTCAGATGGCGACTCTCGCGAACGCGCTTCCCGGGGCGGATTATGCGCTTGGTCTCGGATTGCCGAAATTCGCAGGCGATTGGGTTAAGGAAGCCCAAATCCCGGACAAGGCGCTCGTCGGGCTCGGCCGTCTCGGCGCCCGTAATCTCTATCTCTCCCTTTCGCAACTTGAAAGCGTTGTCGGCTTGATCGGCGGCGACATTTCGAGCGTTCCGCAGGCATTTTTGAAGCTTGAGTGCGAAGACAATACCGCGCTGACGGAGGACGAAAACGTTGCCGCGCTTTTTGCCCCCAATAACC
>JAFYWY010000003.1 GCA_017546455.1 Opitutales bacterium
CGGAAATTTATCTACGAAAAGAGCGCGTAGCTCGTTCCATTGCGCCGCAGGAATCCCGGGGACAAATCTACATCGCTTAGCGGCGCATAAGGCCAGAGGCCTGTCCGCGGGTTTCGGCTCTGCCTGCACCCGCGGTTATCCCATGTAGTGCACCTCCGGCGCACATAACTTAATCTTGAGACAGATTTTGAATTTCCAGGGCTTGCCTTAAACCATTAAACTTCTGAACTTTCCTGTAGGAATTTTGCTTTTTATTTCCCGAGTTCGCCTATAGACTCCCCGGCTTCTTTCTCTGCGTATGATTACATTCTTTTCCGCCTTAGCCGCTCTGCTTCTCGGCTACGTTTTTTACGGACGCTTCATCGCCAAGTTTTTCGGCGTGAATCCGGCCATGGAGACTCCGGCCAAACGCCTTGCAGACGGCGTGGACTATCAGGAACTTCCCGCCTGGAAGGTGTTTCTGATTCAGTTGCTGAACATCGCCGGCTTGGGGCCGATTTTCGGGGCCGTACTCGGCGCGCTGTACGGACCGGTCGCCTATCTTTGGATTGTTCTCGGTTGCATCTTCATGGGCGCTTCGCACGATTTCTTTTCCGGATTCGCATCGCTGCGCAACGACGGCATGAGCCTTCCGCAATTGGTCGGCAAATACCTCGGCAACGGCATGCAGCGCTTCATGATTTTTTTCTCCGCTTTCCTACTGCTGGTTGTCGGGATTGTTTTCACGAACGGACCGGCGGGTCTCCTGCAATTCATGGTCGGCAACGCCGCGAAAGAATGCTTCGGCGAAGCCGCTCTCGCATGGATTCCCTCCTTTGATTTTTGGGCCATTCTGATTTTCGTTTATTATCTGCTTTCGACGGTGCTACCGATCGACAAACTGATCGGGAAAATCTATCCGCTGTTCTGCATTGCATTGCTGTTCATGGTGCTCGGCATCGGCGGCAACATGGTTTACAAGGCTTTTGCGGGAACGCTGGTGCTGCCGGAATTGAGCTTGGACATGCTACGTAATTTCCATGCCGCGCCGGAGCAAAATATGATTTTCCCGATGCTCTTTATCGTGATTTCCTGCGGCGCAATTTCCGGATTCCATGCCACGCAATCGCCGATGATGGCGCGCTGCCTCGGCAATGAAAAACTCGCGCGACCGATTTTCTACGGAGCCATGATTGCGGAAGGTGTTATTGCGCTCATTTGGGCGACGGCCGCGATCGCCTATTTTGGCGGCCCCGAAGGCCTGAATGCCGCAGCCCAGGCAGGGAAAACGCCGGCAATCATTGTCGAAACCATCTGCCGTGACTGGCTCGGCATCGCAGGCGCCATTCTCGCCGTACTCGGTGTCATCGTTTGCCCGATTACCTCCGGCGACACTGCCTTCCGCGGAATCCGTCTCATTCTTGCCGACACATTCGCATTCCCGCAGCACTCGCTGAAAAACCGCCTGCTCCTTTCGCTCCCGATTTTCGCCCTCGCGTATCTCGCCTGCAAAGTCGATTTCTCCGTGATTTGGCAATACCTGGGAATCGGCAACCAAATGCTTGCAACCATTACACTTTGGACCGGTGCCGCCTTTTTGGTGTCCCGCAACAAGGCCCACTGGATAATGAGCTTGCCCGCCGCGTTCCTGAGCGCCGTCTGTATCGCTTACTTCCTGCTCGCTCCCTACAAAGCCGGCGGACTCGCCATCGGCAATGCGCCGCTCGGCCACGCCATCGGGATTATCGGAGCCTTCATTCTGCTCGCTCTCTTCCTGATTAAAACACGTCGCTCCGCCGGAAACTGCAGCCTCGAAAAAAAATCCGACGGCGAATAAACAAAAAACGAAACGCCTGACGCTTTATTAGTGTTTTTGAGGTTAAGTCAATAGAGTCAGGTTAGCTTGGATAGAGAGAAAAAAGGCGTGCGTGAAATCAAATTCACGCACGCTTCTTTTTTGTCAAAACCGAATCGGACTAGTCTTCGATTTTGATATCCTTGTTGCGGGAACGCGGCCCGCCGGCGCGGAGCCAAGCGTTGATAAAGCCGTCCAGTTCGCCGTCCATCACCGCCTGAATATTGCCCGTTTCGTAGCCGGTACGCAGATCCTTGACCATTTGGTACGGCTGAAAAACGTAGGAACGAATCTGATTGCCCCAGCCGATTTCGCCCTTTTCTCCGTAAAATTTTTCCATCTCGGCGCGCTTATCGTCCTCCATCTTTTCGTAGATGCGAGCTTTCAGGATGCGCATTGCGAGTTCCTTATTCTGGTGTTGCGAGCGTTCGCGCTGGCAGGCCACGACAATGCCCGTCGGCAAGTGCGTGAGGCGCACGGCCGTTTCCGTACGGTTAACGTGCTGTCCTCCGGCTCCGGAAGCGCGATAAACGTCGATGCGCAGGTCTTCGTCCTTGATCTCGACATTAATGTCGTCCTTGATGTCGGCGACAATATCGACGCTCGCAAACGAGGTGTGGCGGCGCTTATTGGCGTCGAAAGGAGAAATGCGCACAAGGCGGTGGACGCCGCGTTCGGCCTTGACGTAGCCGTAGGCGTTTTCGCCGTCGAAGCGCAAGACCGCCGTGGAAATGCCCGCGCCTTCGCCGTCCTGCAAGTCTTCGATGCTGACCTTGAATCCGCGGCGCTCGCCCCAGCGCATGTACATACGCATAAGCATGCCCGCCCAATCGCAGGCTTCCGTTCCGCCGGCGCCCGCCTTAATCATAACGATAGCGGAAGACTTATCGTGCGGACCGGAGAGAAAGGAAGAAATTTCGAGCGAGTCGATGGCTTCGAGCATGTCTCCCGCCTCGGCATCCAGGGCCGCGAGTTCATCCGCAGCGCCGGCATCGCTTTCGTCCGTTTCTCCGAGGAGCTCGGCCAGGGTCTGTAAATCGTCCACGCGACGCAGGAATGCCACGAGCGGCGTCACGGTCGCCTTCAACGAGGTATTTTCGGAAATGACGGCCTGCGCGGCCTGCTGGTCGTTCCAGAAGCCGGGTTCGGACATTTTGGCTTCGAGGAGGGCGATACGCTCCTGCTTGGCGGGAACGTCGATAAATTTGTAAAGGTGACCGCTGCGGCGAACGATTTCGTCGATAATGGCGCGGGTTTCGGGAGAAATGTACATGGGGGAAGAAAGTAAAGTGAGCGCCCTTTCCGTGCAACGCGGAAAAGCGAAAGACTAAAAACGCCAAATATTGCGCGCGATTACAAAGAGCACGGTAAAGGCAGCGTAAGCAATCAACAGCTTGAGGCGTAGCTTGCGCCACAGAGGGAAGTCGCGTTGCGGAAAGAGTTTTCCCAAGGCCCAATCGACGTATTCCGCCACGAGCACGACGGCTGTCGGCAACCACCAGGCATTATATTTTAAGGCGGCAAGCCATTCGCCTTTCGCCAAAGCGACGAATGCCCGCGTTCCGCCGCAGCCCGGGCAATAGAGGTGAAACCACTTACGAAAAACGCAACCCGGGGAAAAGCGACGCACCGTTTCCGCAAAAAAATCTCCCCACAAAAAAAGGGCTGTTCCCGCCAAAGCGAGAACAACCAAAGGAAGCAGAACAAGAAGCCCCCGGCGTAAAAAATCGAAGCGCGCAGCCACGATTTTAATAAACGACCGGACCGCCTTCTTCGAGGCTGAGAGCAAAGATCGCCGCACCCTGCAAAAGCGCAGCGAGAGCGGAAATGATAAATCCGAGGACCGCGCTGAGAATCAGCCAGAATTTAGCCTTGTCGGCCGACTTAACGTACTCCTCGGTATTGCCCGCATCGTAGGCGGAATTGGCCTTCACGGAATAGACAATGGCCACGATTCCGAGCGGCAGACAGCAGAAGAGCGTCGATAAAATCGACCAAACCAAATAATCACGTTTTTTGCCCATAGTGTTTATAGAATTCGTTTTGCTTTAAGAAAAAATCAAGTAACTACATGACCGTTTCGGACGGGAGCTCCCAGCTTTCGCACTCGATCTGAATCTCCTCTTCACAAGCGCCGTCGCACTCCAAAATTGTCGGTACCCAAGCCATGCTGACAACCAAAAAAAGATAGGCGGCAATGCCCAAAAATCCGCCGACGACACCGGCAATTACCCAGCGCAGAGCCGCGCGGGCATGCGCTTCCGCTTCCTCGAATTTTCCGAAGTCATAGGCAGAATTAGCGCGAACGGAGCAAACGATTGCCACAACGCCGAAAGGCAGGCAGCAAAGCAACGTTGTCAGAATCGCCGGAATTAAATAATCCCGTTTTTTAGGAGCCGGCACAAAAGGCGGCGGCACGGAAGTGTCAGATAGCATGGCGGAAACTTTAAAAGTCGCTCCCATAAAGTCAATCGGCAATTATGCACATTTTAGGGCGGCAAATTCTACGCTTTTTCCGCCAAAAATTGCCGCACGGCTTCAAGCGCTTCGCGGGAATGGCGCAAGGCGGCATGTCCGCAGGGAGCGGCACGCATTTCGGCGGAGACACCCGGAAGCGGCAGGAATTCCGGAGCCACTTTGGCGTCGTGTTCCCCGCGCACGATGCACAGCGGCGGGAAGGCTCCGTTCTGCGGCTGCCGAATTTTTCTCAAAGGCGAATCTTCCGTGTGGCGCAGATCCGGCAAGCATCGATTAAAATATTTTGCCGGCGGGAAAAACTTCCGGATACGCTCCGGCCAATACGAGCCCTGATTCGGCGGAGCAAGCATGGCGATGGCGGCAACGCGATTCAGTTCCGCTGCGGGAAGCGTTTCGAGTGCAATGCGCAATAAAATCCCGCCCATGCTATGCGTCACGAAAAAGATTTTTTCGTCGGGCGGCAGGCTCTTAAAAAGGGCCGTCAAACGCTCGCGGAGAATTGCGCCGTGACGAAAAATTCCCAATCGGCTTGTCGGATAATCGTAACGGAAGCAACGGAAACCGTCTTCCGAAAGCTGTTTCGAGAACCAGCGCATGGAGGCTTCCCGCATCAGCAAACCGTGAATCAGAATGACTGTGCCCGCGGGGCTTTTTTGTTTTGCGGGTTCGTAAGAAAAACGAAATCCCCGACGAAAATATGCGGGAATCCCGATGATAAAATTCAGCACTTTCCGCATCTTAGGCGCGAATTCGCTCCAAGACCTCAAAGAAGTCCGGGAAGGTTTTTCCGCAGCATTCCGGATTTTCGATTTCGATCCACGGCGTTCCGTCGCCGCGCAAATCAAAGGTTCCGAGAATGCCGAAGCTCATGGCGACGCGGTGGTCCTTGTAGGTCGCGATGCGGATTTTTCCTTCGGGTGCCGCATCGGCACGGGCACGTAAAGCAGCGCGGCTAATCGGCGTAAGCGTCAGCGAGTCTTCCGTCTGGGAAACATTTTCTTCGCCGAGAATCTTTGAAAGCTCGTTAGCCATGGCGGCGATACGATCCGTTTCCTGCTTGCGCGTGTGGGCAATTCCGCGAATGGTCAGCGGCGTGCCGACGTCGAGCAGAGGCGCCACGGCGGCAAGCGTCAAAAAGGTGTCCG
>JAFYWY010000019.1 GCA_017546455.1 Opitutales bacterium
AAAGACACGAAAAAGCCCGCAATCCTTTTGTTTATGCGGATTTGCGGGCTTTTGAAATTGGGTGCAGGGTTAGGATTTGAACCTAAGACCTTCAGGTTATGAGCCTGACGAGCTACCGAGCTGCTCCACCCTGCAATAAAATGAAAGAGTCTTTATTAAGGACTTTTTTGCCGACAAAAGCAAGCGCTTTTTTATTTTTTAGAAAAAATTTGAATCTCTTCCCGCGTATTCGCAGAATATGGGTATGCGAATCGGGAAATACTGGCAACTCGGGAAATTTACCCATCCGAACCCTCCTCACAAAGAATTTTTCTGCTGGGGCGTTTCCAATCTCAACGATGAAGACGCCCTACGTGATGCGCAGAAGCGAGCCGATTGCATTATTCGAAAAATGCAGGGTTTCCCGGCGCACAACGGCCATTACGAAGCCGACATCATTGAAGAGCTGGTCGAAAAAATTTCCGAGCAAAGCATCGTCACCCGCAACCGTTACGGCGCACGCGTTCTGAATACCTGCGATGTCGCAATTCTGGACATCGATGAATTCGAACAATCGTTTTTCTCGCTCGTTGCCAATTTCTTCAAACGCATTTTCGGGAAGAAAATCCCCGTCGCACAAACACCCAAGGAAACAACGTTGCAGCATATCGACTCCGTTCTCAGGGCGCAAACCCTCGACGCGCGTGTTTACGAAACGCGGGCAGGTTTTCGTGTCGTCCTGAACACATCGAATTTGGATCCTGCGAGCGATGCGTTCCTTGCGTTCTCCCGCGAACTTCGCGCCGACCCGCTATACGCCTCGCTTTGCAAGCGCCAACGCTGTTTCCGCGCACGCCTGACGCCCAAGCCGTATCGCATGCGCATTCCCGTCTGCCGCTACACTTGGCCGCAAACGGAAGCCGCCTACAAAGAAAATCAGCGCTGGGTCGAACGCTACGAAGCGCGTTCCCGCGATTTTTCCGTCTGCAGGCTCGTTAAAACTTACGGCAACGACTTTTCGAAAAACGCAATTATACGTTTCCACGACGAGCTCACCTGTACCGGCAAAAAACTTGCCTAAGCAAGGCGGCAAGCCTCGAAGGGGCTACTGCGCAATTGCGAATCCCGAATGATTACCGCTTAAAAAATTCGATAATTGGTTATTCTCTGAGCGAAGCCGTGCGCCGGAGGTGCACTACATTGGATAACCGCGGGTGCAGATGTCATCGGAACCCGCGGATAATCCATGAAAAAACAAACGCCGCAAAGCAACGGAGAAAGCTTCGTTTACGTGCCGGCGGCGTAGTGGAACGAATTGCGCTCTTTGGGCTGCACCTCCCATAGAAGATTCCCGGAGCTTGACACAAGCCGCAATTCGCCCGATTCAGGGAGCTACACGCGCTCCATGAGCGGGATAAAGTGGCGCTCGTTTTCGCCGATATAGACCTGGCGCGGGCGGTAGATTTTTCCTCCCGGGCGCTCTGCCATTTCCTTCCACTGGGCGATCCATCCGGGCATACGTCCCATCGCGAAGATGACGGGGAACATGTTCACGGGGATACCGAGCGCGCGCAGGATGATGCCGCTATAGAAGTCCACGTTCGGGTAAAGATTACGCGACTTGAAGTATTCGTCGTTGAGCGCGATGTCTTCGAGACGGTGGGCGATTTTCAGGAGCGGGTCGTCCGTTCCGAGAGCGTCAAAAATCTTCATGCACTGCTTGTGGAGGATCTTGGCACGCGGGTCGTAATTTTTATAGACGCGGTGGCCGAAGCCCATGAGTCGGACTTCTCCCGATTTGGCGCGTTGGACGAACTTAGAGCCGTCGTCCCCGCCGGCGTTGATTTCGGAAAGCATTTCGATGACGGCCTGATTAGCGCCGCCGTGCATGGGCCCCCAGAGCGCGCAGACGCCGGCGGAGACCGAGGCAAAGAGGTTTGCCCCGCCGGATCCGACCATACGCACCGTCGACGTGGAGCAATTCTGTTCGTGGTCGATGTGCAAAAGCAAGAGGGTGTCGAGGGCTTTTGCGACGTCCGGGTGAATCGGAGAATCTTCTCCCGGGTAGGAGAACATCATGTGCAGGAAGTTTTCGCAGTAACTGTATCCGCGTTTGGGATAGGTCACGGGAAGACCGTTACGGTAGCGGTACCCCATCGCGGCGAGAGCGCGCACCTTGGAAATGAGCACGGTGGTCGTGCGGTCGAAGTTTTCCAAGTCCTGCTTGCGGTTGTTGGAAGACAGCTCGGGGTAGTAGCACCCGAGGGCATTGAGCATCGCGGAGAGGCCGGCCATGGGGTGCGCGGTCATCGGGAAGCCGGCGACCATGGTACGCAGGGCTTCGTGAATCCCGGCGTTCATCAGAATGCTGTTACGAAAATCTTCGAGCTGGCGCGCGGTAGGCAATTCACCGTAGATGACGAGATAGGCGCTTTCGATAAAATTGGAGCGCTCGGCCAATTCCTCAATCGGATAGCCGCGGTAGCGCAAAATGCCTTTTTCTCCGTCGATAAACGTAATTGCGCTCTCGCAGGAGCCGGTATTTCCGTAGCCTTCGTCGTAAGTGATGAAGCCGGTTTCCGCACGCAGTTTCCGGATGTCGACCGCGTGTTCGCCTTCCGTGCCGACAATGACCGGAGCAATATAACCGCGATTTCCGAAAGTAACCTTAATCTCTGATTTGTTCACCATTGCTTATTTTCTGCGAGTATTTCCTATTTCCGCTGTTTTTTAAATGATTTTTTTCCGCAAGTTTCCGCAAAAATAAACGTCGAAAATGTCGAAATAAAAAACCATGATAGGCCTCACGATGAGCCACCGAAAAAAGTCTTCTTTCTGCGCCAAGCTGTTTAAGGCTTTCCGCGTGATTTTGGTGGCTCTCTTCGGCGTACAGGCCACCCTGCTCTATTTCGCGCAAAGGAGCATCGAGTTGCCGGATTTCGTCTGTAAGTGGGCGGCGGAAAAATTGGCGCCGGAGGGCACGCGTCTCGAAATCGGCGGCGGCAGCCTAAAACACCTCGCCTTCCTCGAGCTCCGGGAAATCTCGCTCGCCCACGCCAGCAGCAGCGAACCCACGCTCACCCTGCACACAGCCGGTGCGTACTTCAACTGGAAGAACATCGTCAACCCCAACAAGAACGTACAGACTTTCTTTTTCGACGGCATCAATCTGCGTTGCCCCGCAAGCCTCTCGCAAACGGGAAAACCGGAAATCGTACTCGCCGACGGCCGCATCAATGCCGCTTACTCCTTCGGGGAAATCTACCTGAGAGACGCCGTCGCACGCGTCGGCGACATCCCTTTATACGCCGCCGGAAGTCTCGATCTTTCCCTTTTGGATGCCCCGCAGGCTGACACGGACGAAGCCGCTCCTCCGACCGTCGAAGCGCCACCGCAACCCTCACCCGCACCGGCAAAGCAGGACAGCGCTCTCACCCCGCTCTTCAAATTTGCGGGTACGCTCTCCGGGCTCAAACACAAGCTCGCCGCATTCGCGACCCTTAAAAACTGCTCCCTGCAAACACTGATTGAGGCGGACGAAGACGATCGCCTCACGGCACAAATCGACTTCCTGTGCGGCGATCTGAAAATAAACACTCCAGATATCGCACTGAGCGAAGTGCACGCGCACGGCACCCTAGTCTTCGACCCGCTCAGCCGCAAAATCGCTCTCGCGACCCCCTTGCGCGCCTCGGCAAGAACGCTCAGCTACAACGTTGAAAGCCCGTCTCTTTTCGACGCCTGGCATTTCACGGCGGAAAGACTCGATGTTGCCGCCCGATTTTCGCTCTCGGAAAATTTTGAGCTGCAAGCGCAAAGCCTCGCAGTCGCCGCCCTCAAAGTCCGCGCCGACAATTTCCTGCAGGGCAGCTTTCCGATTGTCATGCCGGTTGCGGAAATCAACGCCCTCGATCTCGCCGCCGCTCGCGGAAGCGTAACGCTGAATGCCGCCGTCTTCGGTTCGCTCGTCGCGGCCCAAGTCGATTACGATGCCGCGACGGGCACACGCCTCGTGCTCGACACGGAAATCGATTTCCCGCAACTGCTCAAAGTTCCGCAAATCGGCGGAGCTGTCCCCGAAGCAATCCGCCGCAAACTCGCCTTCAACGGCAAGCCCGAAATCCGCAGCGATGTCAGCCTTGCTACCGATTTCAGCTTCGTACGCGCCGACTATGCGCTGGATGCGGAAGATGCCGCTTGGGACGGCGTGAAAATCGATGCGCTTTGCAGCCACGGCACCGTCACCACGGAAGCCCTCAACATCCGCCTCGCCCGCGCCTCCGGCGAACGCTACTGCGCCCAAGCCCGCATCTACTCCGATTTCAGCCCCGGCGGCAGCTACCGCGTCCAAGTATTCGGCTCGGCCGCGACCCCGGAAGTACTCAACGACTACTTCGGCTGGTTCTGGTGGCGCATCTGGAACAATCTTTCCGTCCCCGCAAGCGGGCCGTCGCCGCGCGTGGACATCGATGTGCACGGCACCATCGCCGACGATTCCCGCTGGGAATACATCTACGGTGCCATTGCGGGTGAAAACGCTGTCAGCGGCGGCGTACACGTCGACAAAGTCAGCCTTCGGATTGCCGAAGAGCCGACCGTCATTTCCGCCTTCGACATACATGTCCGCCACGGCGACAACCGCGCCGCGGGAAGCCTCCAATGGCATTACGCCCTCGAACCCGAATATCATTTCCGGGACTTCCGTTTTGAATTTTCCGGCTCCATGCCGCCGGATGCCGTTTTCAAAATCGTCGGCGAAGGTCTGCCCGAAATCTTTGACGGCGTCTTGGAACGCGAGGCCTCGGGAACGGCCCTTGCCCGCGGTTTCATCAGCGGCGACGAACGCTTTTACCCGGACGAACGCGTACTTGTCGAAGTCGACGTCGCCTCGGCTCCGGGCCCCTTCAGCTTCCTCGGAATCCATGCGGCGGATTTCTCCGGAAAAATCAATTACGACAGCGGCAATGTGCGTATCGCGCCTTTCTCCGCCCATTGCGACGGCGGCAGCGTCGGCGGCTCCATCCTCGTCTGCTTCCCGCCCGAAGGCGGCGCTGACGGCACACGGGTGGCGCTGGATCTCGCACTCGACGACATCCCGCTTTCGACGCTCACCGCAAGCGCCGAACGCTTCAAGGCTCTCGGAGAAGACTCACCCGACACCCCGAAAGAGGAGAGCTCCGCCGAACAGGCACCGGATCCCTCGAGAGTTGCCGCCCGCTTCAAGGGAACACTTACTCTGCCCGACCTCAACAGCCTGAATGCAACGGGGAGCTTTTCGCTCTACGACCCGGCACTTTTCAACCTGCACCTCCTCGGCGGCTTCTCGCGCTTCCTGGAAACGCTGAAGATCCCGCTCACTTCTTTCGCCTTCACAAACGCAGACACGGATTTCACGATCGAAGACGGGAAAATTTACCTGCCCAAACTCGAAGTCAAAGGCGAAAGCGGCGAACTTACCATCCGCCTCAATGCCGACATCACCACGCAGGCCCTGCAAGGCGACGCCGTTTTCAAAAACAAACGCTTCACGCAAATCCCCATCCTCGGAAAAGTCATCGATTGGGCTTCGGAAACGACCACGCTCATTCCGATCGGACTCTCGGGAAGCTTCGACGATATCAAGTGGACGCCGAAGCCCTTCAGCAAGCTCAACCCGAAACGGGAAAACCCCGGCGAAGCCCCGAGCAACCGGCGAAACCAGGACAGTGAATAGCCGGGCAGTAAATAGCGCCCAGTCACTATTCACCGCCACCAGCTACCGATTACCATTCACTTTCCCCAAGGAGCGCTTTAGAGTTCGCCTATGCTTTTTAAAGACCAGAAAACCGCCTTGTCCTCGCTCGCCGTTCTCGGCGCGGGAGTCAGCGGAAAAGCTGTGATGCAGTGGGCCGCGGAACAGGAAATTCCCGCCGTACTTTACGACCGCTCCGGTACAAACGGCACGCAGGCCGATTTCACGCCGTCGGACGCCGCACGACACGACGCCGTTGTTTACAGCCCGGGCTTTCCGCCGGAACATCCTTGGCTGGCAACCGCACGGGAAGCGGGGCAGCCCTGCCTAACGGAAGCGGATTTCGCCGCCGGCATTCGCCCGGACGCTTTCGCAAACGCCATTGCCGTCACCGGCACAAACGGGAAGACCACACTGACGGAATTTCTCGCCTTTGCCCACCGCCTGTCCGGGCGCAACGCAGCCGCCGTCGGCAACAACGGCATCCCCGTGACAACGCTGCTTTTGAACGCCGCACCCCAAACGGATTTTCCGGTCTGCGAAATCAGTTCGTTTCAGGCGGAATGCATGCAATATCTGGCTCCGGCAAGCGTGCTGTGGACGAACTTTGACGAAGACCACCTCGACCGCCACGGCTCGGCGGAAAACTATTTCCGCGCGAAATTCCGCCTCGTCGAACGCCAGCTTGCGACGCAAGCGGACGGCGTTTGCGTGATCGGCGAATCCGTCGCCGAAGCTGCCCGCCGCTTCCAAATCCGCTTCCCCGACTACACGCAGATCGCGACGCGCGAAGAAGTCCGGAACAAAATCCCCGAAGGCAGTATTTTTAACAGCTTTCCGCAGTCGGAGAATTACGCGCTTGCCCGGCGCTATTGGCTCGCACGCGGTTATCCGATCGAAGACTTGGAAGCGGCGGCAAAGCAATTTGCCCCGAAGGCCCACCGCCTCGCACGCTGCGGCGTCATCGAAACGGCGGGAATGAACATCGATTTTTGGAACGACTCGAAGGGAACCAATTTTCACGCCGTTTATGCGGCGCTGGCGACCTTCCCGCAGCTTCCCGTTTACTGGATCGGCGGCGGCCTCGGGAAAGGCGGCGACCTGGGGGCGTTTTGCCGTCGGATTGCGCCCGAAATCCGCCACGCGGCTCTGATCGGTGAAACTGCCCCGAAACTGTCTGCACACTTAGCTGCCCTCGGCGCTCCCGCGCAGGTTTTCGGAACGCTCGCGGAAGCCGTCCATGCCTCATTCGAAGCGGCTTTGGCGGCGAAAGACCCGCACGCCGTCGTCCTCTTCAGCCCGGGCTTTGCCAGCTTCGACATGTTTAAGAGCTATGCCGACCGCGGGAGAACATTTGAGGCGCTTGTCGAAGCCCTGAAACAAAAAGAATGATTTCGAGAAAAAAGTTTCGACAAACGCAAAAAGTAGAACAGAATTTTCGCAAACTAATTTCAATTTCCCCCTCAAAATCAGAAAGAAAAGCAAAGTTAAATGAAAGCCTTAACCATCGTATCCAGCGTCGTTTTTCTGCACGTCTTGGCATTTGTCGTTCTCGTGAACGGTTGTACGCCCCGCGCGCTTCGCGGCCAGTATGATTCGGCTCCCGCAAACGGCGCACCGACCGTCGGTCAGTCTCAGGAAGCAGACAACAGCGCACCCGGCGTCGGCCAAACCGTCACCGAAGAAGTGCCTGCGGAACCGCTCCCCCCGACGCCGCCGGAAGCTGTAGAAGAAAAGCCGGAACCCAAGGCAGCCTCTGAAGGCGCAATTTACGTTGTTAAGCAAAACGACAGCCTCTGGCTCATCGCCAAGAAGCACAAGACGACGGTGAACGCGATTTGCGAAGCGAACGGCATCAAGAAGAATGCAGTCCTCCGCGTCGGCATGAAGCTGAAGGTTCCCGCCGGACAGGCTACGGAATCCGCCAAGCCGGCTAACGCCGAAAACGCAAGCGGAACGACCTACACGGTGAAGAAGGGCGACGCGCTCAGCCTCATCGCCCGCCGCCACGGCGTTACCGTTAAGGCACTCAAGCAGGCGAACAACCTGACGAGCGACAACATCCGCATCGGCCAAAAGCTGGTCATCCCCGGCAAGGCCGCCCCGGCTAAGCAGGAAGCGGCCCCCACGCCGGCTCCGGCACCGGTCGCTCCGAAGACGGAAGAACAACCGGCCGTTAGCGCGGAACCGGAAGTCGCCGCCACCGAGGAAGCGGAAGAGCCCGAACTCGGAATCTCCGCCGAACCGATTGAATAATTCGGACACATGCCCGAGCCGCTCGGCGAAACACACGATTCAAGATTTCCCCGCCTCACGTTTGAAGCGGGGTTAATCTTTTTTATCGCCCTGCTACTTTCGATTCTCGGGCTGATCATCCAAACAAGCGCGGGCCAATACCACAATAGCCGGGAGCCGCTCTACACGGCCTACATGCAAGCGATTTACCTCGTCCCGGCCCTGATTGCCTACGTCGTCGCCTCCCGCATCAATCTCGAGTATTTCCGCAAGTACGCCTGGTGGGCACTGCTCGCGGCCGTCCTCCTTCTCTTTTCGATCTACATTCCCGGCTTCGGGAAAGTCGTCAACGGCTCACGCCGCTGGGTTGACCTCGGAATCCTCAACCTTCAGGTCAGCGACCCCGCAAAATTCATCCTGGTTTTCGTCCTCGCCCACTACCTCGCCATATCCCGACGCTATTTTCTTCCGACACGCTTCAAGTGGTTTAAGCGCAGCCGGAAATACCTCTTTCGCCCGACCCGAGAAGCCGTCGCAGATCTCTTCCGCGGCTTCATCCTCCCCTGCGGGATTTTCGGCGTAATCTGCGTAGGCATCGTTGTCGAACCGGACCTCGGTACCATGGCCCTCTGTGCGACGGTCGGCCTCGGCATGCTCTTCCTTGCGGGCGGACGCTTCCTGTACATCGCGCCGACGGTTTTGTGCGGGGTAACGGTCTTCTCGATTGCGGTCTGGCAATGGGAAAACCGCCTCAACCGCATTCTCTCCTTCCTTGACCCGGAACGCTTTAAGGACGACAAGGGCTACCAGCTCTGGCAAGCCCTTACCGGCATCGCCAGCGGAAGAACCCACGGCGAAGGTCTCGGCAACGGCATGATTTACCGCGGCTTCCTCCCCGAAGCCCACACGGACTGCGTCTTCGCCGTCGTCGCCGAAGAACTCGGCTTCTGCGGGACGGCCTTCATCATCATGCTTTTCCTCGTCCTCTTCGGACTCATCCTCTCGCAGCTACGGAAAATTGCCGACGTCTTCTACTTCAACATTTGCCTGGGCTCGATGCTTTTTATCTTCCTGCAGGCCCTCATCAACATGCTCGTCAACCTCGGCTTGCTTCCGACCAAAGGCATGTCGCTCCCCTTTATCAGTTACGGCGGCAGCAACATCGTCGTCATGTTCGTCTTCATCGGGCTGATTTGCAACGCGATCCGCAATTGGCCTGCATCCGTACTCCCGCGACCCTCCGAATTTTAAATGAAAAAGAAAAGCTTCATCATCGCCTGCGGCGGCACCGGCGGCCACCTTTCGCCGGGCATTGCCCTTGCAGAACGTCTCACGGAAAAGGGGTTTCATTGCATCCTCCTTGTCAGCAAGAAGAAGATCGACTCCCGCCTTGCGGAGAAATACACCGATCTTGAATTCCGGCAGGCTCCGGGATGCGCGTTCTCGCTCTCGCCCAAGGGCTTTCTCGCGTTCCTGCTGAACCTCACCCGCTCGCTCCTCTTCGGCTTTTCGCTTTTCCTGAAAAAACGCCCCGTCGCGTTTATCAGCTTCGGCGGATTTTTGACCGTCGGGCTCGCCATCGCCAGCCGCCTGCTCTTCATCCCCGTCGTCCTCCACGAAGCCAACCGCATTCCCGGCAAAGCCGTTCGCTGGATGAGCCGTATCGCCACGCGCGTTTACCTCCCGCCGGGAGTCCGCCTCAAGGGCATCACGCCGCTCGCCGTCCGCTCAACCGGCTTCCCCGTCCGCCGGGAAATCTTCCCGCACGACAAAGCCGTCTCGCGCAAACAAATCGGCGTTCCGAGCACAGGCAAGGTTCTCGCCATCTTCGGCGGAAGCCAGGGTGCCAAGCCGCTCAACGACTGGATTGCGCGCGACCTCCAACGCTTCATCGACAACGGCGTCTCCGTTTTCTGCGTCACCGGCCCCAACAAAAACGCCGCCGATGCCGGCACGACGGAATACCGTTCCCGCAACGGCGAACCCGTTTTCGTCCGATTCACGTCTTTCTGTGACGACATGGCCTCCGCCCTGTCCGCCGCCGACCTCGTGATCTCCCGCTCCGGAGCCGGCTCGCTCGCGGAATTCGTCGCCTGCGGCGTTCCCGCCATCCTCGTTCCCTATCCGTTTGCGGCAGACAATCACCAGGAAGCCAACGCGAAATTCTTCCGCGAAAAAGGCGCCGGCCTCATGATCCCGCAAACCGAAATCGACACCCTGACGGATATCGCCCTCTCGCTAATCAACGACAATGCGCTTCTCGGCGAATTGCGTTCGAACATCGAAAAAATGTCCCGCGAATTCGACTGGAGCAACATGGTCAGCGACCTCGAACGCTACGCCACCGGCGAAAAGCGAGCCCTCAAAACCGAACAGGCCTAAGCTTTCACCTTCGCAGACAAAGCGCGTACGGCGGACAAAATTCCCCGGCGCGCTTTTTTGTTTCCCGCAAACCCGAGTCATGCGGAAACAATAGCTTGAAACCGCTCTGTGTTCCCGCGAAAATAGCCGCACCTATGCAAAAAGAAACTCTATGCCTTCACGCCGGATACGCTCCGAAAAACGGCGAACCGCGCGCACTTCCGATTTATCAAAGCACCACGTTTAAATACGACTCCACGAAACACATCGGCGACCTCTTCGACCTTACCGCAGCCGGACACTTCTACTCCCGACTCTCCAACCCGACCGTCGACGCCGTCGAACAGAAAATCGCCGCACTCGAAGGCGGTGTCGCCGCCATGTGCACCTCGTCCGGTCAGGCCGCCTCCTTCATCGCTCTGATGAACATCCTCAAGGCGGGAGACCATTTTGTCTCCGCTGCCGCCATCTACGGCGGGACCGTCAACCTCTTCGCCGTCACGCTCAAGCGTTTCGGCATCGACTGTACCTTCGTGGATGCCGACGCCCCCGCAGAAGAAATTCAAAAGGCCATCCGCCCGAACACCAAGGCCGTCTTCGGCGAAACCCTCGCGAACCCGGCCCTCGCCGTCTGCGATATCGAAAAGCTCGCCAAGGTCGCCCACGACAACGGCATCCCGCTCATCATCGACAACACCTTCCCGACGCCCGTACTCTGCCGCCCGATCGATTTCGGCGCCGACATCGTCACGCATTCGACCACGAAATACATGGACGGCCACGCACTCTGCGTCGGCGGCGTCATCGTCGATTCCGGCAAGTTTAACTGGGCCAACGGCAAATTCCCGGAATTTACCGAACCGGATGAGTCGTACCACGGAATCGTTTACGCAGACACCTTCGGCAAAGCCGCATTCATCGTCAAGGCCCGCGTCCAGCTGATGCGCGACCTCGGCATGACGCCCGCCGCCAACTCAGCGTTTTTGCTGAACATCGGGCTCGAAACCCTCGCCGTCCGCATGCCGCAGTACAGCCGCAACGCACAGAAAGTGGCCGAATTCCTCGCAGCCCATCCGCAAATTGAGTCCGTCGCCTACCCGGGCCTCCCGAACGACAAGTACCACGCCCTCGCGCAAAAATACCTGCCGAACGGATGCGCGGGCGTCATGAGTGTCGTCGTCAAAGGCGGACGCGAAGGAGCCGCCAAGTTCCTCGACTCCCTCAAGCTCGCCACCCAGTGCGTCCACGTCGCCGACATCCGCACCTGCGCCCTTCACCCGGCAAGCTCCACCCACCGCCAGCTCACCGACGAGCAACTCGCGGCCGCGGGCATTCCGCAGGGGCTCGTACGCATCTCCGTCGGCCTCGAAAACGCGGACGACATCATTGCCGACCTCGCCCAGGCACTCGCCCAGTAACGGAAAGCAAAACCATGGCAACCGTCCGTCCTTTCGCGGCCCTCCGCCCGCCGAAAAGCCTCGTCGAGAAAGTTTCCTCGCTTCCGTATGACGTCATGGATCATGCGGAAGCTGCCGCCATGGCACGCGGAAACGCACAGTCGTTTCTCCACGTCTGCCGCGCGGATATCGATACCTCCGAAGCGCAGATTCACGACGAAATCACCTACGCGAAATCGTCGGAAAATCTTCAGGCCTTCATCGCCGACGGCACGCTCGTCCGCGACGAAAAGCCCTGCTACTACATCTACCGCCAGATGATGTGGGGCCGCATCCAAACCGGCATCGTTGCCTGCGCCAGCGTAGACGAATACCTCAACAATACGATCAAAAAGCACGAGCTCACGCGCAAGGAAAAGGAGCTCGACCGTATCTGTCACTTCGACACCTGCTCCACGCAGACGGAGCCGGTCTTTCTCGCCTATCGCAAGCACGAAGGCATCGCCTGTGTCATGCGCGAATGGATTAAGTTCCACAAGCCGGACTACGATTTCAAGACCGACGACGGCGTTTCGCACATCCTCTGGAAAGTCGATGACGATGCCGCCATCGCCGCCATCCGCCAAGGCTTCACGGAAGTTCCCGCGCTCTACATCGCCGACGGCCACCACCGCACGGCATCGTCCGCCGCCGTTTCCGCACGCCGCCGCGCCGCGCATCCGGACTTTAGCGGCGAAGAGGAATTCAACTTCCTCATGGCCGTCATTTTCTGCGACGAAGATCTGTTCATCATGGATTACAATCGCGTCGTCCGGGATTTGAACGGCTTGAGCGAAACAGATTTTCTCGCGAAGATCTCGGAAAAATTCGATGTCACTCCCGTAGCTGTTTCCGAAAACGGATACGCCCCGAAGCAAAAGCACGAATTCGGCATGTACCTCGGCGGAAACTGGTATTCGCTAATCGCCAAAGCGGGAAGCTTTGACGCCGAACACCCGATCGAATCGCTCGACTGCGCCATCCTGCAGGCAAATCTGCTCGCGCCGGTTCTCGGCATCGCCGACCCGCGCACGGACGCCCGCATCGACTTTGTCGGCGGCATCCGCGGCATTCCCGAGCTGGAACGCCGTTGCCGCGAAGACGGTAACGCTGTCGCCTTCGCCCTCTACCCGGTCACGATGGCGGATCTCTTCAAGGTCGCCGACGCCGGAGAAATCATGCCGCCCAAATCGACCTGGTTTGAGCCGAAACTCCGCAGTGGACTCTTTCTCCACGAAATCGAGAAATAAAGATTGATTCGTCAGGCCTACAAGCGGTTTTAACCGCAAAAAAGAAATCCGTACAGACATACGTGCTGTACGGATTTCTTTGTCTCGGGAGCTTTATTTCAAGGACTTTGCATCGTATGACCAATCAGCATAGCGGCATGTTTTTCTTTCAATGACAATCCCTTCTCGGGGAATGCCTTCAAAATGTCCGGACCATAAGAAAATGTAACGATCATCATCATCGAAAGCATTGTAACGATATTCTATCCACTTTCCGTCGCGAAAAAATGTCGCTCGACTATGACTTTGATTAGCCCAAAATACGGCTTCCCAAATCGAAATTTCCGGAGGATTCGCACAAAAACTTTCATTGATTATATTGCCCGACGAAAGCTTGCGTTGAATTCTTTTTATTGCTTCATTTTTCACGGATTCCGGAAGCGGTATCTTCTTAAGAGTATCAGGGGGAATAGGTGGCAATTTAATTCTAAATCCGTCAGGTAAATTTTCCGGGTCAATTCCAAGTCGATAATCCAAGAAATTAGCCTCTTCGCGTGTAAGTTGTTCCCGCGGCATGGCATATGCTTCTTCTAAAGACATTTTTTGTTCATCATCTTGTGTAGTATTTTTCTGTGACGAACTCTCGTGGCGTAATGTGCAACATGTGGTCACGATGACGATACTGCTTAAAAGCATTTTGATCTTCATTGTTTTAATTATTCAAATAGTCGTACGCTCGTGGCGTAAAAGATATTTTATTGTGTCTCTTTGTTGGTGAATGTTTCGTCTGTTTTAGGATTGCATGCGCAAAGTAAGAAAAGGAAAGGTGATGGCGAACAACCGCGTAAGGCACCCATTCCCCAAGGGCTTTTCATAAAAATAGCCTTAATCATTCATACGTATTTTTCGACAATTGAGCCGCAACACCGAAAAATATTGCTGTCCTAGTTTTCGTAATACCAAACATCGTAACCTCCTAGCGCTTGTGATATCCGCTCTCGGCTTCTGGTGCTCAATTTTCGCGCCCACCCCCAAAAAGTTTCGGGCCGGAATGATCTTCCATGTACCACTTGGAGTACTTAAATGTATTTTTGTAGATAATGTATCCTTGGTCCAAAAAGCCTTTGCACCAGACGTAAAAATAATTTTCGTCTTCAAGGTAGGCATCCGGCATTTGCCTGAACCAAAAAGGAGTCTGATCCACCAGCGCATAAATGACCTCCTCGCCGGAAGCTCCATGCTGAAGCCCCTTCAATTGAATGGCCGGTGTTTTCGTAGGGAGCTGCAAGCTTAAGGGGATGATTTTTTCCCGTATAAATTCCCTTTCCTCGGATTCGCTAAGCGCGTTTGGGTTGGGTACTTTGGCATCTTCCCAATAGAATTTCCCTTTGTTTAATAGTTTTTTGGTTCGGTAGCGATTGGGCGACGTGTTTTCCGGGAGACTGAGCTCTGCGTCGCTTGAAGTCTGATTTCGGAATAAGACAAAAAGAGAGGCAATTAAAATACCGGCACCCCCTAATGCCAGGGCTTTAGTATTCGGAATAGTAAACATCGCGTTCTCCTTCATTTTTACGAATTAGAAATGCATCACTCACTAAGCAATAGCCGTCGAAGGCTTTGTTCTCGTAGTCT
>JAFYWY010000020.1 GCA_017546455.1 Opitutales bacterium
CATCTCGCGGACGTAGCAGCGAAAAGCGCGCCGAAAACGGAAAAGCCGAAGGCAGAGGCTTCCGCTGAGCCCGTGCCGCCGAAAAATCCGCCGTCTAAAAAGAAGCTTTCTTACAAGGAAACGCGCGAGCTCGAAGCGCTTCCGCAGCAAATCGAAGACTTGGAAAACGAGCAGAAAACGCTCGCGGAAAAACTCAACGATCCGGATTTCTATCGCGACCCCGCCGCCGTGCAAGCGACGAACACGCGTCTCGCCGAAATCGACGAAGCGCTTCTGATTGCCCTCGAACGCTGGGAAGAACTCGAATCCCGCAAAGGCGCATAGTGCCGCCGAAATAAGTTTGGCGCTTTACAAAAAAACGTTCCCGCTTGCGGGAATGTTTTTTATTCTGAGAGTGCGTTGAGGACGGTTGACCCGGTTGGGGAGCTGCCGGTAAGCCCTAGTAATGCAGTTGACATTCATGTCCGGAGGACTAAAATTCGAGCCCTAAAAATCCCCAAGTTTTAATCTCGTTTATCTCCCCCTATGAAAAAGTACATTACTGCCGCCGCGCTTTTGGTCGCGGGAACCGCATTCGCAAATGCAGAGACATTTACGCTTCCGGAAAGCTCGGACTTTACTTGGATTCCCGGAAGTAACGCTTCCGGAATCGGTACCGGGGCGAGTGCAACGATCGTTCAAAATCTGGCTGCGGCGATCGAAAATCCCTCGATCGGAAATACGGATCTTGTCGGATGGTTCGGCGGAACCGGTCAGGGGTACGCGCAGAAAGATTATAACGATATTACAATTACCGGAGAAAATAGCTTCAAATTCAAATGTCGCCCGGCATTGAGCGGAGAATACGTTGCTCTTGTTGTCGAGCTGCCGGAAGAGGCGGAAAGCATCACGCTGAGTTTTAAGAATGACGCGAAAGCGGGCTATTCGCTTTGGAGCTATGATGCGGGAACGAAGCTTGCTATGGAGCTGATTGGGGTCACCGGGCTTACTTCGGCAACGACGGTAAGTCAAACTTTCGATACGAATAAGGTTGAGGCATCGTACATTTTTGCGCTTTGGACTGCGAATCCTTCGACGGGACATGCCGGCGGCGGAACGGCAATTACGATCAGTGATATTGTGCTCAGCTATACGACACCGATTCCGGAGCCGTCGGCCTTCGGTTTGTTGGCGGGCTTGGGTGCGCTGGCTTTGGTCGGCAGCCGTCGCCGCCGCAAGTAAGTTTGGCGCTTTACAAAAAAACGTTCCCGCAAGTCTGCTTGCGGGAACGTTTTTTAGTTTTCTTCGTCGAGGAGTTTTTGGAGCGGCGTGAGTTCGTAGGCGTCGCTAATGAGCAACTCTCCGTTTTGCCCGAAAACGCGTAAATCCGGGACGGAGTTGATTTTGTGGCGCTTTCTGAAATCGTCGATCTTTTCGGAGCGGAAAATTGCCGGCCAGGGCATTTGGTAGCCTTTCATGTAGTTGAGGACTTTTTCACGCGTCTTGTCGCGGCCGATGAGAATGATGTCCATTTTGTCTTTGTTCTTCTCGTAAAAGCGAATCAGCTTCGGGGTGAAGAGGCAGCAGGGGCCGCACCAGGAGGCGGAGCTGTAAATTGCGACGTATTTTTTGCTTACGGCTTTTTCGACCGGGACTGCTTGGCCGTTGAGATCAAAGAGGGCATCGCCGAAAAGCTCTTTCCAGTTTTCGCGAATCTGCGTTTGCTTTACGGGGACCGGAGCGGCTTCGGCTGCTGATGCCCATGCGGGAACAGCGAGAAGCGTAAGTGCGAGGAGAACGGTTTTCATGGGGGGTATTTTAGCGGGAACGATTTTCCCGAGACGAGACAAATCAGGCCGCTCTTGCGATTGCTACCGGGCGAAAGTGTAGCTCGCTTCGGCGCGGGAGGCTACGGGGCGTTCTCCGTTTTGAGCGGGGAAGTATTTGGAGGCACGGGCGGCTTGGACGGCGGCGGCGTCGAGGGTGCGCGAGCCGGAGGAGCGTTTGACGCGCACGCTTAGGAGTTCTCCGTTTTCATCGATTTCTAAAAGGAGGACGACGGTGCCCGTGCGGCCGGCCCGGGCGTCGGTACGCGGATACTTTGGGGCGACGCGGTGGCGGTAGCGTACGGTGGCGTCGGCGCTGTTGCCTCCGGAGCCTCCGGAACCGAATTCGCCTTCCCGTGTTGCCGTTGCATCGCCCTGTTTGCCGATTTGCTTGGCGGCGGCGTCCTTTTCGGGAGTCTCGATTCCGGCTTCGGCTTCGGTCGGCTCGGGAACGGCTTCGGCGGGCGTATCCGGTTCGGAAAGTGCTTCGATTTTTTCTCCGGCGTCGGGAGCGTCGCCGTGTACGATGCCATCGTTTCCGCTTGCCGAATCGTGAGTTTCTTCCAATTGGTATTCGGGAATGGATTCGGGGCTTGCGGGCGGCGGGGGCTCGGGTACGGAGGCTTCGGCGGCCGGGCTTGTTTCTGCCGGTACTTCGTCTCCTGCAACTTCGACTGCCGCTGCTTCGGCAGAGGCTTCTGTTTCCGGTTCCGGCTCGGGTTCCGCTTCGGGCTTAGGTTCCGAAACGAGCTCCAGCAGGATAAAGTTTTCCGGAGGCGTGGGGGAGGCGCCTCCCAAACAGGCCAAGCCACCGATGAGCGACGCGTGGGAGAGCGCGACGCCGATAAAAACAAAGACTTTCGTCCATGGTGACGACGGCATGCGGGAAGGCGAATTTCCCCGAATCAATTATTGCTTGCCGTCGAGCAGCTTTTGGACGACGTTGAGGTCGTAGCCGTCGTTGATGACGAGCTCGCCGTTCTGTTTAAACACGCGGAGGTCCGGAATGCCTTCGATGCGGTGGCGGGCGAAGAAGTCCTTCGTGGATTCCGTGATGTAGGTTCCCGGCCACGGCATTTCGTATTTTTTCATGTATTTGCAGACGTCTTCTTTCGTGTGGTGCGAGCCGATGAGGATGACATCGATTTTATCTTTGTTTTTCTTATAAAACTCGATGAGTTTCGGCGTGAACGCACGGCAGGGGCCGCACCAGGATGCGGAGCTGTAAATTGCGACGTACTTTTTCTTGATGGCCTTGGAGACGGCGACTTTTTTGCCGTCGGCGTCGAAAAGATCGCGTCCGAAAAGTTTCTTCCAGTTTTCGGGAGTCTGTTTTTCTTTTTGGGGCGCGGGGGCGTCCGGGGCGGCAAGCGCGAAAACGGGGGAGCAAAGAAGGGCGAGAATAAGGAAGAATTTTTTCATGCCGCCATTTTCGCGGGAAAGCTTTCGGGGCGCGAGAAAATTTTCCGGAGTGGCCGAATTTGCCTTTTCGTTAAACGGGTTTGCCGTATTGTGCTACGGGTTGAGTTCCCAGACGGCACCGCTCAGGCAGGCGGCGAAGAAGAGCCAGACCAGATAAGGGATTTGCAGGTAGGCGGCGAGCGGGTTGAGTTTCCGGTAGTATTGAATCGTGGCGGCGACGAGGAAGATCAGGACCCAGAGCCAGGCAAAGGCAAAGCCGAAACTGCGGAAGCTGAAAAAGACGAAGCTCCAGGAAAAATTCACGGCGAGGCTCAGCGCATAGACAATGAGGGCATGGCGGCGAGTTAGGGCTTTTTCGGGCTGTTTTTCCCGCCAAACCATTGCCGCGCTGACCCCCATCAGGGCGTAGAGAATCGTCCAAACAAAAGGGAAAAGGGCGGACGGCGGGGCCCAAGGCGGTGTGAGAATCGTGGCGTAGAGCGTTTGCATGCCCTCTTTCGTAAAGTGGGCGGCGAGCGACCCGACACTCAGCGCGATGGAAATCGAGACGACATAGGTATGAATCTTTGATTTCATGTCTAAAAAGCGTCGCGGAGGAAAAATCACGTGAGGAAGCTTGGTACGGCGGATCGTAAACAAAGGATTAAGGCTACCTCTAAAAATTCAAAATCTGCCTCAAGATTAAGTTATGTGCGCCGGAGGTGCGCTACATGGGATAACCGCGGGTGCAGGCAGAGCCGAAACCCGCGGACAGGCCTCAGGCCTTATGCGCCGCTAAGCGACGCAGATTTGTCCTTGAGATTCCGGCGGCGCAATGGAACGAGCTACGTGCTCTTTTCGTAGATAAATATCAAGAAATTCGCTTTTTGCGAAAACACGCAATTCATTCCATTACGCCGCAGGCACGCAAACAGAGCTTGAAACCAAATCTAAAAAAAGGAATTTCTAGAGGTAGCCTTAAAAAATGCTGGCACAATCCGAGTGCTTTACTATTGTATATTTTCATGCGATTAACCCCAACCCTTATCCTCTCCTCCCGCATCCTCTCAAAAGCCGCTCTCTGCGCAATGGCCTGCTTCTCGGCGGGTACGCTTTGGGCGAAAGACGTCTTTCTCGCAGGCCTGAGCGAAACCGGAACGAACTGGGCCCTATTCGACGTTTCGAAGAATATTTTAAAAGGCTATGGCGAAGGGGAGACGTATTTCTATGACAGCGAGATGTGCGCCTTTGCGACTTCCGCCAATATGCTCGCCTATCAGCAGTGGAAGAATCCGAATTCCGTTCCCGCAGATTTGCCGCAGGGGACTCAAGCCATTTATGCGGATATGCAGGATAAATATTGGAACACACCCTCTTCGCCGGATGTCATTTTGGGGGCTTATACCAATAATCAGATTTCCTGCTATCCGGAAAAATATTACGGGGAACAACGCGACTATGCGGTTTCGCCGGGGCTATCGCGTTGGGGATCGTCGATCCCCTATACTTCGTCGTATGATTCGAGTGTCGAAATTGACGGACTTTACGTGAGCATGTCGCTCGGCGATATTCTCAAATGGGCGTTTGAACATGATGCACCGATGTCGCTTAATCTTCAGCCGCTTTACGAGGCTGGAACGACGGCACATGCCGTTACCTGCTGGGGCGCCCGCTATTCGGACCTGGATAATTCCATTGTCAGTCTGTTTTACACGGATTCCGACGACACGATAAACAATGACCAAGAAACGGAGCGCATCGGATTGCGTATTACGAATGAATTCGGGTACGACAGTGAAAAAGGGATTTGGTGGTGTGAGTTGGACGGCAATCTCCGCTATCAGCTTTTTAACGTTACGCTCCTCAATCCCGAGGCGTTTTATGTGATTCCGGAGCCTTCGGCGTTCGGACTGCTTGCGGGAGCCTTTGCTCTTGCGCTGCTTGTTGCGCGCCGGCGCCGCCGTTCCGGATGCTAAGCCCCGATTGTATTTCGTCGCGGGAAGGCTTTTTCGTTTTCGCTTTCCCGCGCGTTTTGTTGTTTATTTGTATCTAAACCCATGAAAACTTTTTCCGCGCTCTGTCTTGTCCTTGCTTTATCCGTTCCCGCAATGCTTTTCGGCGATGAACCGGGTAAATACATTTTGCCCGAACCGCAAAAGGTCGAGTTCATCGCGGAGGCCTCGGGAAAGGCGACGCCTGCCGGAACGCCCCGGACTCTACGTTTCGTCGAAGACAAGTGCTGCGGAGACGAGGGCTATCGTCTTGAAATAACGGCGGAGGATATTGTCATTTCTCACGCGACGGAGGCGGGGAAGTTTTACGCGTTTATGAGCTTGCACCAGCTTCGTCGCCACTACGGAGAGGCACTTCCCGCGCTGCGTATTGAAGATGCTCCGGCCTTGCGTTGGCGCGGCCTTCACCTGGATGTTTCGCGGCACTTCTTTTCGGTGGGCGAAATCAAAAAACTCATCGCCACGATGGCGTTTTACAAATTGAACCGTCTGCATTTTCACCTGACGGACGGTCCCGGCTGGCGTATCGAAATCAAGAAGTATCCGCGGTTGACGCAGGTCGGCGCCTGGCGCGTCGATAAAACCGATCAGGCTTGGAATTGGCGGGCGACGGAAATTCCGCTCGGCGAGGAGTCGCGCAAACTTTACGGCGGTTTTTACACGCAGGAGGAAATCCGAGAGCTCGTCCGCTTCGCCGAAGAGCGGCACGTGACGATTGTTCCCGAAATCGAAATGCCGGGGCATTCGTTTGCCGCGATGATGGCGTATCCGGAGCTTGCCTGTTCAGGCAACAATGTGCCCGTGGACGGTTTGCGCGGGAAGGATATGGTCTGTGTCGGCAAAGCGGCGACCACGCAGTTTTTCATCGACGTGCTTTCGGAAGTGGCGGATTTATTTCCGCATTCGCCGATTCATGTCGGCGGTGACGAAGTCTGGCATCAGTGCTGGTTGGATTGTCCGGACTGCCGGGCGCGGATGAAGCGGGAAAATCTCAAGGATAGCGAGGCGCTTCAGACGGCGTTTATGCGCGACATCATTGCGTTTTTGAAAAAGCAAAAACGCGAGATTGTGGCGTGGGATGAAATTTTCGAAGGCGGCTTGTCCGACGCGCAGGTAGCGACGATGGTTTGGCGGGCTCCGGAGCTCGGCTATCGTGCGGCGGAGCAGGGACCGGTCGTACTTTGTCCCGGCGAATGGCTTTATTTTGACATGTATCAGGGAAAACCCGGCAGCGAGCCGCTTGCTATCGGCGGATTTATCCCGCTGGAAAAGGTTTATACCTTCAATCCTTTCCCGCCGAATCTTTCCGAGAAAGCGCGGAAAAATATCCTCGGCATCCAAGCGAATCTGTGGACGGAATACATGACCACGATGGAGCATGTCGAATACATGCTTTTCCCGCGGGCCTTTGCGCTGATTGACATTGCGTGGCACGGCAAGCCGCGCGATTTCAATCGTCTGCACGAGCAAATTCGCCTGCAACTCCCTACCCTGAAGGCGCTGAAATGTAATTTCAGACCCTTGGACGGGAAGGAATAAGGCGTAGGGCTGCCGAGCTACGCGAGTAATTCCCGTGCGTGCGCGAGGGCGGCGGCCGAATGGCGGTCGCCGAGCATGCGGGCGAGTTCGTCTTCGCGGGCTTGGGTGTCGCCGTCGAGCTGCGTGATGGCGATCTGCGTGGCGTCGTCGCTCTGCGTTTTGGTCACGCAGAAATGGTGTTTGCCGAGGGCGGCCACCTGAGCTAAGTGCGTGATGCAGAAAACCTGGTGGGCACGTGCGACTTCCGCGAGCTTACGGGCGACGTGGACGGCGATTTCGCCGCCGACATTGGCGTCCACTTCGTCGAAAACGAGTACGGGGGTGGCGTCCGCTTCGGCGAGCATGGCCTTGAGGGCGAGCATGACGCGTGCGGTTTCTCCGGCGGAAGCGATTTTGTTGAGCGGGAGCAGTTCCTGCCCGGCGTTCGGCGAAAACAGAAATGCGCAGTCGGTCGTTCCCGTTTCGCCGAGGGTTCGCGTTTCCGTGAGTTTGACGGAGAGATCTGCCTTTTTGAAGCCGAGTTCGACGAGTGTTTTCTGCGTGCCGGTAGCAAGTTTCTTGGCGGCGGCGACGCGGGTTCGGTGCAATTGGCCGGCAAGCTCGCGCAATTCTTTTTCAACGGCATCGGCGGCGGCCTGAGCCCGCTCGAGCGTTCCCGCGATGTCGCTTTGGCGTTCGATACGCAGGGCGAGGGCGTCGCGTTTGGCGCGAACGCTTGCGGCGTCGGGACCGTATTTGCGACGCAGCTCGAGCCAGGCGTTCATGCGTTCGGAAACTTCCGCGGCGGTCTCGGGGTCGGTGTCGATATCGCCGAGCAACGCGGCGTATTCGGCGCGAAGGTCTTCGGCTTCGATGGCGAGCGAGCGGGCACGGGAGGCAAGCGGCTCTGCGGCGGGAAGAATCCGGGCGATTTCCCCGGCGAGGCGCAGGACCTGCGGGAAGGTGTCGGCAAGCCCGTCGTCGCCGAGCGCGGCATCCATTCCGCCGAGCATCGACGAAAGTTCCTGCGCATTGGCAATTTTGGCAAAGTCGTTTTCGAGCGCTTCGACGGCATCGTCGCTGAGCTCGAGGCGGTTCATCGCGTCGAGTTGCGATTGGGCGAATGCGATTTCGTCGGACGACATTTTTTCCTGCGAACGAATTTCTTCGATCTCGGCCAGTTTGCTTTTCCAATCGCGATAACGTTCGGAAAAGCTCGCGAGCGCGGGAGCGTTGCCGGCGAAGAGGTCGAGGATTTCGAGCTGATATTTTTCGTGGAAAAGCTTTTGCGGTTCGCCGGGGCCGTGGAAGTCAATCCAGCTTTCGCCGATTTCGGAGAGCTGGGCGAGCGTGGCGAGGGCGCCGTTGACGCTGATGCGGCCGGGCTTGGAAACGTGGATCGCGCGGCGCAGGATCAACTGGCCGTCTTCGCAGGGCGGGAGCGCAAGTTTTTCAAGGACGGCGTTGACGGTCTCAGGCTTGTCGAGCGCGATAACCGCTTCAATTTCGCAGAGCTCCGTGCCGCGGCGAACGACGGTTTTCGCGACGCGGTTGCCCGCAAGAATCGCCAGCGCCCCGAGCAGGACGCTTTTGCCCGCGCCCGTTTCGCCGGTGACGACATTGAAGCCGCCGTCGAATTCGAGTTCAACGGCGTCCATAAGCGCGAGGTTTCGGATTTTCAGAAATTGAAGCATGGGAAATCTTGTATGCGGAAAAGGAATTCGCGTCGGCTTAGGCGGCCGGAACTTGTTTGCGGGCCATCGTGAGCACGGGGACGTCCTGCGGGAAAAGGTTGCGCGGGAACATCGCCGTTTGTCCGGCGCGTCCGGCGGAGAGGGCTTCGACGGCTTGGCCGCTAAATCCGTCGAAGAGGCTGTCGATTTTAATACTGAGAGCCTTGAATTGTCCCGGAATCAGGAAGTCGATTTCGTCGCCGACAGAGATTTTGTTGCGGATTTCGAGGTGGACGAAGTCGTCGCGGTTTCCGGAGTTTTGCGTGAAGGGGGAGTTTTGCGTGAAGGGGGAGTTTTCGACGACCATGCCGACGTTTTGGGCATTTCCGACGCTGACGGTGCTTTCGTAGTTTTGCGATTCCGCGCCGGGCATGCCTTCGAAAAAGCCGCGCGTGTAGGTGCGGTTTTGCAGCATTTCGAGCTCCCGCATGTAGGGGGCGGCGTCCCAGCTTTCCGGGTTTTCAAACCATGCGTCAATGGCGGCGCGGTAAACGCGGGCGGTTTGTGCGACGTAGTAATCGCTTTTATTGCGGCCTTCAATCTTGAGCGAGGCGATGCCGGCGCCGAGAATTTTCGGCAGTTCCGGAAGCAGACAGAGGTCGCGGGAATTCATGAAATAGGTGCCGCGCGAATCTTCTTCGACGGTGATGAGTTCGCCCGGGCGTTTTTCTTCTTCGAGATACACTTTGTAGTTCCAGCGGCAGGATTGCGCGCATTTCCCCTGATTGGCGCTGCGGCCGGTCATAAAGGCCGAGAGCAGGCAGCGGCCGGAATAGCTCATGCACATTGCGCCGTGGATGAACATCTCGAGCTTCATTTCGGGAATGCGGCGGCGGATTTCGCAAATTTCCTCAAAGCTCGTTTCGCGGGAAAGGACGCAAAGAGAGGCGCCGAGTTTTTGCCAGAATTCGACCGTTGCCCAAGAGGAAACATTCGCCTGTGTCGAAATGTGTAGCGGGATTTCCGGGGCGTGTTCGCGCAGGAACATAAAAATGGCCGGGTCGGAGACGATGACCCCGTCGGGTGCAACGGCGCGCAGGCGGGCGGCGATTTCGGGCAGTTTGTCGATGTCGGCGTTTTTGGAAAAAAGGTTCAGCGCGACGTAAATCCGCTTGCCGGCCGCGTGCATGAGGCGGGCGCCTTCGGCGAGTTCCTCCTGCGAGAGCCCGACCGTCGCGCGGAGCGACATCGAGGGCATGCCGACGTAAACGGCGTCCGCACCGTAAGCGAGCGCAATCTTGAGCCGTTGGAAGGTTCCCGCCGGAAGCAGCAGTTCGGGTTTCGCCAAATTTTTATTCATATAATAATCATGAAATACCAATTGTGCGGCGCGGGAAAGTTTTTTCTCGAAGTTCCGGCATTGACATTATTTGTGAAAACACATTTAATCCCGAACTAAATTTTTTCATCTGCCCAGGTGGTGAAATTGGTAGACACGCAGGTTTCAGGTACCTGTGCCGCGAGGTGTAAGGGTTCGAGTCCCTTCTTGGGCACCATTTCCGCAATGCGGAAATTCGTTAGCTATTAGCCGTCGGCTTTTAGCTTTTTTTGTGTCCGGAGGTAGCGTGGCGTTGCCGGAGGCGAGGGAAGGAATAGTTGATAACTGATAACGGATAGGTGTTTTTAGTGAATAATGAATAACGAATAGTGAATAACGCTGGGTGCAACGGCGCCATTTCCCGGTTTCCGCTCACAGCTTACCTGCTTGCCGAAGAAGATCCACGAATTACACGGATTGCACGAATGCAGAGGAATTCCGATTGATGCTCGATGCTTGGCCTAATGAACTCATTCGGAATTCGAGATTCGGGATTCGCGATTGCCGCTTCGAGGCGGTGCGCCTCCGGCGCACACATTCTGACGAGCAGAATGGAAGAAAGCTTGAACCCAAATCTAAAAAACGAGTTTCTAAAGGTAGCCTTAAGCTTCTGAGCTTTCCGTGCCGCAGGGAGGACTGTCATCCCTTCTTTTAAAGTTCGTCTTTTGCGTGAATTTTATTGCGAAATCTTATAGAAGCCTGCATCCTATTCGCCAATATGCGGTGTTTCCGCGTTTAAAAACTCTTTGCATTCATATCCACCCAAGCTTCTTATTTATGAAAAATCCCAAGTTTTTCTTAACGACACTCTTTGCTGCAGCCGCTATGTCGGCCACCGCAAATGCTGCCGGAGAAATCATCAGCTTGAACTTCACGGACTCCTCCACGAAGATCAGTGCAAGCACCTCCGGGACTGCGGGCTTCGCCACCTATGACAATAACGGAACCGCAACGTATGTCGGCGGAATCGGCTGGACGAACGTCCCCTTGACTAGCAAGGGAGCGACGGCGACGCTCAACGAAGTTCACAATTACGACGGAACGATTCTCGAAGGCGTATCGGTGACGGCGACGAATGCTGCCGGGACTTGGGGACCGGGCACTTCGACGTCCACGCTCGAAGGTACGCTCCAGAATAAGTACTGGGACGTCCAGAATCACTCGGGCGGAAGCCAATGGCATGTCGATATCGAGACGCCGTACCTCGTTTGCGACGTCTATGTTTATTTGTCCGGTGACGGCGGAACTTATGGTGGGGTTATCATCAACGGAACGAGTTATATCGGCACTTCCGGAGGATCGACCGAAGGTTCGGGAAGCTGGGGTGACCGCTCGGCGTCGGCATCCGCGAGCTTGGCCTACGGCAAGAACGCGCTCATGGTTTCCGGCGTTTCGGGATCGCTTTCGCTGGCGAACGAATTGTCTCAGAGCTACCGTGCATCGCTTTCCGGTATTCAGGTAGTCAACACCTATGCGGGAACGAGGCAGGACTTCGAGCTCGACGGCACGGCTGTCAATTGGACGAACTCGGCTATCGGCTCGACTCCGTGGACGAATTCCACGGCGGAAGCGGGCACGTACGCCGCATTTAATTTGACGGTGGATACGGCGGTTGCGGTTACGGAAACCGGGGTTACGACGGACGCCATTACGGTGGCCGGCAACGGCGCGCTGAATCTGTCCGGAGAGGCGATTACGCTTATCGGACCGGGTGTCATCCGCACGGATTCGGAGACGGCTTCGGTCGTCATCGCGAACGATTTGATTTTTGCAAACGGCGGTACGGTCAGCGGCAATGTTTCGGCGAGCGGTGCGGTTTCCGTCACCGGCGGCGTTTTGTCGGCCGGCACTTCCGTTTTGTCCAAGTTCACGGGCTCGGTCACCGTCGAAGAAGGCGGTGCGCTGAATCTCGGCGGCGTGACGGAAGCCAAGACGGATGCTTCCGCGATTTCGGGTACGGGTAAGATTATTTTCAATGCAACGCCTTCCGGACACACGGCGGGGGTTAAGCTGGGCGATAATTTTACGGGAACGGTTCAGGTCACCGGCAATGCGAACTTGCCGCGCGACTCCGAATTGGGCGGCGCGACGAAGATTATTTTGGCCAATGCGTACATTTGGACGGGAGAAACGGCAACGTATTCGCAGGACATCGAGGTTATCGGCCAGGTAAGCAATGCCGGTTCTTCGGGAAATAATAAGCAACGCGGCGGAAGCAGTAATCTCACTTTCGACGGCGAATTCGTTCTTACGGAAGGTTCTTCTTGGGCGCTTGAAGCCGGAACGACGACTTTCAACGGCAATGTCGTCGGCGGCGATACGACTGAACTTCAGGTTCGCAATACGACGAATTTCTCCGGCTCGTCGCTGACGACCGGCAAGTTGCGCCAAACCGGCGGGACGATTACGATTGCCGGTAGCGGCAAGGTGACCCAGTACGTCGGGACTTCCGACGGCGGTACAGCAGGGGTCTTGAATATTTTGGCCGGCGGTTCTTTGGCCGTGACCGGCGACTCCAATTCGACCTCCGGAAACAAGGGCTCGTTCCAGGTTGCTCACTGGGGAGCCAACCAGACGGTTAACGTCGCGGGTGTGCTCAGTCTTGTGAACGCCGGAATTTCGGTGAAGGACGGCAACGCGGACATCAATGTCTCCGGCGAAATGAATTTCGGTACCGGACTCACCATTGCGGACTGGGATAACAACAGCAACGTTGTCCGCCTCAATTTGGAAAACGGCAGCCGTATGAATGTCGGCGCGGCGGGGATTACCGCGAGCGATTTGCTTACGCTGAGCTTGGCCGGCGACGTAACGATCGGTTCGCTCGCAGAAAACTGGGCGACGACCCGCGATCTGGCGATGGGAACGTCGTTGACCGTCGATACGCAGGTCGGTTCTTTGGACAATGCCGGTAAGTATGTTGCCGGCAGTAACAGCGCGCACGTCACGCTCGCCGGACAAATCTCGGGCGACGGTCGCCTCGTCAAGGAAGGCAACGGGACGCTCGTGCTGGGCGCGGCTAATTCTTATGCCGGCGGCACGGAAATCAACGGCGGTACGGTCATTATCCAGAATGCGGCTTCGCTCGGAACGGGCGATGTTACCCTCACGGCGGGTACTTTGAACATGGAAGCTGCGGGCCCGATTACCTTGCCCGGACTGTACGCTTCGGCCGGCACGGTGCTCGGCCTCGGCATGCTTTCGGAAACGGAAGCCGTTTTGTCGGTGGAAGGAACGCTCCTGCTCGACAAGGAGGTCGTCTTTGATCTTTCTCCGGCCTTGGGAGGAAACGTTTACGTTGTTGCGCAAGCGGCGACGCTCGCGGGGCTGACGACGGAAGACGTGGCTCAGATGGGCCGCGACAACCTGCTCTTCGGCGGTTTGGCGGCAACGGGACGCGTTGCTGCGGACTTCGTTCTGGAAAATAACACGCTGAAATTGGAACTTTCGAAGTTGACTTTCACGGACCTGACTTGGGTCGGCGGCGAAGGCGCAACGTGGAAGCATCAGGGCGACACGGCTTGGAGCAGCGTTTCCGCCGAAGCCTTGGGTGCGCAACCCCAATTCGAAAACGGCGACACGGCTATTTTCAATACGCCGGCAAGCGTCGCTGTTGAAGGTGCGATTCTTCCGGGCGGCGTTAACGTCAATGCCGACGTCACTTTCACGGGTGTTGAAGGCAGCGGCGCTTCTTTGTCCGTCGCAGCAGGAACGGCGTTCTTTGTTGCGGAAGGCTACACGGCTACGATTGATGCCGGTCTGGCTACGACCGGGAACGTCCAGAAGACCGGCGCGGGAACGCTTTTGCTCTCGGGTGCGGCTTCTGAAATTTTCTCTTCGATGCATATTGAAGAAGGGCGCATTACGATTGCCGATCCGCAGTCGTTGCATTCCTCCTTTACTGCCGACGTCAGCGCCGGTGCGGCTCTCCGCGTGGAAGTCGAAGAAGGCGTGACGATCAGCACCTTGCCCGTTATCACCGGCGAAGGTGCTCTCGAAAAGGGCGGCGCGGGTACGTTGGCAATCAGCTCCAACACGAACCACGCGGGCACGCTCACGATCACGGAAGGCTGGATGAATGTCTCCGGCGGAACGAACTCTTTCGGCACGCTGAACATCGCCGGCGGTACGGCGACGTTCTCCGGCGGTGCCACCTCGACAACCAACGGCGTTTTTGTCGAAAACGCGGAATTGTACATCACGACCGGCGGACAGTACGGCGTCATTCGCGGAAAGCTGACAATTAACAACGGCGGCTTGGTCGAACTCTCCGGTTGGGACTCCACCGGTTGGGGCGGCGGCGTGAACACGACGAACATGATCGTGATTAACGACGGCGGTCGTCTCCACATCAAGGAACCCTCGACCGGCTACAATCAGACTTTCGGCGGTCTGGATCTCATCCTCAACGGCGGCTCGATTACCGGCGAAACGACCTCGGATACATTCGACCTTTTTGCGGCCGACAACGGCTCCGGCCGCAACTCCACGCTCACTGCTAAGGGCGGAACGGGCGAAGACGACATCGTTGTCTCGACGATTCAATCCGGCTTCAACCTGCGCCAGAACGATACCAACATCACTGTCGAAGAATTCGGTGTCCTGAAGACGACGGGAGTCATCGGCAACGGTGCGCAGGGCAATCACAAGATGATTAAGGTCGGCGCGGGAACGCTTTGGCTCGGCGGCGAAAACACTTACACCGGCGGGACCTCCATTCGGGAAGGTAAGGTCGTTGCCGCTTCGGCAAAGGCCCTCGGAACCGCAGGGGTCGAAATCGGTTGGGAAGGCACGCTCGCTTTTGAAGCCGCAAACGCCACCATCGGCAATACGATTTCGGGAGAAGGCCGTGTCGTCGTGAATTCGACGGGAACGATTACGCTTTCCGGCGCTAACAGCTACGACGGCGGAACGACGATTGAGGCTGGTCGCCTCCTCGCAGCCAATGCAACGGCACTCGGTACGGGAGCCGTCAATGTCGCTGCCGGAGCAACGCTCGGACGCGACGGTGATATCGTTGTCGAAGTCAGCGAACTTACGACCGCTACCGGTTCGGTGCTGTATTTCGGCTCCGACATCTCTGATACGGGCTTCGTCGTGACGGGCGCTGCAGACCTTGCCGATTCGATTAAATTCGACTTTGCCGCAGACTTCACGGGCGGTACCTATGCACTCATCAGCGCAGACCAGCTCAATATTAATTTGGATGCCCTGAGCAACGACAGCCTGCTCTTCGGCGGCATGACTTCGACGCGTGCGGATGCCACTTTCTCCGTGGTTAACAACGTGCTCATGCTCGACCTTACGAAGGCGGTCTATTCGGATCTCGTTTGGCAGGGCGGCGACGGCGCCAGCTGGCAGCACCACGGCTCGACGCTTTGGAAAAGTGAAAGCTCCGGCGATATGGCCAGCTTTGAAAACGGCGACTCCGTTATCTTCAATACGGCCGATGCGGAAGTTTCCATCTCCGGAAAGATTGTTCCCGGCAGCGTGACGGTAACCGAAGATACGAGCTTCACGAAGCTCGCGGGTGCCGAATTCGCAACGCTCGAATTGGGCGCCGGTTCGACTTTCTCGGTCGCCGAAGGCAAGACCGCAAGCTTCGACAATACGGTCGGATCGGCGGGAACGTTCGAAAAGATCGGCGGCGGTCGCCTGATTTGGGCGGCAGACGCGCCGTCGTTGGCGACCGTGACGATTACGGAAGGGACTTTCGGCTTGTCCGTCGCGGAAAACGAAGAAGTCAATTATTCCGGCTCACTTTCCGGAACGGGAACCTTTGAAAAGGCCGGTGCGGGAACGCTCGTGATTTCTCACGCGAATACGCATTCCGGCGGAACGCTCATCAGCGACGGTACTCTGAAGCTGACGGACAAGAACGGTCTCGGAAGCGGCTCTATCGTCGTCGGCTCCGGTGCAACGCTCGAATTCGCCGTCAACATGGACGGCAAGGCGCACAAGTACACGCTTGACGGCGGTACGCTTTGGGCGAGCGTCGAAACGGGCAGCGGACAGGCGCAAATCGGTGCCGGTGCGGGAGCCATCAAGCTCACGGCCGACTCTACGATTAGCGGCTACAACCACTTCGGGATGATTTCGAGCGGCTACGGCGCGAATGAGCTCGACCTCGGCGGCCATACGTTGACGAAGCAAGGCAATAATACTTTCTTCCTCTGCAACACGACGGTTACGGGTGGGGATATCACGATTGAAGAGGGCCGTATCCAGTTTATTCGTCCGGTGACCTTTACGGGCACGACGACGGTTGATGTCAGAGGTTCTGCCACCTTCGGTCTGAATAATCAGGACCTCACGATTGCCGCCGGTGCGGACGTGACGATTGTCGGTGTCTTTAATGCCCCGAACGGCATCTACGTCAATGCGGGTGCAACGCTCGACATGACGCAAGCTTACCGCAAGGAGGACGGCAGCGGAAGCGGCGGTATCAACATTAACGGCGGTCATGCCAAGTTTGCAAAGATGACTTGGGGCGCCGGCTCTAATTTCGGTGCGAACTTCAATACGGACCGTATTACGATTCGCAACGGCGGTACGCTCGAAGTCACCGCAGCGCAGGCCTCGGCTAACGAATCCGCAGGCCTCCGCGTCACGGAAGGCACGGGACGTTACCTCTACTCCGGTAGCGGTACCAGCTTCATCAATGCCGGCGGCGGTGCCATCACCGTGGCGGAGAACTCGCGCCTCATTTGGGATATTGCCAATGCGAATGCGACCGTGAAACTTCATAAGGCCATCGACGGTCTCGGGGCCGTTGAAGTGACCGGTGCAGGGACTCTCGCACTCATGGACCTCAACAATTATGAGGGCGGTACGATTCTTTCCTCGGGTACGCTCAAGGTGGCCCACTATATGTCGCTCGGCTTTGGCGGGCTGCGTCTCGAGGGCGGTAACCTGACGGCTATCGATGAAATGTCGTCGGTCACGCTGCGCGGAGACTTTGAAGTTGCAGGTTCCGTCAAGGTGGACAAGATCAAGTTCGGCGCCTCGACTTGGACGTTGACCGGCGACGTTGATACAAGCTTTGAAGGGATCGAGCTTTCCTCGAACGTGGACTTCACCGGTAAGGCGACGATTGATGCCTCCGGCGTGGACTTCACGGAAGATGACGCAAGCATCATCGTGTTCTCGAATTATTCGGGAACGGATGCCAGCATCTTTGAAGCGAATGGCGGTACGATCACGATCGACTCCGACAAGAACGTCGTCTTCACGGCGGGAAGCGGATTCTTCACGCTCGTTTGGGATCCGGCGGCGGAAGCAGAGTCTAACGACAAACTTTGGACGTTGACGCATTTCAACGGCACGGATTACTCGGTCAACTCCGACTTCCGCAAGTACAAGTTCCTCGCAACGGGCGAAGAAGAAACGGAACTCGGCACGATCCAGGGCAGCGTCTCCGCTAAAGATTTGAGCTTCGCCGGAAGCTACGCCTTCGACGGCGTGGCATCGGACAATGCGATTGCTTCGATCAGTTTCGGTAAGAGCTTCGACGACAACGGCGTTGTCACGGGCTCCGGTATTGTTTCGGTCGATGAAGGCCACAGTGTCAGCTTCGATAAGACGGTTGCCACCTTCGGCGAAGTCGAAAAGAAGGGCGCCGGCCGCCTCGTAATCGCTGCCGATGCGACGAATGTCATCAGCGCGGTTAAGATTGAAGAAGGTACGTTTGCTCTTTCCGTCACGGACGAAGCGGCAACGGCTGAAATGGATTCCGTCGCTTACGCGGGAGCTATCACCGGCACGGGCACCTTCGAAAAGACCGGTAGCGGCCAGCTCCTGCTTAACGGCAACAACAGCAGCTTCACCGGCAATATTCTCATCTCCGAAGGTACCCTCAAGATGGGTACGAACAATTCGATCGGCGCCAGTGACGTAATCGTCACCGTCGGACCGGGCGGCACCTTCGATGTCAACGGTAAGATTAAAGATACCAACTACGGCAACTTTGTCTTGGCCGGCGGCTCCTGGATTAACTCCGGCGAGGAAATCGGCAACGGCTCCAAGCAGATTACGGGCGGCTTCTCGCTCACGGCGGATTCGAGCGTCGGCGGTACCGGCAATTTCGGTATGATTGCAAACGGTTGGGGCGGAAACGTTGTCCGACTCAACGACAATATGCTGACGAAGACGGGCACGAATACCTTCTGGCTCTGCAATACGACAATCCATTCCGGAACGATCAATATTCAGGGCGGCACCATTGAGGTTTACAAGAACGGGCTCTACATCGAAGGCGACGTCAAGTTCATGACGGCCGATTCCGAAGACGTCGTTCTCAACCTCGGCGGCAACAGCATCACCATTTACGAAAATTCGAGCCTCACGATTGACGGGCGCTTCGACAAGCCGCTCGGCATTACCGCCAACGCGGGCGCGACGCTTGATTTGACGCAGGCCTATCGCGTTTCCGACAACGGCGGCAGCGGCTGGGTTTATGCAAACGGCGCAGGTTCGACAATCAAGATAGCGAACATGAGCTGGGGTGCCGGTTCGAACTTCGGCGCGAATTTCAACTCGGACAACCTCTTCCTCGGTGCGGGCGGTACGCTCGAAGTGACTGCGGCTCAGGCTGCGGAATCGGGCGGACGCGTCGGCTTCACGATTCTCGCCGGCGGCGGTACCTACCGCTACACCGGAACGGGAACGAGCTATGTTTCCGAAAACGAAGAAAACCAGCGCATCAACGTTTACGCGAACGGAACCTTGACCTGGGATGTCACCCATGCCGATGCGGCTTTGGACGTTTCCAAGGTGATTTACGGCGAAGGTGCCGTAGCTCTCGATTCGACGGGAACGGTCACGCTCTCGGGCGCGAACACCTACACCGGCGGCACGACGATTACGCGCGGTACGCTCAAGATCGGCAGCGACAACGCTCTTGGTACGGGAACGGTTACGGTCGGTGCTAACGGCGTCCTCGAAACCGGCGTCGCCGAATCGACCGCGATCGGCAATGTCCTCGCGGGCACGGGAACGGTCAGCATCAAGGGCAATACGACGCTCTCCGGAAAGAATACCTTTGAAGGTAAGTACACGGTCGCCAACAATGCCGTGCTCTCCGTCGCAACGACTTTGGGCGCGAATACGGCACAGGCGGAAATCGCCTCCGGCGCAACCCTGCGCTACACGCCCGGATCGGACATCACCACGAAGGGTGTTGTCAGCCTCGTTGACGGCGCAACCTTCGAAAATGCTGCAGCCAACGGAGCAAAGACGGCATTTGCGGGTACGATTAGCGGTTCCGGTAAGATTCTCCAATCCGCAGGGGTCTTGGATCTCTCGGCGGCGAACCTGAGTGCTTTCACCGGATCCATCGTCCTGAGCAACGGTACGCTGACGAACTTCAATTACAACGATTCCGTCGGCTCCGCGAAGGTCACTCTCAACGGCGGTACGATGAAGGACTGGACCGTTAACAAGGCTGCGGGAACGCTTTCCGTGCTTGCAGACGGCGCCGTCACCCTCGCGGGCAACATTGCGCTGACGCAGGGAACGCTCTCCTTCGATGTCGCCCGTCCGGAAGCCTACTTCACGGGTACGGCCAATGTCGTTATCGGCGACGACTTCGTCTTCAACTTCCAGAACCTGGCGCTTCAGGATACCGACGATCCCAACACCAAGACGGCGCTCGTCAAGGTCTTCGACGTCACGAATCTCACGCTGGAAGGCTGGGAGGCTCTGACCTTCGAAGACCTGCGCATCGGCGGACGTGCACTCGACGCTCACTACGATGTCGAAATCGGTAACGGCGGCGATGTCGCCATCACGCTCACCTCGCAGACGATTACCTGGACCGCCGGCAACAACGGCGTTTGGGATAACGCGGCTAAGAATTGGAAGCTGAACAACGGCCAAGGCGCGGACATTGCGTTTGCGGATTATGACACCGTTCGCTTTGCCAACAGCGCGGACGTAACGCTCTCGGGCGAACTCGCACCGACGGCTATTGTTGTCACGGACAACGTTGCTCTGACGCTCAAGGGAGCCGGAAAGGTTCTGAGCGGAACGACGACCCTCGGCAACGGTTCGACGCTCAAGCTCGTCGCGGAAGATGCCGCGGTTCCGAGCTATAAGAGCAAAGTTTCCGGAAACGGCACCTTTGTCGTCGATAACTCGACGGAATTCTCCTTCTCCGAAAACCTTAACGGAGCTCACACGCTCTCCGGTTCCGTGGCATTCACGAAGCAGGGTAGCGGCCTCCTGAAGGCGGACGTAAGCCAGCTTGACACCTTTACGGGTGCGGTTTCGGTGAACGCCGGAACCCTCGAAATCTCCGCAAGCAATGCTCTCGGCACGGGAACGCTGACGCTTAACGGCGGCGACCTCGCTCTGAGCGCAGCCGCAGGCGAAGTCGTGAACGTCAACAACACAATCGCCGGCGCTGTAGCCGCGGACAAGAATCTGACGATCGCGGGCGCAGGACAGGTGGTTCTGACGCAGGCCAATACGTACACGGGAACGACGCTCGTTTCCGGTAACGCGGTCGCGCAAAACGCACAGGCCTTCGGTAGCTCCGCCGTTTCCGTCTCCGGAAGCGTGACGCTCGACAGCGCTGATGCCGAATTCGCCAATGCTTTCTCCGGAACCGGCGCTTTGATCGCGGCACAGTCCGCAACGCTCTCCGGTTCCGTGGACGCACTGGCGGGAGCGCTCGAAGTGCGCGAGGGGGCAACGCTCAAGTTCAACACGGCCGGCACGCTTGCTACCAGAGTGAAGCTCATGGGAGCTCTCGAAAAGATCGGTGCTGATACCCTTACGATTGCCGGCGCGTTCGAAGGGAGCACGGCGACTTCGGCCATCACGGTTAAGGACGGCAAGCTCGCAGTCGGCGGCAACCTCGATCAGGTCTTCTCGGGTAAACTCGAGATCGCTGACGGCAAGTCTTTTGAGAAGGTCGGGACCAACAGCCTGACGCTCATGGGCGATTTTGCCGGAACCGGAACGATTTCGGTGACGGAAGGTGTACTCCGTGTCGGCGGATTGCAGGATCAGAGCTTTGCGGGTACGCTCGCACTTGCAGAGGCTGCTTCGCTCAGAAAGATCGGCTCCAACACCCTGACGCTTTCCGGAAAGCTCTCCGGCAACGGCTCTACGCAAATCAATGAAGGCACGTTGGAACTCAACACGGCCGAGGATTATGCGTTGGCCTCCGTGGTCTCGGGTAAGGGAACGCTCATGAAGTCCGGCAACGGCGCGTTGACGCTGGCGGCGGGCACGAATGTTGCTTCCGTCAACCTCGCTGCGGGTACGCTCGCCGGCGCTACGCTCGGAACGGGCGGCATCGCAACCCTGACCGTCTCCGGCGAAGACACGACGATGAATGCGCTGACGATGAACGGCGGTCTTCTGGACGTTTCCGAACACGCGGTAATGCTCTCCGGTACGACGCAGCTCTCCGCCGGAACGATTTCCCTCGGCGAACCGGAAACGGCTTCCCTCATTGTCACGGGCACGACGACGATTACGGACGCTCTGACCTTCAATCTCAAGAAGCTGGAATACCCGACGGTCACGACTCCGAATACTTTGGGTGAAACGGCTGCTGTCGTTTACAAGGTCTTCGACGTGGCTGCCGGTGCAAGCCTGACGGGCTGGAACGCTTCCGTGATCGACAAGAGCAACTTCACGCTGGGTAGCGGAGCGGCTCTCTCCGAGCGCGCAGACATCAGTCTCGCCGACGACGGTTCCGTCACGATTGCTAACACGATTTACAACATGGTCTGGGTCGGCGGTAACGGCGTCTGGACGATCGGTGAAGCGGGAAGCGCTATGTGGACGCATGCCGCGAATCCGAACGATACGGCGTACATGAACTCCGACCGCGTTACCTTCGCTTCGGATTCGACGGTAAGCCTCGGGGCGAATGTGGCTCCGACCTCGATTACGGTCGATGCCGGCGTTGACTTCGCGGTTGCCGCCTCCGACAGCTACAAGATCACGGGCTCC
>JAFYWY010000021.1 GCA_017546455.1 Opitutales bacterium
CCGCGCTTGCCCGTATCGACACTGATGAACGGGAACACGTCGAGCTTTGTGCCTTCCGCTGTCGTTTCTCTGCGGTAGAGGTATTTCAGGCAGCTGGTGGCGGATTTTTCTTCGTTCCCGCGGGAATACCAAACGCCCCAAAGGAGTTCCTTTTCGAAATTGCCGTCGGAAGCTTCCTGCGATTCGTAAAACGGCCAAAATTGAAATTCTTTTTCCGTAAGAATCTCCGTATTTTCGGCAACGAGCTGCTGCACGGCGCGTGTCATTGCGTCCTTGTCTGCGTTGTCGGCGATTTCGATGCCTTTCGCACGAAGAATCTTCGTCAATTCACGACGGAAGAAGGCTTCTGCTTTTTTTTCGTAATCGCCTTCGACGGGTTCATTTTTAATCTCTTCTTCTATCGCTTTGTACAAATCCGGATCGATTTCGTGCAAGGAATCGTTTGCTTTTTCGGCAAATTCGAGAGCTCGGGAAAGTCCCGAATAATTATCGTAGCAATAAGCCTTCGCTCGCCAGACGATATGCTGTTCCCGCCGATTCAGGGAATTGTCCTTCCAAATGCGGAATAAACGCGTTTCCCGGAAAGTATTGATGATTCGATCGTAGGAATAGCAATCCAGCGCCTGAACACCGACGTCTTTAAGTCCGGGAATGACGCCATAGGTTTTATCTTCGAATTTGAGGAGCTTTAAAAGTGCCCAATGTTCCGATGAGCTTTTTTCATAAGTCTTTCCGTCGGTGTGATTTTTGAACCCGTAAACAAAGGGAATGAAAAAGTCGTTGCGGTAGGGGACACTTGCCGTGGGGAGGCCATTTTCATCACATTTTGTCCATGAGTCGTAGGAATAGAAGGGAAGAAAACGGTTTCGTGCGTGGCGGTCATATTTAGTTCCTCCCTTGTATGAATATGAGTTTTCTATCCCGAAAAGGTAGCATAGTGCATAAAAATCATAGATGCCCTTATCATTTTCGTTAGCCGAATAATGGTAGAGCGGGAAGAACCAGTTTGAATCTTTTGCTGTGGAAGCGCTGTTTTCTTTCGAGCCGAGGAGTGTGAAAAAATAGCGGGGATCGGCGTCGTTGGTGAAATCGTTGCGAGAACTGTAAAACGGCCAGATTGCCCACGACGTTTTATCGTTGTGTGTGCGGGTTGTGCCCAAGCCGAGCAGGAAGTTGTTGCGGGTTTCGCCGTTTGTCAGGGTTTTATGATGATAAAACGGGAAAAACCACTTGGAGCGTTCCAGGGTTGAGCTGTCTTCGTTCGAGCCGGAAAGGGTGAGAAAGTAACGGAAGTCGTCGGTTTTAAAATCGTTCCGCGAGCTGTAAAACGGCCAAAATGCCCATGACGTTTTTTCGTCGAGGGTGCGGATTGCGCCGAGTTCAAAGAAAAAGCCGCTGTGTGTTTCCCGATTCGGCAAGGCGGTATGGCTGTAGAACGGGAAGAGCCAATGTGCCGATTGTGTTCCGTCGGCGTTTTGTGTGTTTCCGCAGAGTGTTGCCGAATAGCGGAAGTTGGAATTTTCAAAGTCGTTGCGCGTACTATAAAAGGGCCAAATTGTCCACGAGGTTTTGTTGTCGAGCGTGCGAATTCCGCCCAGGCCGAAAAGGAAGTTCCGGCGTTCCTCGTTTTCTTTTTTCCAGCGGTATCCGAACGGAAAGCTGTAGCTCCACTGTGCTTTCCCGTCGCGGGAACGCATGTAGAGTGGCCAAAGGACGGAGGAAAACTCGTAATCTTCGTTGGGATTTTTGTAGTCGATATAGATGGGACCGAGCAGACTGCGGAAACTCATTCCGTCGTTGTTGCTTGCAATGCCGCCCAAAGGGGTCACGAGAAGTTTATGCTTTTCGCTTGTTCGTGCGTAGTAAAAAGGCGGGAGCGTGTGCCAAGCGACTTCCGGATTTTTCTGTGCAAAAAATGTCGGAAACGCCCAAGTGAATTGTGTCTGCTCCGTGTCGTTCCTGTTATGATAGAAAAGCGGGACTAACCATGATTTTTGGGAGTCTGTTTCTTGTCCTATGCCGCCGAGCAGACCATAAAGCAGCCTCCAGTCCACGTTATATGTTTTACTCTCTCCCGGATTCTTAAATGATTGGCGTGAAAGAATCGGCCAAAAATTCCAGTGAGTGTAGTTTGGGCTGTTGCGGTAGTAAAAATTCAGAAAGCGCCAGCTGTCGGGTTGGACTCCATAATCAAAAGGGAGCGTGAAAAGCATCGATTGGTCAGTGCTTTTGTTGCTTTCGTAGAGATAAAACGGGAGGATCCACGAGCAGGTTTCGTTTGTTTCGGTTTGGTAGCCGCCGAGCAGACCGTAGAATAGTCGCCAGTCGATTTGGTAAGGCTCGTTTTCTCCTTTTGCGGTGTAGGATTTTCGGAGCAGAAACGGCCAAAAATTCCAATGCGAATAGGAACACACGGCGCCTTTATGAAAGTACCCGCTTGCATTCCGATAATAAAGATTCAGCAGACGCCAATTGTCGTTGCCTTTGCCGCCGAGTAACAATATGCCCCAGTTGTCTCCGTATCGCCAAACAGGGAAAAAGTAGCTCGGTAAATACGAAGTGCTTCCGGACTTATGAAACAACGGGAATAGCCCGTAGCTGTCTCTATTCCAGTAGGCATTTAAGGCCCAACCGCCTTTCGGGTCCCAGCCGGAAAGCGGCCAAAGCACGGAATGCTCGTCGCCGTCCCTGACGTAAAACGGGCGAAACGCCCAGCCGTTGTCGTCAAAATCAAAAAACGGCCAAAGCAGGGAAACTCCCGCGCCGGTCGAATAATAAAGGGGCCAAGCATTCGTTCGATCCTCGGTCAGGCGTTGCGAGGAGGCATCGCTCAGCGGCGAAATATCCGTCATGCGCTTGCTGGAAATACAGCCGCTGAGTAGGGTGGCGGCAAGAAGCAGGGGAAGGGCGAGCTTGGACGAAGACATGAGCGAAATATTACACAACGGGGTTTGTGCGCGAAAGTAAAAAACGTTCCCGCGAAAATGAATCACGGGAACGTCTCTTTAATCTTTAATCTTTAATCTCAGATCTTTTGTCTGAAATCTGGAGTCATTAGTTTATTTTCCGATAAACTCCTTACCGTAGTATTTGCGGAGCGCTTCGGGAACGCGAACGGAGCCGTCGGGCTGGACGTTGTTTTCCAGAATTGCCGCGAGCACGCGCGGGAGACCGAGACCGGAACCGTTGAGCGTGTGGACGGTTTCCGCCTTGCCGCCGTCTTTCGGGCGGAAACGGATGCCGGCGCGGCGCGCTTGGAAGTCCGTAAAGCAGGAGCAGCTCGAGACTTCGAGCCAGCGCTTTTGTCCGCCGGCGAAGACTTCGAGGTCGTACTGCTTGGCGTGCGGGAAGCCGATGTCGCCCGAGCAAATCAGCAATACGCGGTAGGGCAGATTGAGTTTTTGGAGGAGGCGTGCGGCGTCGTCCTTGAGCGTTTCGAGTTCGGCGAAGGACTGATCCGGGTGTGTCCACTTGACGAGTTCAACCTTGTCAAACTGGTGCAGGCGGTTGAGGCCGCGCACGTTTGCGCCCCAGCTGCCGGCTTCGCGGCGGAAGCAGGGCGTGTAAGCGCAACGGCGAATCGGCAGATCGCGTTCGTCGATGATTTCGTCGCGGAAGAAGTTCGTGACGGGCACTTCCGCCGTCGGAATCATGTAAAAATCGTCTTCCGGCGCGTAGTACATCTGGCCTTCCTTGTCGGGAAGCTGTCCGGTCGCCGTCGCCGAAGCGGGGTTGACCATGATCGGGGCCATGACTTCTTCGTAGCCGGCTTCGTGGGCTTCGTCGAGGCAGAACTGAATCAGGGCGCGGAGCAGGCGTGCCATGTCGCCGACGTAGAACGGGAAACCCGCGCCGGTCACTTTCACGCCGCGCTTGAAGTCGATTGCCTTTTCAAACCACGGCAATTCCCAGTGAGCGACAGCATTCGGCGAAACGAGTTCGTCGGGATTTCCCCAGGTTCCGGCGACGACATTGTCGTTTTCGTTTTTGCCGACGGGGACGCTCGGATCCGGGATATTCGGCACCGTGAGGTAAAGCTTGCGCCATTCTTCTTCGATTTCGCCGACCTGCTTTTCGAGCTCTTTCGTCTTGGCGGAAATCGCCTTCATTTCCGCGACTTTGGCGAGGAATTCCGGCGTGCCTTTTTTCATCGCCGCCATTTCCTTGTTCGCGGCATTCTGCGCGGAGCGGGCGGCTTCGAATTCGCCGACGAGGGTGCGGCGTTTCGCGTCGCAGGCAAGAATCGCGTCGAAATCGACGTCGAACTTCTTCGTCGCCAAGCGCTCGCGAATCAGATCGATATTTTCACGGAAAAATTTGATATCCAGCATTTTTTTTGAACGATTAAAAGGTGATGTGTGGGAGCGGAGGATTAGAGGCGCTTTTCGCGCGGCCCCTGATCCTCGAGCCTTTAGAAAATTTCGTTTTCGCAGAAGAAGCGGGCGACTTCCGCGGCGGCGGCTTCGGCTCCGTCGGAAGCGTGGCAGATATTGCAGGTGATGTTGGCCTTATCGCCGAAATCTCCGCGAATCGTTCCCGCGGGTGCGAGAGCGGAATTCGTCGGACCGAGGAGCTCGCGGACGCGGGCGATGGCGTTTTCGCCTTGGAGGACGCCGACGATGACGGGGCATTCCTTCATGAAATCGCAGAGACCGCCGAAGAACGGCTTGTCGACGAGGTGGGAGTAGTGTTCCCGCAACAGCGCATCCGTCATGCGGATCATTTTGCAGGCGACAATACGCAATCCGGCGCTTTCAAAGCGTGCCAATACCGTTCCTGCGAGGTTTTTCTTCATGCAGTCCGGTTTAAGAATAATGAGAGTTTTTTCGCTCATGGAAAATTTGAAAAACAGGTAATCGAATTAAAGAAACAATGAAACTCCCTTTCCCCCTATTTTTCAAGCTGAATGAGGGAAACGGACGCAGAGAAGATGCGCTCGCATCCCTCCGGAGTGCAGGGTCGCCGGAGGAGCCTCCGAATTTGCGCTGAGGCCGCTTCCTGCCTTGCTTTTTTCGTACAGTGCGAGAAAATATCTGCATGAAGAATAAAGCTGTTGCCCTTTTAATTGCTCTCATTTGTGCGGCCGGCGGATTTGCCGCAGCGACTTACATGTTCAAGGGAAGTGCGCAGTCGGCGGCTTCGATTGAAGACTCGGTCGTCCGGATGATTTACGTCAACGATGCGATGCGCAATTCCGGGCTTTCCGTCGAACGCGTGTTGCTGGCGAAAAAGGCGAATCGCGCGACGCTCTACGCGAGCTTTTCCAATCCGTTTTCGGAAACCGTCATCCTCAAGGCCTACGACCGCACCGGAGCGGAAATCGGCCGTTCCCGTCGCGTCTTGGCCGGAAAAACCGACGAAGCGGCGTATTTCGATTTTGAATTCAACGCGAACGTGCCGTTGAAATTGGCGGAAAGCTTCAAACTCGTTTATGCGGCGGTAGTTTCGTCGGTCGAGCCCGAAGCGGTCGAAGAACCGAGTGTCGAAACGGCTGTTCCGCCGGCGGAAGCCGTCCCCGAAGAAACGCCCGCGAGCGGCGCTCCGGAGCAGGCGGCGGAGGCTGTAGCGGAAAAGACCACGGAAACCGCCACGCTTTAACAGCTTTTACATTCGGACAAGGCGACAGGGAGAGTGAACATGTTCCGTGTCGCTTTTTTCGTTTTTTAACCTGATTAACCCGTGCTTGCATTCTGCAGTTCCGATTCGGACCGGACGCCGGCGGATTTTCTCCTCGGCGTCAACGCCGCCGCATCGGGCTTTGCCGTCGCCGAGTTGATGCGGGACAACGCGAAAGCCGTTTTGCTTGTTTCCAAAAAGCTCGGGCGCGCGGAAATTTTGGCGGAAGACGCGGTCTTTTTTACGGAGCATCTACGGCGGAAGACCGACGCGGAAACGTCTGCGGAAGTACGTTATACCGTGCGCGGATTGCCTCCGGTTTCCGATCTCGCCGCTTTTGAGAACACCTGCGATTTGCTTGCGGCTTTGGCGGCGCTTGCGCATGCCGACGAGCGGGAACGCATCATTCTCGCGTGTACGCCGGAGGCGCTTTTGCGGGAGGTGCCGCCGCCCGAAAATTTCTCCGCCCGCGAATGCGTTTTACGGGAAGGACAAAAGATTTCTCTGCGCGAGCTGCAGGAAAAATTGTCGTCGGAATTCGATTATTTCAATGAAGCGCTTTGCGAGGCTCCCGGACAGTTTTCAGCCCGCGGCGGCCTTATCGACGTCTATCCGCTCAATGCTTCCGCGCCCGTGCGTATTGATTTTTTCGGTGACGAAATTGAGTCTCTGCGCGAGTTTGATCCGACGACACAGCGCACGCTCCGGCGCATCGACAAGCTTTGTATTACGGCGGGCGCGCTTGCCGAAACGGAAAGCCCGGCGCTCAAGGGAAGCCTTTACGACTATCTGCCCGAGGAAACGCAGGTCATTTTTGCCGAGGCGGATCTGCTCGAAGGCGCGGCGTTGGACGAGATGCTGGCGCGTCTGGGGGAACGCCGATTTGCCGTTTGCGGTTTTTCGGCCTTCGATGCGTTGCCGGGTTGGTTCGAAGAAAGTTTTCCCGGATCGGCCTGTGTGCGGCGTCGGGAGTCGCAAGATCTCGAGGAATTTGCTTACGGCGATTTTTCCGCCGGTGCGCTTGGTGTCGAGCGCTTGGCCGAAGCCGAAGAGCTGCGCCGCCGCGTTTTGCTTTTTATCGATGATTGGTTCAGGAAAAAGGAGCGTGTTGTCATCGTCTGCGAAAATGCAGGAACGGAAGAGCGCTTGCGCGAAATTCTCGACGAAGAGCGTCGTGCCGGGACGCTGAGCAAGGGTTTCAATCCGGAAATTTTGCGCGGAAACGTGAGCGCCGGATTCCGCATTCGTTGCGGGGAAGACGCGGCGGCATCCGCCTGGGTCGTGGCAACGGAACGCGAGATTTTCGGACGTCACCGTCGCCGCGTCGCTCAGGTTCGCAAGCGCCTTCTGCCGAACAAGGTGCACGTTGAACAACTACTTGATTTTAACGAGCTTGTGGACGGCGATTATCTGGTTCACCTGCAGCACGGCGTTTGTATTTTCCGCGGAATTAAGGCTTTGGAACGCAGCGCCGGGACGCGGGAGGACATGTTTGCCTTGGAGTTTGAAAACAAGGTGACGCTCTACGTGCCTTTCCGCGAGGCGCACCTGATCTCCCGCTACGTCGGCTTGCGTAAGTGGGTGCCGAAGCTCGGGAAAGTCGGCGGGAGCTCGTGGGAAAAGACCCGTAAGGCCGCCGAGAAAGCGACGATGGACTTTGCCGCCGAGCTGCTGGGGGTTCAGGCCGAGCGTACGACGCGGCCCGGGTTTTCGGCACTTCCCGACGAAGATTTACCCTGGTTGCGCGAATTCGAAAAAGCCTTTCCTTTTACCGAAACGCCCGACCAGGCTCGCGCAATTTACGACACCAAGCAGGACATGGAACGCCCGTCGCCGATGGACCGCCTGATTTGCGGAGACGTCGGATTCGGGAAAACCGAAGTCGCCATCCGTGCCGCATTCAAGGCCGTTTTGAGCGGACGCCAGGTCGCCGTTTTGGCGCCGACGACCGTGCTCGCGCAGCAGCATTTCAATACGTTTTGCGACCGCTTTGCCCATTATCCGGTTTCCGTGGAAATGCTTTCCCGTTTCCGTACGCCGACGCAACGCCGCAAGATTTGCGACCAGCTTGAACGCGGCGATTTGGACATTGTCGTCGGGACGCACGCCTTGCTCGGCGCCTCCGTGAAATTTAAAAAACTCGGCCTGCTCGTCATTGACGAGGAACATCGTTTCGGCGTGAAGCAAAAGGAGAAAATCAAGCGCTTGCGTGCGGATGTCGATGTACTGGCGATGAGCGCGACGCCGATTCCGCGCACGCTTTACATGGCGCTCATGGGGGCGCGTGATTTGAGCGTCATTGAAACGGCGCCGCGGGAACGTTTGCCGATTCAGACCGTCGTTCGTACTTACGAGACAAAGCTGGTCAAGGAGGCGATTCTTCACGAAATCAATCGCGGCGGACAGGTGTTTTATCTGCATAATCGCGTCGATACGATTTACGAGGTGGCGGAATTGCTCGGCAATCTGGTCCCCGAGGCTAAAATTGCCGTCGGCCACGGACAGATGGACGAGCGCGATCTGGAGCACGTGATGACGGATTTTGTCGCCGGGCGCTACGATGTCCTGGTCTGTACGACCATCATTGAAACCGGCTTGGATATTCCGAATTGCAACACGATTATCATCGAGGCGGCAGATCGTTTCGGTCTGGGGCAACTTTACCAGTTACGCGGGCGTGTCGGACGTTTCAATCGGCAGGCGTACGCGTATTTGCTTTTGCACCGCCATCGTTCGGTTGTTGATGCGGCGCGGAAACGCCTGTCGGCTCTGCGCCAGTTCAATCAGCTCGGAGCGGGATTCCGCATCGCAATGCGTGACCTCGAATTGCGCGGCGCGGGGAATATTCTCGGCCTGAAGCAGAGCGGCCATATCGCCGGTGTCGGATTCGAGCTCTACTGCCGCCTTCTGCGCCAGAGCGTGGCGAGCCTGAAGGGGGAAAATCCGGGGAAGATTTTCCGTGCGGAGATCAATTTGGACTTCGTGCATTATGCGCAGATTCCGGAATCCGGTGCCAAGGATGCGCGCAGCGGTTACGAGATTCTAAAAGACGAACAAAACGCGAAGTTCAAGGGCGCGGAAATTGTCGCGACGATTCCCGCCGAATACGTTTCGGATGTGCGCGTGCGCATCGATGTCTTCCGCAAACTTGCTATGGCGGGGACGCCGGAGGAAGTC
>JAFYWY010000022.1 GCA_017546455.1 Opitutales bacterium
CTGCAGACGATGGCGAATTCGATTTTGAAAAACAAACCGAAGGCCAAGCTCATTGTGTTGCTCGTGGACGAACGTCCGGAAGAAGTGACGGACTTCAAGCGCAACACGCCCGGCGCGGAAATTGTCAGTTCGACTTTTGATGAGTCGGCGGAAAACCACGCCCACGTCGCCGAAATCGTCATCGAACGCGCACGCCGCATGGTTGAACTCGGCATGGATGTCATTATTCTCTTGGACTCCATCACGCGCCTGGCCCGTGCGTACAACACGCTCCAGCCGAGCGGCGGCAAGTTGCTTTCCGGCGGTATCGAAGCGGGGGCGCTTGCCAAGCCGAAGCGCTTTTTCGGTTCGGCGCGTAATATCGAAGACGGCGGTTCGCTTACGATTTTGGGTACGGCGCTCGTCGGCACCGGATCGACGATGGACGAAGTCATTTTCGAAGAATTCAAGGGAACGGGCAATATGGAGCTCGACCTCGACCGCGATTTGGCCAACAAGCGTATCTTCCCGGCAATCAATTTCGAGCGCTCGGGAACGCGTAAGGAAGAATTGCTTTACCACCCGCAGGAAATGCAGTGCGTCTATTCCATGCGCCGTGCGATGAAGGGCATGCCCTCCGTCGATGCGATGGAAATGTTGATTTCCCGTATGAAAAAGACGAAGACGAATGCGGAATTCCTGATGACGCTTGCCAGCCGCTAGCGGGATTGCGCGAGGCGGAGACCGGATACGGCAAAGCGAGCCGGCGGTCTCCGCCTCCGCGTTTCGATTTCAATTTAACACAGCTCTACTATCCCCATGAACAAGCAGGAAAACGAAATGGCCGCGTTGGAACACGCGCCGATTTTGCCGTTGCTTATCAAGTACTCGTTGCCGGCCATCGGCGGGATGATTGTTTACTCGCTGTACAATGTCGTTGACAGCATTTTTATCGGCCGGTGGATCGGCGCGGCGGCTTTGGCGGCGTTGGCGATTGCTTTCCCCGTGATGAATCTGATTTTCGCCATCGGCACGCTTGTCGGCATCGGCGGGGCCTCCGTCTGCTCGATTCGCCTCGGCGAAAAGAAAACGGAGGAAGCGCATGCCGTTTTGGGAAATGTGCTTTTGCTGAGCCTCATTACCGGTTTCGGCTTCGGTTGGGGCGCCTGCCTGTTTCTCGGACCGATTCTGAAGCTTTTCGGGGCGGGGGCGGAGACTTTCCAACCCGCCTACGAGTTCATGCTGGTCACGTTGCTGACGTTGCCGATTACTTTTTGCTTCTTTAATTTAAACCACATGATGCGCGCGTCGGGATACCCGCAAAAAGCGATGTATTCCTTGCTGATCAGCGTTGTCATCAACATCGTCCTGGCGCCGATTTTCATTTATATTTGCGGGTGGGGAATGATCGGAGCAGCCCTTGCAACGGCGATTGCCCAGCTTTTCAGCTTGGTTTGGGTGCTCGTTCACCTGCTTAACCCGAAGCACGTTTTACACTTCCGCCGGGGAATTTTCCGTCTTCAGGCGGATGTCACTAAAAGCATCCTCGCGATCGGGCTTTCGCCGTGCATGATGAATGTTTGCGGTTGCCTGGTCGTCATTGTCATCAACCACGAATTGCTGAAATATTCCGGGGATACCGGCGTGGCCGCTTACGGCATTCTGTGCCGTGTCGTCATGCTCATCGCCATGGTGGTCAACGGCATCACTCAAGGCATGCAGCCGATTGCCGGCTTCAATCACGGCGCCGGGCGAACCGAACGCGTGGTTTCGACGCTCCGCTACGGAATGCTCGCAGGGACGGTGGTGACGACGCTCGGATGGGGGTTCTGCGTGTTTTTCCCGCAATTGATTTCGAATCTGTTTACGACGGACACGCAGTTGCTTGCGGCTACGGACGAAGCCCTGCGCATGTCCTGTTACGCGCTTCCCGTCATCGGCATGCAGATTGTCATCGGCAACTTCTTCCAGGCAATCGGACGGGCAAAACTCGCGATTCTGCTATCGATGACGCGCCAGATGCTCATCCTGATTCCCTTGCTGCTCATTTTGCCCCGCTTTTTGGAAACGCGCGGTGTTTGGCTGAGCATGCCGATTTCGGACACGGTTTCCTGGCTCATCAACGTCGTGTGTATTTTATTCTTCTTGAGAGACTATTCGGCGGTGCCCGCAGACGTTGCGGGAACGCGGGCGCGCCAGGCCGTTGAGGAAGGGCGATAAAATGATTTACCTGTCCCGCTACCGTTCCCCCTTGGGAGAGATTAACCTGTCGGCGACGCAGGACGCGCTTACGGGACTGTGGTTTGACGGGCAGGTGCAACGTGCGGAGATCCCCGTCGGCGCGGCTTGGATGTTACGGGAAGATCTGCCGCTTTTTCGGGAGTGCCGCTGCTGGCTGGATGCCTATTTCGGCGGCGATATGCCGGCTGCCGATGCCATTCCGTTGGCGCCTTTCGGGAGCGCATTTCGTCTCCGCGTTTGGCGCGCGTTGCTCGAAATTCCCTATGGAGAAACCGTCACCTACGGGGATTTGGCGGCACAACTCGGGCGGGACGAAGACGGTAGGCTCACTTCGCCGCGGGCTGTCGGCGGCGCTGTCGGGCGCAACCCGATTGCCGTGATTATTCCCTGTCACCGCGTCTTGGGCAAAAGCGGCAAACTTTGCGGTTATTCCGGAGGCTTATTGCGGAAGGCTTCGCTGCTCCGGCGGGAACGCGCTCTTCTGGTTTAGTTCACTCCGCGATTCGCCGGCTTTTAAGCTTCTCAACTTGCCAGCGGCGGCGCGGTCGGTGTATGCTCGGGAGAAAATTTTTTATGAATAAGGAATTTTTGGAATTCATCCTGCGCCGCAAGACCGTGCGGCGTTATTCGGAGAAAACGATTGAACGCGAAACGCTCGAACTGCTTTGTCGGGCGGCCTTGGCTGCGCCCTCCGCGCGCAATCAGCAGATGCGTGAATTCGTCGTCATCACTGAGCGTGAGATGCTGGATGCGCTTCATGCGGTTCTGCCGAATGCGCCGATGCTCAAGAATGCTCCCGCGGCGATTGTCGTCTGCGGCGAACTCGACAACGAATGGTCGGTTTACTGGCAACAGGATTGCTCGGCTTCGGTCGAAAATCTTTTGCTTGCCGCCGAAGCCCTGGATCTGGGAGCGTGCTGGTGCGGGCTGTATCCGCGCGAAGAGCGTGCGGCCGAAGTGGCGGGCATGCTCGGTGTCCCCGCGACCCACATGCCGATGGCGCTGATTGCGCTCGGCTATCCGCTCGACAACACGGAGCGCGTGAAGGACAAGTGGAAGCCCGAAAAAATTCACTGGGGCAAATTCTGATTTCTCCGAAAGGCGCTCGTTATGGCCAAATCCAAAGAGCTTTCGTTTGAAGACGAACTGAAAAAGCTGGAGGCGATTGTCGAATCGCTCGAAGCGGGCAATGTGCCGCTCGCCACGCTCGTCGAGCGCTACGAAGCCGGGATGCTTCATCTGAAGCATTGCCAGCAGAAACTCGCCGAAGCCGAATTGCGCATCGAACAATTGCGAAGCGTCGGCGAAGACGGCGAGGCCGTTTCGGAAGCGTTTGACGATTCCGACGCATAAAATTTCACCCCGAAATCCTCCCGATTTGCTCGCATCGATTCACAGTCCGGAAGATCTCAAAAAGCTTCCCGCAGAACAACTCCCGCAGCTCGCCGAAGCCCTGCGAAAACGCATCATCGACGTCACGTCCAAGAACGGCGGACACGTCGGACCCAATCTCGGCGTCGTCGAACTCTCCATCGCGCTTCACCGTGTCTTTTCGACGCCGAAAGACAGCATTATTTTTGACGTATCGCACCAGTGCTACGCGCACAAACTGCTGACGGGGCGCAACGGCGAGGCTTTTAACAGGCTGCGTAAGACCGACGGATTTTCGGGTTTCTGTTCCCGCAAGGAAAGCGCTCATGACGCATTCGGAAGCGGGCATGCGGGAACGGCTATTTCCGCCGCGCTCGGGATTGCTGCGGCGCGCGATCTTGCCGGCGGAGACGAGCACGTCATCGCCGTTGTCGGAGATGCCGCCATCACCAACGGCGCTACGCTCGAGGCCCTGAATAATATTGCCTCGCACACGAAGCGTCTGATTGTGGTTTTGAACGACAACGAATGGTCGATTGACCGCAATGTCGGAGCCGTCGCCGATTATCTCAACAAGCTGATTACGACGCCGGTTTACAACGAGGCTACGCGCGGCGTTCGCCGTTTTCTGGAAAAAATTCCCGGCGGCGCACACCTCATTCGTGCGGGCTCGGCGTGGAAGCAGGAAAAGAAAAACGTGCTTTCTTCCGGTTCGTCGCCGCTTTTCGAAAATTTCAAACTGCGCTACCTCGGGCCGATCGACGGACACGATATCGCGCAATTGATCAGCTACCTTGAATTTGCCAAAAAATCGGACCGGCCGATTTTGCTTCACGTTCGTACGACGAAGGGAAAAGGTTTTTCTCCGGCGATCGAAAATCCGGAAAAATTCCACGGCTGCGCGCCGTTTAATCCCGAGAACGGCGAATTGTGCCTCTCGCAGAAGAAGGCGCCGGCTTGGCAGGAAGCTTTCGGCGAAACCCTCGTAAAACTGGCTCGGGAAGACAAAAAAATTCTCGGAATCACGGCGGCAATGCCGGCAGGGACCTCGCTCAATCTGCTCAAGAAGGCGCTTCCGGAACAGTATTTTGACGTGGGAATCGCCGAAGGGCACGCCGTTATTTTCGCCGCGGGTCTGGCTTGCAAGGGCTTTAAACCCTGCGTCGCTATTTATTCGTCGTTCCTGCAGCGCGCCGTCGATATGGTCATGCACGATGTTTGCCTGCAGAACCTTCCCGTCGTTTTCTGTCTCGACCGTGCCGGGCTTTCCCCGCAGGATGGCGCGACGCACCACGGGCTTTACGACATGGCGATGTTGCGCACCCTGCCGAACATCACGATCATGCAGCCGAAAGACGAAGACGAACTGGCGGACATGATGGCTACGGCATTCGATCTGGGTAAGCCCGCCGTTATTCGCTATCCGCGCGGCGCGGCCGTCGGCGTTCCGGTCAAAGAAAAACCGGCTTTGCTGCCTGTCGGCAAGGCGGAGGTCTTGAAGGAAGGAACGGATGACGGCGCTGTCTGCCTCTGGTCGCTCGGCGGAGTGACTTTGCCGCTTGCCGAAGTGCTGGCTAAGCGCCTCGAAGCCGAATGCGGGAAAGCCCCGACTCTCGTCAATGCGCGTTTCTGTAAGCCGCTCGACCGCGAATTGCTCGCGGAGCAGGCCAAGCGCGCCAAGCTTTTCGTGACTTTCGAAAACCATACCGTCGTCGGCGGATTCGGCTCCGCCGTCCTGGAAACCCTTTCCGAAATCGGCGCGGAAGTGCCCGTCGAGCGAATCGGTTGGCCGGATGCCTTTGTTGCGCACGGCACGAATCCGGCGGATTTGCGGGAACGCTATGCGCTTTCCGACGAGGCCATTGCCGAACGCGTCCTGGCGCGGATTCGAAAGCTTAAATCCTAAAAACGCATGAAGACGGCGCACGTGATTTTCAGCCTTGGGCTCATAATCGGCGCCGCTTATTTGATTAACTCTACAGCCATGTTGCCGACTCCCGAGGAAAAAACACGCATCGAAACGTTACGTAAAGAAATTGCCGAACACGATGAGCGCTACTACCGACACGCGGCGCCGACGATTTCCGATTACGAATACGACAAGCTGAAGGCCGAACTTGAGCGCCTTGAGGCCGCGTTTCCGCAGTATGCCTCCGCGGATTCGCCCACGCAGAAAGTCGGCGACGACCGGAC
>JAFYWY010000023.1 GCA_017546455.1 Opitutales bacterium
AAGGCGAGTAGCGGCGCTCCCATGTTCCCGCAAGACCATCCCGATAAACGCAAATCCGGGAGAGACGGATTTTGGCGGGATGTCCCCGACTGCGACTGGAACGCGTGGCAGTGGCAGTTACGCCACCGCATTTGCACGCGTGAAGCGCTCGAAGCCCTCCTGCCGCTTTCCGAAAGCGAAATGCGCGGTCTCGCATCGACGGGCCATCGCCTCGCCTTCGCCGTCACGCCGCATTTTTTTAATCTGATCGACCGCAACAATCCGAACGACCCGTTGCGGCGTCAGATTATTCCCGACGAAGCGGAAAACCGCATTGCGCCCGATGAGCTCGGCGATCCCGTCGGTGAAGAAAAACATTCCCCCGTTCCCGGCCTCGTGCACCGCTATCCGGACCGCGTACTCCTGATCGTCACGGACCGCTGCGCGAGCTATTGCCGATTTTGTACGCGCTCCCGCCTCGTTTCCGGAGCCTGCGAATCCCGTTTTCTCCCGCAGATTGAAGAAGCACTAAGCTATATCGCCGCCCACCCGGAAATCCGCGACGTGCTGATTTCCGGCGGAGATCCGCTTTTGCTTGCCGACGAAAAAATCGACGCCCTCCTCGGCCGTCTGCGCGCAATTCCGCATGTCGAATTCGTTCGCATCGGCACACGTATGCCCGTGTTTCTCCCGCAGCGCATTACGCCTGAGCTGTGCGAAATCCTGAAAAAACACGGTCCCGTTTGGATGAGCATACACGTCAACCACCCGAACGAAATTTCACGGGAAACGGCATTCGCATTGGAGCACTTGGCCTTCGCGGGAGTCGTCCTCGGCAGCCAAAGCGTCCTGCTGCGCGGCGTTAACGACGATGCCGCGACGCTGCGTTCGCTCGTCCATCGCCTTTTGCAGGTGCGCGTGCGCCCGTACTACCTCTACGCCTGCGACCTGATTCTCGGATCCGCCCACTGGCGCGTTCCCGTGAGCAAGGGCCTCGAAATTATCCGCTCGCTACGCGGTTGGACCAGCGGTTATTCCGTCCCGCAATTCGTCATCGACGCTCCGGGCGGCGGCGGGAAAATCCCGCTCAATCCGGATTACGTCGAAAATATTTCCGAGGACGGAAAATTCACCCTGCGCAACTTTCGCGGCGAACGCTTCGTTTATTAGAAACGGAATAACTTTAGTAAAGAATAACTGATACCTGATAACGGATAAGTGTTTTCAGTGAGCAGTAAATAGCGAATGGCTTTACGCGGAGATTTTTGCTCGCGAGCAAAAATTTTGAAGAAAACGTTGCTCCTTATCCACAGTGGCCGTTCCGTTGTGCCGCAGGAACACGAAAGGACGTACCTATGTCACGGAGTGGCGCACTTAACCTTCGGCACTTCCGCGGGTTTCGGCGACGTCTCCACCCGCGTTTATCCTATGTAGTGCACCTTCGAAGCACAGCTGTGAATGGAGACTAGTGATCGGCGCCATTCACTATTCACCGGTTTCTATTCACTAAAAGCACCTATCCGTTATCAGATATCAGTTGTCACTTTAAGCTCCGCAGGAGCTGTTAGAACTTCAGTCCGGTGCGAATGTAGAAATCGTGCGACTCGAGTTCTCCGCCGTTGGCGTAGGCATAGCCGAGGGAAACGTTGAGCGCATCCGTCAGCGCGATTCCGAAGTCCACACTTGCTTCGGCGAAGTCGCGTGCTCCGGCATTTCCGCGTACGTTTACCGTAGTGCCGTTGGCAAACACTCCGAGATCGGCGGCATCGTCGGAGAAACGGTAGGTCCAAGCAGCGCCGAGCGTCGCCCAGCTCTTCAGTCCGGCAATTTCAAAATCGCTGCGCAGACGCAATCCGGGCTTAACGGAAGTATCCGCGAAACTCAGGCTTTCATAGCGATTGCCGCCGTCGGAAAAGCTGTCCGCCTCGTACGCGCTGTAATTAAGCGTGACATAAGGATTGATCTTCAATCGGGGAAGGAGCTCGAACTGCGTGCCCGCCTCGCCCTGCACATAGCAGGTCCATGCATCAAAATTACCCTTGAAATTCCGTCCCTGCAAGCGGCGTGAGAACTCGTTGTCGCCCAGGCTCGCACCGCCCTGAATCAGGGCATAAGTGCCCGCATCCGTAAGCGGCAGGAAAAGGAATGCGCCGAGTCCCCAGCTATCACTCCGGACTTTCGACGAAGCGCCTTCGGAGTCCCCTTCTCCGAATTCGAAGGTCGCGCCGATGCTTCCGAAGTCGAACGCCTTTTTAGCGGCGATCCAGGAAGCCTCGTAGCCATAGTCATAGGCGTTGTACCCGCCGCCGGCGGCGACATCTCCGGACTGGCCGATGTAGGCGACGGCAATTTCCCAGCCCCAATCTTCAAGACTTTCCGCCGGAGCTTGACCACCGGGAACGCCCTCTTCCGTCGCCGCTTGGGAAACGCGGCGGTCTCTCGGTGCATAGCATGCCGTTGCGTTTCCGGCCTTTGCCGGCTTATCGCTTCCGGCGATCTCGTTCAGCAGGAAGCGCGTTGTCTGCGAAGCGCTTAAACGCGCACGGGCAACAGCGGCGTGGGCGGCGGAAGCAACAAGCTCTCCGCTCACGGCACCCGCATAGCGGCGGGCTTCGTCGTAAGTCCTCGATTCCAACAGCGCCGTATCGCCCAAGGCAATTGCGCTCGCCACATTGCCGCCGAGCTCCCGCGTAGCCTCATCCGTATCCTTACGGGTCGTCCGCACGACGAGATTGTTCCCGTCAAAGGCCGTTTCGCTCTTCAAGAACGGCGTATTCAGGAGCACCGTCCCGGCGGAGAAGGTGTCGACGAGTTCCGTTCCGCGTGCATAAATCAAAGTGGTATCCGCGATTTCGCCCTGCCCGACGACGCCGTTCGCCAGATTTGACGCTGCGATGACGAGGCGTGTTTTCGGATCGATGCTCACGCTTGTCGTATTGCTCAAGTCCAAGCTCGAGTAAGCCCCCGACTGCGTATCGAATCCCAAGCGGATTTCGTTGCCGATGCGTACGTTTCCGCCGAGGACCTGTGAGTGCCCGCCGGCGACGACAATCCCGCCGAGGAAGGCATTTGTCGTACTTTCTTCGAAAACGACCCGCGCACCCTTTGCAAAATGAGTCTTTCCGCCGATCACATTGTTTGCGTTATTGAAAAAAGTGACTTTGGCTGCACTCAGGAAAACGAGGTCTCCGCCGCGGGAAGCATCCAAGCCGCCGTCGAAACCGTAGGATCCGCTTCGGAAAACGATTTCTCCGTCATGGTCGGCCAGGTAGAGATCATTCCCCTTGCCCGTCGCCGAATTTCCGTAAAACGTGAGACTCCCTTCTCCGGTACCCGTGAAAATGATATCGTCGCCGCCCCAGATTGCACCGCCGTTACCGCCGGCAGAGTTGGACAGGAACACACCGGTCCCTGAAATGTATAGATCGTCTTCGGAGTAAACGACGCCGCCGTTACCGATCACGGAATAGTTTTCATAGGTAGTATCGTTCAGGTTCAGACGGTAATCTTCCGTCGCGTAAACAAGACCGCCGTTGGCTCTGCCGTTTCCCGCGAGCGGCGCAGTGATCTCTGCGGCATAAAGCGCGTCGCTGCAGAAACCCGCAGCGGCAATTATTGCGACAAGGGATAATTTTTGAGCATTCATGAGTATTCCTTTCGATAATTAAGTGTTTATTTCCTATCTTTAAGATAGACTTTAAAGCCTAACAACCGCCCTCTAAAACTCAAGCACTATTACCATACAACAAATAGTTGTCGAATTAGTCGCGTTGCGACGGGACGTTTTTGCCAAAGATTAGTGAGTGCCCGCCAAGCGACACAGCGGTCTCTGCCGAGATAATAGGAGGCTATGGAGTAGATTCGGTCTGCGTGCCCATCTGCTCCGGAATGTTATTTCTCAACACCCTGCTGTGCTCAAACATATCAAAAACATCTTCGGCCGTGGTTGGATCTTGAGGTAGCTTCAAAACCAATTGTGCCTTCCCTTCAACCTGAATGAGAGTCCACAAGAGGCGTTTTCGTTTATCTACCTCCCATCCATCAAACTCAAAACGCTCCTCATCAGATAGAAAAGGCGGCAACCCTTTCTCGGTGTGCTTTTTGTCCAACTTGATTTTCTGCCTGACGAGCATAAAGTAATCGCTAGTCTCCGTAGACCCGTAATACCAAAATTTCACATGCTTAGGATTCATGTTTTGATACCAAGGGTTACGAAAAATCGTATCGTAAACCTGAAAACTGTCGCCCGCCACGCACGAACATAATAACAACGGGAGAAATATCGCAGCAGTTGAGAATACTTTCATTTTGAGTTTATTCGTTATTTTAAACTTTCAGAAGGTCTTACATATCCGGAAGTTGCAGCCTTCCCGGATGAAAAATCAACCTCCCAACAGCAATCCTCCAAAACACCTTGTGTTGCTTGGCGGCAAGAAAAAAGAAGATTTTTATTAATCTCATCCCTATTATCCCTCACCTCTTAGACGATTCTTTACACCGGTCGATTAAGTTAGAGGCCCAGGTTGAACAGTTTTTCCCAAAAACCGCTCCTCCGAAGAAGTAATCCCACCTACCACACACTCCTTAAATCGTTCACATCGTATTCACATGTATCTAACGTAATAGGAACTTTTTGTTTCGAAGACACCTCCCGAGAACCGCAATATTTATTCCCAAAACTCATTACCGTAAAGGGGATTCTCTCTACTATGGTAAAATCTTTCTTCATTGTCTTTGCACCTTTTCTCTTCTACGACATCCGCGATTTTGGGCATATACACTATGTCGTGAGATATACCATCAAATCGAACATCATACCCTATTGAGGGTAATTTCCATGCATCTGCATAGGATAATGAAATCCACTCAAAGGCATTGGCCGGAAGATTTCGAGTATCACGCTCTTGGCTAAAGCACAACGCACGACATGCATGAAAAAATCGTGTCGAATTCAAACGAAGAGATCTCCCCGGAGAAACAGCAAGTTTCCTTGCACTTATAAATTGAGCACACCACCTTTCTTCCGGACAAACAACAAATTCAATATCATCGTTGATACCAACCGTGTACGAAGTCCGTTCATCAACCTCCAAATAAGAAAGTAGGTCATTAATATAATATTTATCGGTAATACTTAGGACCCGCTTACGTATACCCGTGTCAAAGACTCCATCATAAGTGCCTTCTTCGCGAACCTTTATCCAATAACTAATCCTTAGCTCTGTAATTCTCTCTTTGTCAAAAGGTATTCCGTAGTACTTGTTTGACAATGATTTTAGAAAATATTCCGCCTGCCCGCCGGAACATCCGACAAACAAAAGAA
>JAFYWY010000024.1 GCA_017546455.1 Opitutales bacterium
CATTCCATTACGCCGCAGGAGTGTCAGGGATGTAAGCGTGTCCTTGATCGGCGCATGGCAGCAAGGCCGCCTATCCGCGGGTTCCGACTTACGTCTACACCCGCGGTTATCCAATGTGGTGCACCTCCGGCGCACACATTCCGGCGAGCAGAATGGAAGAACGCTTGAACGTCTTCGGCAAAAAAATCTTCCCGCCGGGGGCGCTCATAAGGGGTATGGGAACGAAAAGGATATTGTTGTATGGGGCGCTTGTTTTGGCGGGAGTCGCGGCGTTTACGGCGTGTACGAACAACCGCTATGCGGGGGATTTGCCGGTGGCGGATATGCGTGTGATGGCGCGTTACGAGGTGGAGACGACGCATGCGGACGAGCGGGTGTCTGCGGACGGTGCGTGTACGTCGTGGTTTAATTTTATTCCGGAGCCGCAGGATACGAGCGGCGGGTATTATTCGGATGTGGGGTCGCTGTTTTCCGGCTTATCGCCGGTCCAGTCGTTGGCGTTGCGTGCGGCGATTGCCAAGGCTTGTCGCCGGCACGGGGCAGACTTTTTGCTTTTGCCGGAGTATGAGATGACGACAACGACCTATTGGTTTTTTTATGAGTCGGCGACCTGTACGGTGAGCGGGGTGCCCGCCAAGTTCGGGAAGATTCGTCAGATTCCTTTGTCGGAGTAATAAAAAAGGCAAAGGGCGTAAACCCTTTGCCTTTCTGCGGGATCGAAAATCCGGAATTAGTACCAGGTATTTTCGGTCTTGTACATTTTGTAGCCCTTGAGGTGATTCCAATAACCGCGGGTGAAGTCCGGAATTTCAACCGGAGCGGAGCCGTTGATCATCGAAATCGCGCCGAGTTCGGCGAGGCAGCACCATTCGGCGATGTCATAGACGTCCAAGTCCATGGGGAGGCCGTTCTGGAGGCAGTAAACGACGCGGTAGTCCATGATGAAGTCCATACCGCCGTGGCCACCGACCTTCTTAGCCTTTTCGCCGATTTCCTTGATCAGCGGGTGCTGATATTCCGCGACGAGGGCGTTTTTCGCCGCTTCCGGGAGGAAGCCGTGGGCGTTGAGGTTTTCGTGGTTCGGCACGCCTTCCACTTTAACCTTCTTGCCTTCGATGGCGTAACCCTGGGTCGGGTACTTGTTCGCGAAGCCGAGCGTGCCGGTGAGTTGGTACTTACGGCTGTACGGCTGCGGCGTCATGACGTTGTGCTGGATTTCGATCACCTTGCCCTTAGCGGTGCGGAGGAGCGTCGTGGTGTGGTCGCCGTTTTGGAAGTTTTCGCAGGGTTTTCCCGTGGCTTCTTCAACGAGGGCCTTGCCGACGAAGGAGTCGGTGTCCATGGCGACGAGGGTCGTCAGGCGGTCGCCGCGGTGGATATCCATCGCTTGGCAGACGGGGCCGAGGCCGTGCGTTGCATAGACGTCGCCGCGGTGAAGCTTGTTGTATTCCAAGCGCCAGCCGAGCTTATCTTCTTTGCCGGTTTTCCAGTAGTGTTTCCAGAAGCCGCTGAGGTCGTGGATGTAAGCGCCTTCGCCGCGAATGACTTCGCCGAAGAGGCCTTTCTGTGCCATGTTGAGCGTGTTGAGCTCGAAGAAGTCGTAGCAGCAGTTTTCGAGCTGGATGCAGTGCTTGCGGGTACGTTCCGAGGTGTTGATGAGGTCCCAGCAGTCTTGCATGCTCATTGCGGACGGCACTTCGATGGCGGCGTGCTTGCCGTTTTCCATCGCATAGAGAGCGACGGGAACGTGGTGATTCCAGTCGGTGGCGATGTAAACGAGGTCCACGTCATTGCGTTCGCAGAGGGCCTTGTAGCCGTCTTCGCCGTAGTAAATTGCGCTGTCGGGGAGATTGAGGTTGTGCTTCTTGTTAATGTTGTCGGCACGCGATTTTTCGTGGTCGCAGAGTGCGACGATTTGGACATTGAGGCCGACGTCCTTCATGTGCGTGAAGCGTTCGACGGCTCCCGGTCCGCGCATACCCAAGCCGACGAATGCGACGCGAACGACGTCCAGCTTCGGGGTTTTGAGAGCGAGTGCGTGTTCCTGGCCTTCCGGGCGTGCGGGAACGGCGGTGCGGATAACGCCGTCAGCTCCGCGCGTCCATTGCGTTTGGAACTGCGGATTGACCAGGGTGTTGTCGTGGCAGCTTCCGGTCTGGTGGCAGCCGGTCCATGCCAACATTGCCACGGCGGAGATCGCCAAAATGTAATTAGTTTTTTTCATGAATTTTTGCTTTGAGGGTTTTAAGTCGGGAAAAATGAAACCGTTCCCGCGGAGAGAATCCGCGGAAACGGTTTACGGAAGCATTAAAGCGTGCAACCGAGAGCTTCGGCGGCCGTGTCGCGTTCTTCGCAGAGTTCCTTGATCGAGGCGTCGATCTTGGCGCGAGCGAAGTCGTTGATCTTCAGACCGGCGACGATTTCCCAGGTGCCGTCTTCCTTCGTGCGGATCGGGAAGCCGGTGATGATGCCCGGAACCGTGCCGTATTCGCCCTTGGAGACAACGCCGACGCTGAACCAGTCGCCTGCCGGAGTCGGGTTGACGAGGTTGCGAACCGTTTCGATGGCGGCGTTAGCGGCCGAGGCGGCGGAGGAGGCGCCGCGTGCTTCGATGATGGCGGCACCGCGCTTCTGGACGGTCGGGATGAAGGTGTTTTCGAGCCATTCCGTGTCGGTGATGACTTCGGTTGCCGGCTTGCCGTTGATCGTGGCGTTGAAGAAGTCCGGGAACTGCGTGGAGGAGTGGTTGCCCCAGATGGTCATGTTCTTGACGGCGGAAACGTGGACGCCGGCCTTGTTGGCGAGCTGGGACTTGCCGCGGTTTTCGTCGAGGCGGGTCATCGCGAAGAAGTTTTCTTCCGGAACGCCGCAAGCGTGGCGCATGGCGATGAGTGCATTCGTGTTGCACGGGTTACCGACGACGAAGACGCGAACGCCCGGCGCAGCGTTTTCGGCGATGGCTTTTCCTTGGCCGACGAAGATCTTGCCGTTGATGCCGAGGAGGTCCTTGCGTTCCATACCGGCCTTGCGCGGAACGGAGCCGACGAGTAAACACCAGTTGGCGTCCTTAAACGCGACGGCGGGATCGGAGGTGGCGACGATTTCCGTAACGAGCGGGAATGCGCAGTCTTCGAGTTCCATAACGACGCCGTGGCACTTCGGAAGCGCCGGTTCGATTTCGAGAAGGTTCAGGGCGACCGGCTGATCCGGGCCGAAAACTTCTCCCGCAGCAATGCGGAAAATCAACGAATAGGCGATCTGGCCGGCAGCACCGGTAATCGCAACGCGAATGGGAGTTTTTGCCATAATTTTATCGAGTTTTGTTTGTGGTTAAAAGGTAGCAAAATTTTGGCGTTCTCAACGGGCAAACGCAAGCAGATATGCGCATAGGAAAGCAGGGGGAAATCCGAATCGCAGCCATGCGCGGGAGCGCAGGGCGGGAATGAATGCGCCGGCGAGAAAAAAGGCCGAAATCAGGCCGCCGCCGAGGGGACCGAGCCGGGCGTTCGGGAATTGAACGGCGAGTTCGGCGGGGACGGCAGCGGCGGTGCCCGTGAGGACTTCGACGGCGAACATCAATTTGCAGTCCGCAGCCCATAGCCATGCGGCCGCCCAATCTGTTCCCGGCAGGCAAAACAAGGCGGCGGAGGCGATTGCCAACGCGAGCAAAAGGCCGACGCAGGGGACCAGGATGAGGTTAACCAAAACGGCAATCGGCGTGAAGATCCCGAAACTGCCCGCGATAAAGACGGCTCCCGCGATGAAGGTTCCGAACGAAACGGCGAAAAGCGCGATGATCTTTTCGAGGCCGGATGCGAGCAGACGCCGGAAGCGGTTTCGGGATTTTACGGGGATGTACTTGAACGGCCGAATGCGGGCGTTGAGGAAGTCGCCGAGCGGAATGCCGTAGAGGAAAATCGAGGCGACGACGCCGTAGGAAAGCTGAAATCCCAGCGAGCTCAGCAGGGAAGGATTTTGCCAAAGCGTAATCGATGCCGCCAGGATCAGCGCGTTGAGCGGATTGGAACTGCGCCCGAGCAGGCGGGCAGCAAGCAGGAAAGCAACCATGGTCCACGCCCGCACCGCAGACGGGGCCGCCCCCGTCAGCAGTACGTAAAAACCGGTGACGAGCAGGACTGTTGCCGCCAATACCCGGTAGGGTGTACGGATCCGGGAAAAGACTGCGAAGAGCAGGGCGGCAAAAAGCGAAACATGCAGGCCGCTGACGGCGAAGATGTGCATGGTGCCCGTCAGCATGAAATCATTTTCCTGTTCCGGCGGGAGCAGCTTGCGTTCGCCCAAAAGCATGGCGGCGAGGATGCGTTGTTCCCGTTCCTGCGGGCTTTGCGGATCGACGAGCTTGTGAATCAGCTTTGCTTTGAGGCTTGCGAAGTAGCCCCTTGTTTTTGCGGCGAGACCCGAATTTAAAATTTCGATATTGTCTCCGTTGCCGAGTAAGACACTAACGTGTCGAGAGTGCAGAAAGTCCCGGAATCCGGAATCGAACCAGGGATCGTCGGCGATGTCACGGACGATGCCGCGCATCCGCAGGCGCATGCCTTCGTGCAATTCGGTATCCGTTTCCGACTTGCGAAAACGGTAAAGAATGCGTCCGCCGCAGAGCGATTCTCCGCCTTCCGAGGCTGCGGTGACGCGGGCGAGGCCGCCTTGGGATTGTCCCGACGAGCGGAAAGGCGTTTCGACGGTCGCTTCGACGACGATTTCGCTCTCCGGCTTTCCGCGCCAATCGACGGGCTTCGGCGCACAGGCGCTCCACCAGGCTCCCGCCAGAAAGAATGCGGCAATCGGCAATGCAAGCACCCACAAATCTCTGCGGAACTTCGCGTGCTTGCCGTCGGCGGGAATCTGCGTGACGAGGACGGCAAGCAGAGCGGCGACGAGGGCAATTCCCGCGGCGATGAGCGAGGCCTTCGGGGAAAAAGAAAATCCGCATTCACAAAGTATATACGCGGCGCATTGCGGGAAGAGAATCCAAAGCAGGGGAGCGCGGAAAAACTTCGTCGAAGACTTCGCTTCGTCGGACGCATTTCCGGTCAGCGCACTTATTTCATCCATTGTGTAGTTTTTTAAGACCTCCTGCGGAGCGGTGCAACGACGAATATGGAATGCCTTCGGCGGGGAGCGGTGACTGGTGGGTAGTGGACCGTTACTCCCTATCCGTTATTTACTAAAAAGGCACCTATCCGTTATCAGTTATCAACTACTCCTTCGCCGGAGGCGTTCGCTCGATGCTTGGCGCTTTGTGAGCTTTCGGCGGAGCGGAAAAATTTGCCACGGTAAATTTTAAGGTGCAAACTGCGCGTATGGATTTAATCAGCTCTTTAAGTGCTTTGCCGGGCAGTACGGTTTTGGCTAACGGGATTCGCGTTTTCTTCAGACAGACACCGCCGTCGGGCTTGGTTTCCGTTCAGGTTTGGGTAAAGAGCGGGAGCGTGCACGAGGGCGAGTTTCTCGGGGCGGGGATTTCCCATTACCTCGAGCACATGGTCTTTAAGGGAACGGAGAAATTTTCCTCCGAGGCGATTTCAAAAAAGGTGCAGGCGCTCGGCGGCAGCATGAATGCCTACACGACGTTTTCGCGGACGGTGTATCACGTGGATTTGCCGGCGGAATCGGCGGAAACCGCATTCGATGTTTTGTCGCAAATGACTCTGTTTCCGCGCCTGGATGCCGAGGATGCGCGCAGCGAAAAGGACGTGATTCTGCGTGAGATCGCGATGGGCGAGGACGACCCGGATCAGCGCATTGCCGCCGCATCGCTGGAAACGGTCTTCCGGGTTCATCCGCTGCGCTTCCCGATTATCGGAAAACGGGATCTCTTTGAGCGGCTGGGCGCAGAAGAGCTGAAAACATATTTTAAAAACAGATACGCCTGCGATACGATCTACCTCGTCGTTGCGGGAGATTTGCCGGAGTCGCTCGTCTTTGAATTGGCGGAAAAATACTTCGGTCCGGCGCCGGCAAGCGTGGCGCGGGAAGTGATCGTTCCCGACGAACCGGCGCAGCTGGCGCCCCGAGAATTGACCCTGCGCGGAGACGTCAAAATCCTGCGCGGCAACCTGCTTTGGCGCATTCCGGACGCACGTCATCCCGACGCCCCGGCGCTTTCCGTGCTCGCCGCTTTGCTGGGCAAAGGCGATTCCGCCTTGCTTTGGACCGAGCTCCATGAAAAGCGCGAACTCGTTCACGGCTTGAGCGCCTCCGCTTGGCAACCGACGCGGGAAGGGGTGTTTTGGATTTCTTACGACGCGGATTTGGGCAAGCGCGCAGCCGTCGAAGCGGCGGTCTTTGAGTCTATTGAACGCATTGTACGCGAAGGCGTTGCTCCCGCGTTGCTGAATAAAGTGGCGCGCTTGGCGTTCGTCAGCCAGATCGATTCCCGCCGTACGGTGGCGTCTTCGGCGGCGGCTCTCGGGCGTGAGGCCGTCGAACTCGGCGAGCCGGGAATCGGCGGAGTGTTTTTGGAGCGCGTCCGGGCTTTGACTCCGGAGGCCATTCGCTCCGTCGCGGAGAAGTATTTGCGCCGTGAGGTCTGCACCTTGGCGGGCTACGAGGAAAAAGCGTCGGCGCCTTCCCGCAAGGCTTCCGGAAACGCGGCCGGAGTTGTGAGCTCGCCGCAGTCTTTTGAACCCTTGCGCTTGGCGAACGGAGTCCGCCTTCTGCTTCAGCCGGTGGCGGGTTTCCCGAAAGTCCATTGGCACGCGAGCCTGCGCGCCGGCGGTTTGTTTGAAGATGAGAATACCAAGGGCGCCAGCGCGTTGCTGTCTACGCTGCTGACGCAGGATGCGGGCGGCAGGACGGCCTCCGAGGTTGCGGAGACGATCGAGAGCGCGGGCGGTTCCTTCGACGAGAACTGCGGGGCGAATTCGCTTTCGCTCGTCGTCGAAACATTATCCGAAGACTGTGCGCTTGCCTGCGAAATTTTGCGGAACGCGCTTTTGGATCCGCAGTTTACGGAAGCGAATTTTCAGCGCGAACGCGATACGCAGCTTGCCGCTCTGCGTTGCGAATTTGACGATGTTGATTCCTGGGCGCGTTTGATTTTGCACGAGCGCTTTTTCGGCAAGGAATGCCCGCTTGGGACGCATGTTTACGGGACCGAAGCGTCGCTCGAGAAGTTGACGCTTGCGGATGTGAAGCGCCTCTACGAACGCCTCGTCGTGCCGGAAAATCTTGTTATCGCCGTCAGCGGGGATTTCGAGCGGGAGGAGATGCTTCGTCTTGCGGAAGCGGCGTTCGGACGGTTTTCGGGGAAGTCCGCGTTGGCTTTGCCCGCCGCGCAGCCGCCGGCCCTTTCCGAAGGCCCGCGGGAGGAAAAATGTGCCCGAGACGGCGAGCAGGCGATTGTCCAATTGGCATTTCCCGGCGTGGGCTTTTCGGACGAGCGCCGTTTTGCCGCGCTGTTTACGGAAGCCTTGCTCAGCGGGATGGCGAGCCGTCTTTTCGACGAAGTGCGCGAGAAACGCGGTTTGGCTTATTTTGTCGGAGCGACGCGTTCGCAGGCCCCGGAATACGGCATGTTTGCGCTTTATGCGGGAACGGAGAAATCGAAAACCGAGGAGGTCTTCGCCGTCATGCGCGAGGAGCTGGATCGCCTGCGCCGCGGTGAGATTACGGAAGAGGAAATGAACGGCGTGAAAACCCGTTTGCGCGTCGCCCGCCGCAGTGCCCGCCAGCGCGCCTCCGTTCGTGCCGCCGCAGCAGCGAAGAACGTTCTTTACGGGCTTCCGGCGAATTTCGACGAAGCGTTCGAAGCAAAAATCGAAGCGCTGACTTCCGCCGACATCGCAGACTTCGTCGCGGAATGCCTGCGTCCGGAACACGCGTTCGCGCTGACCGTCGCCTGATTTTCAAAAAACAACGCCTGTGGTCGAGTTAACTGTTGACGTCTTTTAAGTCTATCGATTTTGTATGGAATCAAACAAAGGCTTAAAAGACTCTCCATGAAAGACCTACTTATCTTCGTTGCGTTAACCCCGTTCACCGCTCCGTTGCTACAGGCGGCGGAGATTACTTTTTTCGCAAGCGGAGTGGATCCGAACGATCCTTCCACTTATTACAATGTCCAGCAGGGGAACACGCCGACCTGCTGGGCGGCTTCCGGCGGGAATGTCATCGCCCATTGGCAGAAGTACAATGCTCCGAATGCGCCCGCCATTGCCCAGTCGCCGGAAGGGGCCTATGCTCCGCAGGGCGACGATGTTTATTGGACTTATCGTTCGCTTTACAACGGCTATTCGGGCGGCTGGGCGAGCACTTTGTACCGCTACTGGCTGGGCCACCACAGCGGCCTCGGGCTGAACGGCTACTATCCCATCAGCGATGCGGACGGCGTCTTGCTGGTGAACAAACCGAGCGGGAGCGGCGGCTTCTATGAATCCTATTACAAGACGATGGAGGAAGTGCAAAAGGTCGCCTGGGCGTGGTTGGATGTCGGCGATATTTTATCCGAAAAGAACTACACGCTCGAACTCTCCCGCGCGATTTATTATTCGCTTTCCGCCGGACATGCCTTGGTAATCGACGTGAAGAATCACTCGCACGCGATTACGCTCTGGGGCGCAAGCTTCGATACGGAAACGCAGCTGATGACGACGGCGTGGGTGACGGATTCCAGCGGTGCTCTCTTTTCAAAGACGGGCATGAGTAAGATTCTGATTAACGACGCCGGAGAAAAGCTGACGATGAACGGCGAACATTATGCCGGGATTTCGATTGTCGGGCGTTGGGTCGCCGAACAGACCATCGACAATGCGCATTTTCTGGGACTGAATTCCGATGACGTGATGGCGTTTGTCCGCAGCGGGGTTCCGATTCCCGAGCCGTCGGCTTTTGCGCTTCCGGCGGGCATGGCTGTCTTGGGTCTCGCATTGCTGCGGCGGCGGAAAAGAGCGGGACTTAATTCCGCCGGCGTCGCGTAAGCGGAGTGAGCGCGAGCAATCCAGCCAATAATCCGAAGGCGGCGGGCTCGGGGATAGGAACTGTCAGGCCTTGGATTTCCGCGATATAAAGTCCCGTGCCCGTTGCAGAATCCCATTGCGCGTATTTTTCCGGCGCCCCGTCGAGGCTGCCGAGGCAGAGGTAGCCTTCGTCGTTGACGATAACGGCCTGTTTAAAAAGCTCGTAGCTGTAGTCGTCGGAGTCCGTCAGATAAAGTACAAGTCCGTGTTCCTCCGTTTCTTCGTAGCCCCAAAGCGTGATGGCGTGTCCGCCTTCTCCGGAGAGGCTGAGCGCCGTGCCGTAATTGTTGTCGATATAGCTCTTTATAATGCTCTTGAATTGCTCCGTTTGAGCAGGATCGTTCCAAAAGGCGTAGGTGTTGCAGAGCGCGGAGGTGTCGTAGGAGGCATTGCCGTAGAGCGTGCAGGTGCGGTTGAGGCTTTGCCAATAGCCGCCCTGAGAGCCCGTGAGCTGTGTACTGCCGGGGAAGAGGGTTTCGTGGAGTGTGTCGCCGTTGAACCACCAGTTCCAAGCCTGTTCGACATGGCTGCCGCCGTTTGTCCAGTTTTTGCAAATATTTTGGTAGATTTGAAGTTGGCAGACGTATTGAAGTCCGTTGACGGAGGCTGTGGCGGCATAGCCGTTCGGCGTGCCTTCCGGGATGTTTCCGTAGCGGTCCTGCCACCATTGCAGGGTATTGGCCGCGGCTGCGGCCCAACACATATTTGAGTCGTCGAAGGGTAGATCTTGCGACGTGTAATATTCCGTCGGCTTTGACGTGTAATTCCACTTTCGCTTCTTGTTGACGTCGTACCATCCGCCCGATTCGGAAACGCCTTCAATGAATACGGGCGTGGCTGCTGCGGGGAGAGCGAACAGCGAGAAAACGAAAACAGAGAACGGGTGGTTGAGGCGGAGAGACATTGGGAGCGTTATGAGCGAAGCGCGTGCCGCTGTCAAAGAATAATTGATTATTCCCATAGGAATAGTGTTTGCTTCTCCGCTGTCATCGCTCGCCTTACGAAGGTTCGTTTCATTGCCTCGCAGGAGGATAGGGACGCATTGTCGTCACCTAGCGGCGCATGACGGCGGAGCGCCTGTCCGCGGGTTTGGCTTCGCCTGTGCGCTTATCCAACGCAGTGCACTTCCGGCGCACATGTTCTGATGAACAGGAGGAAAGCTTGAGTTACGCTAAGAAAACGAATTTCCGGAGCGGGACTAAAGAAAAGAAGAGGGGGAGCCTTTCGGCTCCCCCGGGTAATAAGCAATTTAATTTTGTAGGTACTAACCTCTACAACACCTACAAAGTCTCAAAAAGATAGTGGTGCAAAGGAAATAAAAATCCGCCTTTTACGTCGAGCACTTTTTTCTGCGCAGCTCCCGCCTGACGGTTTGTTTGACCGCGGGTGGCTTGCGCAGGGCTTCCTTTTAGAGCACTTTCGATAGAAATTCGCGGATGCGCGGCGAGGGCATTTCGCCGAAAAATCGTTCCGGCGTGCTGTCGCTGATGACTTGCCCGTGATCCATGAAAAGGATGCGCGAGGCGACTTCGCGGGCGAAGGCGATTTCGTGCGTGACGACGATCATGGTCAGGCCGCCTTGGGCAAGGTCTTTCATCAGCGAAAGCACTTCGCCGACCATTTCCGGGTCGAGGGCGGAAGTCGGTTCGTCGAACAGAATCACATCGGGATTCATCACGAGCGCGCGCACGATGGCGATGCGCTGTTTTTGTCCGCCGGAAAGCTGCTGCGGGAATGCGTGGCGCTTTTCGAAGAGACCGATGCGCTTGAGCAGGCGTTCGGCGGCGAAAATCGCTTCGCCTTTGCTGAGGCGTCCGGTCTTTACCGGTGCGAGCGTGATGTTGTCGAGCACGCTCAGGTGCGGGAAGAGGTTGAAATGCTGGAAAACCATGCCGACGCGGGCGCGGAAGGCGTTGACGTCGGTGCGGCGGACATCGTCTCCGCGGAAAAAGATTTCGCCGCCGTCGGGCATTTCGAGGAGGTTGAGGCAGCGCAGGAAGGTACTTTTCCCGGAGCCGCTCGGGCCGAGGACGAATACGGCTTCTCCGCGATGAATTTCGGCGGAGACGCCGTTGACGGCCGTGTGGTCGCCGAAGACTTTTTTCAAATCGGAAATCCGGAAAAGCGTTTCGGCGTTTTCGCCTTCGGGCTTGGTGGTGGGCGTGGTGTTCATTCGCAAATTCCTTTTCTGAGATTATTCGCTACGTTTCAGACGGCGTTCGAGCTTGCCGAGCAGGGCGGTGAAGAGCATGACGATGCAGAGGTAGATCGCGGCGACGGCCAGCAGCGGGAGGAAGGACGTGTAGGTCTGGCTGCGGATGATGTCGCCCGCCTTCGTCAAATCCTGGAGCGCGATGTAGCCCGCGACGCTGGTTTCTTTCAGCAGTACGACGAACTCGTTGCCGAGGGCCGGGAGGACGTTTTTGAACGCCTGCGGGAGTATGATATAAATCATTGTCTGCGGGTAGCTCAGACCGAGGCTGCGTCCGGCTTCGAATTGCCCCTTGTCGATGGACTGAATGCCGCCGCGAATGATTTCCGCAACGTAGGCGCCGGAATTAATCCCGAAGGCGACGATGGCGACGAGGACCTTGCTGACGTCTACGCTGCCGAAAATCACGAAGTAGATGATGAGCAATTGGACGACGACCGGCGTGCCGCGGATGACGGTCAGATAGAGCTTGCAGAGGAAATTGAGGAGTTTCAGCGAGCCGTTTTTGTCGTGCGTCGTGCGGACGACGGCGACGCCGAAGCCGATAATGAGGCCGAGGACGACGGCGAAGAAGGAGACTTCAATCGTCACCCAAAGGCCTTCGACCAGGTAGCGCCAGCGGCCGTTCTCGATGAAATTCGTGTAAAATGCACCATGGGCTTCGGGGGCCTTTTCTGCGGCGGGAAGCTCGCCGGCGGCGGGTGCGCCCGTGACGCCGTATTTCCCTAAAATGGCTTCGAGGCGTCCGTCACGTTTCATGGATTCGAGGACGGAATCGATTTGCGCGAGCAGGGTTTCGTTGCCTTTGGCGACGGCGAAGGCATAGCTTTCCGTCGTCAGCGATTCTGCCAAAATTTTGATTTTGTCCGGATACTTATTTTCAAAGACCTTTGCGGGTTGGTCGTCGAGGACGAGGACGTCGATTTTCCCCGCAATCAGGGCGGAGACCCCGAGGGCGCCGTTCTGAAAACGTTCCGGTTCGCCGATGTTTCGGGAGACGAACAGGTCACCGGTCGTGCCGTGCTGGACGCCGATGCGCTTGCCGTTTAAATCGTCTTTCCCGGCAATCGGGCTTGCAGCGGGAACGATGATGACCTGGCGGGCTTCAACATAGGGAAGCGAAAAATTCACCTGGCGGCGGCGTTCTTCCGTGACGGTGATGCCCGAGGCGGCGACGTCCGCTTTGCCCGTGCTGACGGCGGCGATGACCGAGTCAAAGCTCATGTCCTGGATGACCAGTTCTTTGCCGACGGCGTCCGCGACGGCCTGCATGATCTCGGGATCGATTCCGACAACGCGGTCGCCTTCCCGGAATTCGTAGGGCGGGAACGTCGCTTCCGTGACCATGATCAGCTGTTCTTCGCGCTTGGAATCGCAGGCGCACAGGAACAGGGCGAAGGAAATAAAAATGAGGCGGAATAGAGTTTTCATTAAAAATTGAATGTTATCGGCTAAAAAAAGCGTTCCCGAGAGCGGACGCGGGAACGCTTTTTTTGAAACGGGAAGCGATTACTTCACCTGCTTCATGATTTCGTCGGTGATCTCCTTGACGAGAGCTTCGACGTCGGCGGGAGCGGATTCGCCCTTGCATTCGCAGGGGGCTGCCGGTGTGCTGAGTTTGCAAACGGCGTTGCCGGCGAGGATTTCCCACGGATCGGCGTCGCAGAGATTGGCGACCTTCAGACCGAAGCGGTCGTCCGGGAGGTTCATCTGTTTTTTCAGGTCGAGGATTTCCGCCATGCCTTCGTTCGAAATCGCGGGGCCGCGCTTCGGAAGCTGGTTGGCGAGGAGAATCGTGCGGCAGAGCGCATCGGCGATTTCCATCTTGTAGTATGCGTCTTCAACGCCCGTGCCCCAGGTGATGACCCCGTGGGATGCCATCATGATGGCCTGGTGCGTCGGAGCGAGTTCGGCGCAGAACTTTGCTACGTCCGGGCTGCCCGGCGTCGCGTATTTCGCAATCGGAATGCGGCCGAGGAAGATTTCGGATTCCGTCAGGAGGCAGGTCGGCGGTTCGACGCCCGCGACCGCAAACGCCGTCGCGTGGACCGGGTGTGCGTGGATGACGGACATAGCCGTCGGGCAAACCTTCATGATGGCGATGTGCGTGTTGACTTCGCTGGTGCGCTTCCACGTACCGGCGAGCTGTTTACCGTTCGCATCGACCATGCCGATCATGTCCGGCGTGAGGAAGCCCTTGCTGACGCCGGTCGGCGTGCAGAGGTAGCGGTCGCCGTCAACGCGCGCGGAAATGTTTCCGCCGTTGCCGTCAACGAACTCGCGCAACCAAATGCGGCGACCCATGTCGCACATCTGATACTTGAGGGCTTCGCATTCCGGGGAATTGAAGTAATCGACGTCTTCCTTTTTGTAGCCGGACTGGTCGGCCGGAGACGGGCAGAAATTGCGGGTGGACGGGCCGCTTGCCGTGAGGCGGGCCAATTCGGGATCACCGACAAAGCTCGAGGCTGCGGCGGCCGAGGGTTCGGCGGCGGTTTTCGGAGCGGCGGGAACTGCGTTCGTCGCAACGGGGGCCGTACCCGACAGGGCCGGATCGAAAACGAGACGGATGCCGGCTTCCGTGAGCACGTCGCGCGCCATCGGCGTTACGCGCATTTCGGGTCCGTGACGAAAGACCTTGTTGCCGGTCTTAACAAAAGCTTCTGCTTCCTGCTGATTAAAGAGTTTCATGTCAAAAATGGGGATGTTTAGTGGAAACATTCTGCGACTTTCCGTGCGGAAGTGCAATTTAATTTTGAGGAGGGCGGCGGATGGACGGTCGCGGACGGGCGGATGCTCAATTTGCTTTAAGCCTCGGGAGATAATCTCTAATCTCTCGCGAATGGCTTTGCTTGCAGTCAGAAATCTTTCCTTAAAATTCGGCGGTCCGTCGCTGTTTGACGATGTCACGTTTCAGGTTGAAGCGGGCGAACGTGTCTGCCTCATCGGGCGTAACGGTGCGGGCAAAAGCTCCCTGCTCAAAATTATCACGGGGACACTCGAGCCGGATGCCGGCGAAGTCGCCATTGCACGCGGGTCGCACGCTGCGTTTCTTTCACAGGAAGTCCCGGATGCCATTGCGGGGACGGTGCGCGACGTCGTTTTGAGCGGACTCGGCGAGGCCGGCGAAAAAATCCGCGCCTACGAAACGCACGATACGGAGAACTATTCCGAGGCCGAGCTCGACGCGATTTTCCACTGGCTCGAAAATAATTCCGCTTGGAGCCTTTCGAGCGAAGTCGATGCGATGATTTCCAAGATCGGAGCCGTTCCCGACCTGCCGTTCTCCTCGCTTTCCGCGGGGATGAAACGCCGCGTCCTGCTTGCGCGCGAGCTTGTTTCCAAGCCCGACATTCTGGTGCTCGACGAACCGACGAACCATCTCGACATTGATGCGATTGAATGGCTCGAAGAATTTCTCCTCTCCTGGCAGGGGGCGATTCTCTTTGTCACGCACGACCGCCGATTCCTCAAGAAAATCTCCACGCGCATTCTCGACCTTGAAGGCGGGATCATCACGTCTTGGGATTGCGATTACGACACCTACCTGACGCGCCGCGAAGAGCTCAACGCCAGTATCGCCGCCAACAATGCGGAGTTCGACAAATTGCTTGCTCGCGAGGAAGCTTGGTTGCGTCAGGGCGTGAAGGCGCGCCGTTGCCGCAATGAAGGGCGCGTACGTGAATTGAAGAAACTGCGTGAAATCCGAGCCGCCCGGCGTGCTTCCGTCGGAAACGTGCGGGCGACGATCTCCGAAGGCGAAAAATCCGGCGCGAAAGTCCTCGTCGCCGAGAACATCTCGCAGACTTGGAACGGCGTCCCCGCGATTCGCGATTTTTCGACGACGATTATGCGCGGCGACCGCGTCGGCATCATCGGTCCGAACGGCATCGGCAAAACCACGCTTCTGAAAATTTTGCTCGGGCAACTCACGCCCGACTCGGGGACCGTCACGCACGGCACGAATCTGCAAATCGCGTATTTTGATCAGCTGCGCTCGCAACTCAAGGAAGACAAAACGCTCATCGAAAACCTTGCCGGCGAAGGCGCGGACACCGTGGTCGTCGGTCGGCAGACGCGCCATGTCATCAGCTATCTCGGCGATTTTCTGTTTACGCCGGATCGTGCGCGTTCGACCGTTTCGATGCTCAGCGGCGGGGAGCGTAATCGCCTCCTGCTCGCCAAAATCTTTCTCAAGACGGCCAATGTGCTCGTACTCGACGAACCGACGAACGACCTCGATTTGGAAACGCTCGATTTGCTCGAAGAACTGCTCGGCAATTTTGACGGCACGGTTTTACTCGTCACACACGACCGCCAGTTTTTGGATAACGTAACGACGAGCTACATCGTTTTTGAGGGCGACGGAAACCTGCGCGAATTTGTCGGCGATTACGACGCCTGGCGCAAGGAGCATCTCGCGGACGTAGCAGCGAAAAGCGCGCCGAAAACGGAAAAGCCGAAGGCGGAGGTTCCCGCTGAGCCTGTGTCGCCGAAAAATCCGCCGTCGAAAAAGAAGCTTTCCTACAAGGAAACGCGCGAGCTCGAAGCGCTTCCGCAGCAAATCGAAGACTTGGAAAACGAGCAGAAAACGCTTGCGGAAAAACTCAATGATCCGGATTTTTACCGCGACCCCGTCGCCGTGCAAGCGACGAACACGCGTCTCGCCGAAATCGACGAAGCGCTTCTGATTGCCCTCGAACGCTGGGAAGAACTCGAATCCCGCAAAGGCGCATAG
>JAFYWY010000025.1 GCA_017546455.1 Opitutales bacterium
GCACTCTCAACGACCTCTTCACGATAATCGTAATTGATAGATTATAAGTATCTCCTTGGTTTGTATAAGTAACTGAAACAGGAATCGTGGCATCTTCGTTGTAACTCGCTCGCCATTCCGATTTTCCCGTTGCGGTTCCACCATCACTTGAAACCGCAAGTTCAAGCGGAGCAATGGTAACCGATGCCGCGTCGTCCGAAACGACACTTATTTCAACAAGGTTGCCTTCGCTAATTTCGAATGGCTTTGTTAACGTAAAAGCCTTAGGAAGACCGTTCGCAACGTTTCCGCTAAGCGTAATTGTCGTACGCTCGATTTCGTAAGGCCCCTCGTAAATTCCACGGACAGTCTCCGCGACAAGACTGAGATTCGGATTCTTTAGCTCAATCGAGCCGACCAGCGGACCGCTCGTACTTGTACCCGTAGGCATGAAAACAATCGTCACGTTATCCAAACCGCCCTGCGGGAGCGTGAAGTTCAGCGAAACGTCTTCGCCGCCTTCCGCCTGCGAGCGTTCGGGCGCGGTAAAGCTTTGCGATACGAGCTCCTCCTCACCGATTTTTACACTCACCGCGTAAGCGGTTTCGCCGTCGTCCGGACGCTTCATGTGTTTCCAACAAAGCGCGTATTCCCGTGCAGGCGGAGCGTTTAATGTAATGGCAATGCCCTTGCTATTATTGCGAGCAAGTAAGTCGTAATAGCCGACGTTCCAGTATTCGAGCTCTGTGCCGACTGCCGCTTGCCACTTCGAGGTCGCTGTCGGTGTGATAAACGCCAAATCGACTCTGCCGTTGTACCACGCCGTCGCATGATACATGCTTTTGCGGGAGGCTTCCTCAAGAGCCGGAAAAATCGGGGTAGTCGTATTTGCCGACGGCTCGTCGCCGCTTTCCGTTGTTTCGTTTGCCGCTGCGGCGACGCTGTACGCTGCGCTTGCACCGCGAGCCTGCGGCGGATCGTTCGGGTCAAGCGGGTTGGTACCGTCGAGGAATTCAAGGTAGTCGGCAATGCCGTCGCCATCGGAATCCCAAGGGTCGGTTGCGTCGGCGGGATCGGTTCCCGCGATGATTTCTTCGGCATCGGTCCAACCGTCGCCGTCGGTATCATTTTCTAAGACTTCGGAAAGCGCAAAAAGCGTTCCGGCGAGTCCGGCAAACGCCAGCGTTCCCGTGGTCCACGGTAACCAGCGGCCGGAATGTTTATATGGTTTAGAATGTTTCATCGTTTTTATGGGTGTTGAATTTTCGTCGCACATTTCGAGCCCTTTGCCCGAGTGTGCGGGAATAAGTGTATCAATACCCCCGCGACCAATGTTCACAAAATCTTCCCAAAATGCACTTTTTTTGAAAATTTTTACTTTCCTCGAAGGAAATCCACGAGTTTTGCCTACGCTGGTGAGTGGCGAGTAGTAAGCAGAGCAATTTTCTGTTTACGATTTACCATTCACTGCTCACCGCTACAGGCAAAATTCGTGGAAGATCCTCACTTAGCCTTTCTTCCTCCTCGGTTAGTCCCCGATGAATTCAATTTTTTCAGAGCTCATTTCCCACCCATGTCGGCGAAAATGCTTTTTATCAATGATATTACCTTGGAATGTCTCGCCTGCGTACCACGCATAGAAACAGTTCTCGTCTTCCACGCAAACATTCGGAACGTGGTAATAGCTCATACACCATCTAAGACTTTCCAAAATATCATGGCACGTTGGAGGGTGCGGAAAATCTTTCAACGGTCTATTATTTCGATCGCACAATTCAATGTCGCCCCTACCGGGATTTCGCCCGGAGTATTCGGGAATAACCTTTTTCGTAATTATTTCCAAATCTGACTTCACTACGGAAATTTTGTGCTCGGGATAAACTCCGCTCAAGAAGGACGAAAGAGTCGAGGGCTTTCCTGAGGTGTTTTTACTTTGATTCGAGCCAGCATGAATAGACACAAGCCCGATTGAAGACTCCTCATTATTGGCTTTTCGCCACCAAAAAAAGCAGGATGACGTCGCAACGAAAATAATCGAAAAGAAAAAAATAAACTTTCTCATAGAAGAAGACCTAATCTGTTGTTGTGTCTAAAGTGTATGATACATCGCATTCCTCAGAGTTAATCCGACAGAGGTACGTAGCTCCGTCTGCAGTATAAAATCCCGAAAAAGCGTTGTTTTCGTACCCTTCAGGGGTTGAAATCGAAACTTTTTCAGTCCCGTACGAAGGGTCGTAGTAATAACTTTCTACACACGTAATCCAATGTCCGTTAAATTCCGGAGGAGTGTTAGAGTTCCCTTGACCTGGGAGGATGTTTTCAGGAATCGCTATTCCGTCCAAAACCTCTTCACCTTCGAAATCTGCTATGTGAGTATATTCCACGGAAGAACTATTTTCATCTCCTTCGATACGACAACTTTTTAAAACTTTCGAAATAACATTTCCAAAAATCCAGTTTTTCACCAAAACAGATTCCTCTTGTTCTTCCCCCGCTCCTAATGAAACAATCCTCTTGGAAAAAACTTTAATCCGTTGGGCTGAAATACCTTGCAGGCAAATAGTGTCTCTAAACAAACCACTCCATGCTTGGCAATTCCCATTGGCAGATTCATTGCGTAGTAGACGTGAAGTTGTTGTGGCTCCCGCAATATAGTCCTTCCAGTAAGTCATTTGTTTCCCGTCGGAAACACGGCAAACATTCCTATCCGTAAACTCTGCGTAAATTGCATCGACGATTGCGGCGAGATCTGTCAATCCTGCCGCTTGCTTGCAGGAAATGCGAAACAAGGTTTCCTGACGAAGAGGTGTCAACGGCGCACCACGCGTGAAGTAGATTTCGTGGGAGCTGGAGCCGGCGTCTTCCCAGGTATCGGAATTCGCGTCGTAGCTGACTTTCCAGACAATCGTCGCGTTTTCAAAGTAGCCGACCATCCCCGCAGAAACCGGAGCCGGAATCTCGATGCCGTTCACGCGCTCAGACCACGCAAGCGTGTAAGTATTTGTCGAGTTCCCCAAGGTAACTTGTGCTTGGATGCGGGCGGGAACCGTGGAATTCGGCAAACGGAACGTCGGCACGATTTTCAATGCCGAGCCGCTTTGGAAGGCCACCGGATTCGCCTGACGCGCCCGCGAAAGCACCCAATCGCTTCCCGTGAACGCCGCGCCGCAGTCTTGCGTCACGGCAAGCTCCGTTCCGCCGTCGCCGGCATTCAAATTAACTTCCGTA
>JAFYWY010000026.1 GCA_017546455.1 Opitutales bacterium
CGAACTGACGGATGTCCTCGGCACGCTCAAAGATATGTCGCTTGAGCTTTCGGAAGACCCGACGAAATTCTCACTCGACGACATCACGGAAGAAGATCCCGATGCCGAACGCAAACAATCCGCCGAGGAATTCCTCGAAGGTGAGTAAATCGTCGATGGGAAGTTTATCGAAAGAAAATACAAATAAAAGCATCGCAAAGATGATTGAGGGGTCTACGCTTGATCATTTTTACGATTGCATGAAATTAGAAATCGGACGACTTTGGCAGCGTTCTGTTTTTCTTGCGACATTTCTTGTTTTGATTTTTGCCGGATACGGGAACGTATTACTAAAGCTATTTGATACAAAGCATTCTTGGTGCGTCGAATGTTTATGCATTTCTCTTTTAAATCTCGTTTGTGTTGTTATTTCTGTTTTCGGTATTTTGTTTTCCATTCTTTGGATTTTAATGGGGAAAGGCTCTAAGGCATGGCAGGAAAAGTATGAACGAACCTTATTCCTGTTCGTGGAGAATGTTGAGAATTGGAACTCAACTGTGAGCGGGTTGGCGAAACATGGCATAACACATGGGCGCCTGAGAGGCGTAGAGGCAGAAAGGTTTGATAACGGTATTTTTAATTTCAAAGCCGGGGCCTATTCTCCTTCGAAAATTAATATTATGATCGGTCAGATTTCGCTCTTTTTTTGGGTAATCGTGGGCATTTCACACTCAACAGCGTATTGCTATGGGGCTATATCTTCAGTGAGATGTTCGCGGAGGACGTGGTTCCTTTTTTTCGTAGTTCTCGTGGCTTCTATTTTAGGACTTGTTGTTGGAATTACCCATTGTCTCAGGTGTAGCAAAAGTAACCTAATCCAAGACAAACAAAACAAGGAAGAAGCCGAAAAATCAAACTCTCATGAAAATAAATAAACTATTAGTCTTGATTTCCGTAACGACATTACCGTTTCTCGCTGCGTGTATGAGTCCGACGGAAAGAATTGCTCACGGATTGAGCGCGGGAACGCTGACACAAGCGGAAGCTCGAAAGGCGTTTGATGATGGCGCGGAAGTTTCCGCTCATTTGCTGAAAGAAGCGGCGCACAACGGTGAATTTGAGATTCTCCATCTTTTCATCAAGAAAGGTGCAAATCCTTGGGAAATGAAAGATTCAACAGGGACGTTTTCGCTTTTTGACTATGCAACGCAAGGAAACGATAGCTATCTCCTTCAGCTGTGCCTAAGCTTCAGAGGACGTTATCCGGAACTTGCGGAAAAGAAATCGACGGCGTTTGTTGAATCCGTAATTGCAGCATCTACAATGAATAAAAATCTTGAAGGTGAACTGCGAGCTATCTGGCAAATTTGGAATGCAGGTTTGGCATTAGAAACCATGCCCAAAATGGAAGCAGGACGAAAACGAATTACCGAAGAAAAAACGCGTATTGAAAAGGAACGCCGGAGAAAAACTAGAGAGGTGTCTATGCCTTTAGAAAAGCAAATGATTCGGAATTGCCTCCGAGAAAAAGTTTTGACCATGGAACAAAAACTTTCCGAGGTTGAACGTTCTCGTGGCCGTGCCTTGCTGGAGGCTTTTGGGGAAGAGCAGATGCCCATACTTGCAGACCTTTGCAAAAACGCGCGATTATCCTGCTTGGAGGCGGAAGCGAATCTTGAGGACCTTGTTAAAGCGCTTAGGGCGGAAAAAAATGATTGGAAGGTGAGTGATGTTTTCCAAGCGGCAGAGAAGCGTTGGTTGGATTTGGCGTCGGATTATTGGTGGTTGCGCTACAAACTTACGGATTTTTATTCGCAGTTTAAAATCGGTGCGATTACTTCTGACGAGCTTGCTGAACGCGATGCAGAGTTCGCCGAAAAATAAGAACCGAGGAGAGCGGTATCCCATCATATTTCTTATACGGAACAAATTTGAATTAAGATACTAATGAAACTTGAAACTTTATTAAAACCGATTCTGCTTGTTGTGACATTCGGGGCTTCTGCGCTTGCGGCGCCGGAAAACTACGAGGCATTTGCTCGGGAATACATGCCGGAATCGCAAACCGTGTTTGAACGCTTCCGTAAGGAATGCGTGGAAACGCAAAAGCTCCGCGAATCGCTTGCCGAAGATTTGCGGGTGATGAGTCGGGCGTTTGATGATGACGTTGGCTACTGCGCTCTTTCCGAAAAAATCGTGGAGCTCGAAAAGCGTGAATCCGAGTGGGCAAACACAATCAAAGATGCTTTTTTCAAGCACAAGGCAGGAATGATTACGTCCGAAAAGCTCAGCGAGGAGGATATTGCTTTCGCGAAGAAATCAATCGCTTGGGAAAACGATGTGCTCAAAAACCTAATTAAAAATTCTATTGTGATGTTTGGCGTTCCCTTAACGGTGAAAATTCCGGGACGCACCTATGCGTTCGGGAAATACGAGGTTACACAGTGGCAGTATGAAGCGGTAATGGGAAATAATCCGTCAAGATTCAAAGGAGCGAAGCGTCCCGTAGAAAATGTTTCTTGGTATGATGTCCTTGAATTTTGTCAAAAGTTGACAGAGCGAGAACGCCTTTTGGGACGAATCTCCGGAAATCAAGCATATCGTCTGCCGACCTCGGACGAGTGGGAACACGCGTGTCGCGCGGAAACGGCTACTGTGTATTATACGGGCAACTCGACGAAAGATTTGGAACGTGCCGGATGGTATAGGGGGAACAGCAGTGTCGATAGAAGAACCGGTAGAGTTGGAACGCATCCTGTCGGGCAAAAAGACCCAAATGCATTTGGCCTTTATGATATGCATGGGAACGTGGCAGAACGGACTTCCACTCCTGGTCCATACTCGGAACATGTGTGCCGAGGCGGTAGTTGGTCCGCCCACGAGCAAGGCTGCGAGTCATCGAGTTGGCGCTATTGTCGGACGGACGAGTGTGACAGCAACCTCGGCTTCCGCGTTGTGCTTTCCGAAGTTCAATAAATCCTTGAGGCTACCTCTAGAAATTCATTTTTAGGGTATTGTCCTAAATTTTCTTCTTCCCACCTGTCAGAGTCTGTGCGCCGGAGGTGCACTACATTGGATAACCGCTCCACGGGAATCGCTCCCAAAGAGCGTAGCGCCTCTTTCTTTACGCCTTCTTCCTATCCCGCTGACCAGGGCAAGTTTCATGCAAAAAAGAGCGTCTCGGGTGATCTGAGACGCTCTTTTTGTAATGTTTTGTCTAAAAGACGAATTTTAGAGCTTTCTTTAAGCTCTAATCTTTCTCTTAGACTTTTTTCAGGTCGGCTTCCTTGGCTTTGAATGCTGCGTCGATGACGGCAATCCACTTGTCGGTGAGCGTCTGAATGTCTTTTTCCGTGCGCTTGCAATCGTCTTCCGAAGCAGCCTTGTCCTTGTTGATCTTCTTGACGAGTTCGAGGCTGTCGCGGCGGACGGCGCGGACGCGGACGCGGCCTTCTTCGGCGTAGCGATTGGCGACCTTGACGAGTTCGTTGCGGCGTTCGCCCGTCAGTTCCGGAACCGGACAGCGGACGATCGTGCCCTGGACGGAGGGCGTGAGTCCGATGTTGGCGCCGAGAATCGCTTTTTCGATGGCCTTGAGCAAGCCCTTGTCAAACGGCGTGATAACGATCGAACGGGCGTCCGGCGTCGAAACCGTCGCGCAGTTCTTCAGCGGCATCATGCTGCCGTAGGCTTCGACCAAAACGCCTTCAACCATGGACGGCTGAGCTTTGCCGGTGTTGATCGTCGAAAATTCGTGTTCGGTGTGAGCGACGGCTTTTTCCATCGCTTCGTTCGTGGAGTCGGTGATTTTTTTCAGCATATTAAAAATGAATTAAAGGGTGAATGGTGACTGGTTTTCGGTGAGCTGTGGCTTAGCTGACCAGCGTGCCGATTTTCTTGTCGCCGAGCACGGCGCGTTCGATGGAACCTTCTTCGTTCATCGAGAAGACCAGAATCGGCATTTTGTTTTCCTGACAGAGCGCAAAGGCCGTGGCGTCCATGACGCCGAGGTGTTTCATCAGGGCTTCTTCGTAGGAGAGGCTGGCGTAGCGCGTTGCCTTCGGGTCCTTCATCGGGTCGGCGGTGTAGATGCCGTCCACCTTCGTTGCCTTGAAAATGATGTCGGCGTGAACTTCGTTGGCGCGGAGTGCGGCGGCGTAGTCGGTCGTGCAGAAGGGATTGCCCGTACCCGCAGCGAAGATGACGACGCGGCCCTTTTCGAGGTGGCGGATTGCTTTGCGCAGGATGAAGGGTTCGGCGACCTTGTCCATCGGGATTGCGGTTTGGACGCGGACTTGGATGCCGTTCTTTTCGAGGCAGTCCATGATGGCGAGGGCGTTAATCGTCGTTGCGAGCATGCCCATGTTGTCACCCGTCGTGCGATCGGTTCCGTTGTTCTTGGCTCCCGCGAGCCCGCGGAAAATATTACCGCCGCCGACGACGAGGCAGACCTGTACGCCGAGCGCGTGGAGGCGCTTCATCTGCTCGGCGAGATTCTTCAGAATCTGCGGATCAAACGGATCGCCGGTTTTGTAATTTTTCAGAGCTTCTCCGGAAATTTTCAAAACGATGCGTTTGTATTTCGGGAGTGTTTTTTTCGCGGGAGTTTTGCGTGGCATAGTTCTTATTTTCTAAAGTTTTTCCTTGGGGTCAACAGCGTTCCCGCCGTTTTCGTCGTTATCCTCGAGCGGATTTTCGTCGTCTTCGTAGCTATCCGGGGCGTCATAGTAGTCGTCCGTCGCATTTTTATCTTCTTCCGAGTCCTCGTTGCGGTGGGCTTCGCGGATGGTTCTCAGGAGGCGCTTGACGCGTTCCTGCGTTTCCGCGACGGACTGCGAGTGCAGATTGTAGCGGATGACGAGCATGCGGCAAACCACGGTAACGACGACAACGACAAGGGCGGCGGCAGTCGGCGGCATTACTCTGTAGAGGAAAACAAAGAGCGCGCTGGCGAGTACGGCAATCCCTGTGTAAAACTGACCGGGCTTGAAAACCATCGGTTCTTCGCGGGCGACGACGTCGCGCAAAAGGCCGCCGCCGACGGCGTTAATCATGCCGATTCCGATAGCGACCGGGACGCTCAACTCGTAAGCCAGCGACTTGTTGGTGCCGAAAACGGCGTAAAGTCCCAAGCCCGCGGCGTCGCAAAGGATGATAAAGTTGTCGAAGCGCATGAAAAATTCGCCGAAGTACATGCCGAAGAGCCAGGCAGCGGTGAGCGAGATGATATAGCCGCTGTCGGAGAACAAAGGCGAAATATCCGTTTGGATACAAAGGCCGTCACGGAGCAGGGCCCCGCCCATTGCCGTAATGCCGGCAAGTACGAATGCGCCGACGAAGTCGTAGCCTTTGAGGCGTGCCGTCACGGTTCCCGTAATGCCGAAGACGAAGACGGCGGCGTAGTCGATCCAAATCGGCAGGACCAAGGTGTCAGCCGTAAAGCCGGAGTGCAGTGCCGGCAAAATTGTATCTAAGTTTTCTGCAAATTTCCTCAGTATGAGGACGCTCACAAGCAGCGAGATAATGATAAAAATCGAGCGTCGGTTAAACATAGAGAATATTTCCCAATATTCTGCGCGCCTTTGTCGGGAAAGCAAGGAAAGTTCTCAGAATTTTCGAGGGAAAGAAGGGTGTAGCGCGACGGTGAGCGGAAAATATCCGGTTCCGCTCACCGCTCACAATCTACTGCTTTCGTCTGCGGTTGGCGCAGAGGGCCAGCGCGGCGAGTCCGGCGAAGAGAGCGAACGCGGAGGGCTCGGGAATCACGAGGAAGATGTTTCCGGATTCGACGACGAAATCGTAGCCGGCCAAGTCCTGCCATTCTCCGGAGGCATTGTCGTACCAGCCGATGCGGGCGCTCTCGGTGTTGAATTCCAGCGCGGATTCCGACGCCAGCTTCAGCGACGACAAATCGACAGCGCTGCGTTTCATGAACAGGGCGGAAACGTCGATAAAGAGTTGGGCGTCCCGTTCGATGACAATTTTTCCGTCTTCGGAAGCCGTGATGAGCGCTTTGCCGGTTGCTCCGCTGTTTTCCGCGCCGACGACGAGTGTGAGTGCTTGAGCGGCCGTCGAAAGCACGACGTTTTGTTCGAGGGCGAGCTCGGCACCGCTTTGAACGACAACGGCCCCCGCGCCCAATGCGTCGGCGTGCGCGGCAATGAGTTTGCCCGCGACGAGCGTGGTTCCTCCGTTGTGGGTGTTTTCGCCGGAAAGTCTCAGGGACGCTTCGCCCAAATTGAGGAGCAGGCTGCCGTTGCCCGAAATCTTGCCCGAGTAAACCTGTTCCGCCGTCGTGCCTGCCGCGTAATTCACTTCCATTGCGGAATTTTTTCCTTCGAGAACGACATTGCCTTTCAGCCCGTAAAATTCACGGATTTGGTAAGTGTCTTCGGTGCTATGGCCGCCTTCGATGTATTCGTATCGGCTTTGGACGCTTTCGCTCATGACGAATTTCCCGCCGTCGCGTACGGTGATGTCTCCGCTCAGACGTGCGTGCGAGCCGAGTTGCAGCGTCGCGCCGCTTCGGACTTCGACATTGGCGGCGGCATCGGCGTAATGCCAGTCGTTGTCGCGGACGAGGCGGTCGGCATTGGTGCCGTCTTCCGAACCGAGGGCGTGGACGGTTTTGCTGCCTTGGAAAATCAGGGTGCCGCTTTCTACGGAGATGCCGCTGGCCGCATTGTTTTTCAGCTGCGTGAAGACCCCGTTGAGCGTGAGCGAGGACCCGGTTCCGCCGTTATAAATAAATTTCAGCGAGCCGGCACTGCTGTCTCTGAATGCTCCGAGGAAGCTTTGATGGCCGCTCTGCGTGAATTTCAGCTCCGTATGCCCTTTGCCGTTATAAATAATGCCTTCCTCCGTGAGCGCGTGAATGGTAAAGCCTTCGGCCGCCGCCGTGTTGGAGTTGTTCCACACCATGGAATTGCCGTTCATGTCGAGCGTGCCGCCGCCGTTGCCGAAGGTGAAATCGCGGTAAATCTGCTTTGTGTCCTTGATGACGACAGCGGCTCCCGTGTTGGCCAGCACGTTGTAAACCGCATATCCGGCTCCGGAAAGCTCGTACTCCAGATAGGTCTTTCCGCTTCCGCCGAGATTGAGCAATACGTCATTGCCGTAAAAATCATCGTCGTCGCCGTGCAGATAGAGATCGCCGTCGCCGATTTTACGCCATTCGCGCGTGTAGAGGTCTTTCGAGGAGTTTTTCAGGTAAACGTGAAGCGAGGTGTTTTTATCGACGATGTAGCCGGCCGAGTGGAGCTGGAACCCGCCTTCCGATTTCAGCTCGAAAGTCGCGTTCGTCTGCGTTCCCGCCGAGAAGCGGACGTAGCCGATTCCCAAATCGACATCGGCTTCGTTGACGTAGATTGTCGTCTTGGCGCTCCCCGCCTCAAAGATGAGGTTTTCCGAATAATACAGGTTCAGGTACGGGTCATTGGCGGTGGTGGTCGTCGTCGCCTGCTCGATCGCGAAGTAATTGTCCTTATTGAGAGTCGTTGTGTCGTCGAGGCTCGAATAGGCATACCAATTGTCCTTGTCGCGCAGGTTGTTGAGTCGGTTCCATGTTTCGGTGCCTTGCGGCATCCCGATGAATTGCACGTTGCCGTTTGTTCCGCCGCTGACGATGCCGTAGTCTAAGCGCGTTCCCGTCGTAAATGCACCGTATCTGCCGTAAGCGCTGCCGCTGATGTCTTCGCCGGCATTTTTAACGGCGCCGATGTAAAGGGCCTGCGTTCCCGCGGAAATCGTTTTGTCAAACTGAGCCATCGTTTCTTGGGTCCACTCTCCGGCGGAGTAGATATTGGTAAGTGTCCCGTTGGAATAGTATTCGGCGGAGGCTCCGAGGTATTGGTAAACGACCTCGTTATCGACGACGTTTTGAATCCAGACCGGACTGCCGGAGTCGCCGCCGGCGCAATTCGAGGGCAAGTCCGCCTTGGAGTAATCGCTCCACGACCAGCCGATGCCGTTTTCCGAGTAATTAACCCTGTAGGTAATCTTGGATGCATCCGTGCCCGAAACGTTGTCGGTGACGCTTCCCGCAGTTACGATGCCGCCGACATTGTATTGGTATTTGTTGTCGCAGAGGGACGTGACCGCGCCGTTGTGATCGACGACGTAATGCTGGCCGGACGCCGAACGGTAAAGGGGCGTTCCCGACGAAACCCAACCCGTGTAAACCGTCGAAAGGGTGACATCGGTGACGATTTTATTCAGTCGCGTAATCTTGTAGTCCGCGTGTCCGCTGGCGCTTTGGGGAATCCACTGAAAATCCGAGTCCATCTGCGAGGTGTACGACATCCCGTTTCCGGAAACACGGTAGCCGTTGTCGGCGTACTCAATCCCCGTGTAGATAATGGCGTTGCCGGTGCCCACGTTGCGCGCGGAGAAGGTCGTCGTCGGGTCGGTACCGACGTGCTGGACCGTAGCGATGAAATTTACGCCGATTCCCGCTGCGAAGCCTTCGTCGGTTTGGCTTGAGAAATCCGGCATGTAGCTGACGGTGTAGCTTTCTTGGCCGCCCTCATAGTGGATTTCAACGCCGCCGCTGTTCAGATGCGCTAAAAGCGCGCTAAGATTGCCGCTTTGGTAGCGCCCGCAATTCTGCGCGAAATCCGTGTAGGTCACAATCGAGACGTCGCTGTGCATGTACGAGGCGAGTGCGGGCAAGCTGCTTCCGAGCAAAGAGGCGGAAGCAGCCGCAATTAAAAACAGAGGGCGAAGGCGGGTAGCGGGGGAGATTGGAGAGATCATTACTTGGGTGAGGTGCGCGTATTTTCTCAAAATACAATCCGAGCGCTCAAGTAGAAATTTACCGATTTGGTAGAATTTTGTTTGGAAAATAATTGTGACAAAATTATTCAATTTTGTGGCACGCCTTTTGCTGACGCTTATAGGCATTATGGATTTCAATAAATTTACCGAAAAAAGCCGCGAAGCCTTGGCTTCCGCACAAACGATTATGACCGAGCACGGCAATCCGATGCTCGAAACTTGGCACTTGCTCGCAGCCTTGCTCAAGCAGGACGGCGGCATCGTCCCTGCGCTTTTTGCGAAGATGAAAATCGACGTCAACGGGTTTTCGCAGAACGTCGAACGCGAGCTTGCGCGCCTTCCGCGTGTCAGCGGCGGCGGGAATGTCCAGCAGGGTGCTGCATCCGGGACGGTTCAAAAAGTGCTTGGCAAGTCCGTGGAAGAAGCCCGCGCGCTTAACGACGATTTCGTCAGCACCGAGCATCTTTTCCTCGCGCTCCTCGCTGCGGCTCCGGAGATGAAGGAGTTTTTCAAGGCCTTCGGCATTACCCGCAATGCCGTGCTGGCAGCGCTCAAGGAATTGCGCGGAAACCAGCGCGTGACGACGGACAACCCCGAGGCGACTTACGACGCGCTCGGCAAGTACGGCGTCGATTTGGTCGAAATGGCGCGCCGAGGCAAGCTCGACCCCGTTATCGGTCGCGATGAGGAGATCCGCCGCGTCATCCGCATTCTTTCCCGAAAAACGAAAAATAATCCGGTGCTCATCGGCGAACCCGGTGTCGGCAAAACGGCCATCGTCGAAGGTCTGGCGCAGCGTATCGTTCGCGGCGACGTTCCCGAAGGCTTGCGGGACAAAACCGTGTTTTCTCTCGACATGGGGTCGCTTCTCGCGGGCGCGAAGTACCGCGGAGAATTTGAAGAACGCCTCAAAGCCGTTTTGACCGAAATCAAAAAATCCGACGGCCGCATCCTTCTTTTTATCGACGAACTTCACACGCTTGTCGGCGCGGGAAAAACCGACGGTGCGATGGATGCCGGCAATATGCTCAAGCCCATGCTTGCGCGCGGCGAACTCCACTGCATCGGCGCGACCACGCTCGAAGAGCATCGCAAGTACATCGAAAAAGATGCTGCGCTCGAACGCCGTTTCCAAAGCGTTCTCGTCGAGCCGCCGAGTGTCGAAGACACGATTTCCATTTTGCGCGGTTTGCGCGAACGCTTCGAAGTGCACCACGGCGTGCGTATCATGGACAGTGCGATGGTCGAAGCCGCCGTGCTTTCCAATCGCTACATTTCCGACCGCTTTTTGCCGGACAAGGCAATCGACCTCGTCGATGAAGCCTGCGCCCAAATCCGTACGGAGATGGATTCCATGCCGGAGGAACTCGATTCGCTTTCCCGCCGCGTCATGCAGCTTGAAATCGAAGAAACCGCGTTGAAGAAAGAAACGGATGCCGCGTCGCAAATCCGCCTCGAAGCGCTGCGCAAGGAATTGACCGAGGCGCGTTCCGAAGCAACGGCCCTGCGTGCACGCTGGGAAGCGGAAAAAGAAAGCGTCGGGAAAATTCAGAAAATCCGCGCCGAACTCGAAACCGCGCGTCACGACGCCGAAGCGGCCGAGCGCCGCGGCGATCTCGGCAAGGCCAGCGAGCTGCGCTACGGGAAAATCCCGCAACTCGAAGCGGATTTGAAAAAATACGAAAAAATCGCGGAGGAAAAATCCGGCGGGAACGACAAACTTTTCCGCGAAACGGTTTCGCCCGACGAAATCGCCGAAGTCGTCGCGCGCTGGACGGGCATTCCCGCAACCAAGCTGCTCGAAGGCGAAAAGCAGAAATTGCTCGGTTTGCAGGACGAACTTGAGAAGCAGGTTATCGGCCAGGAAGAACCCGTGCGCCTCGTTTCCGAAGCGATACTGCGGTCCCGCGCCGGCGTGCAGGATCCGCGCCGCCCGGTTGGCAGCTTCCTTTTCCTCGGTCCGACGGGTGTCGGAAAAACCGAGCTCGCCAAGAGCCTCGCGCGCCAGCTTTTTGACAGCGAAGACGCGATGATTCGCATCGACATGTCCGAATACATGGAAAAGCATGCCGTGTCGCGCTTGGTCGGCGCGCCTCCGGGCTATGTCGGATTTGAAGAAGGCGGTCAGCTCACCGAAGCCATGCGCCGCAAACCGTATTCCGTCGTTTTGCTCGACGAAATCGAAAAAGCGCATCCGGACGTCTTTAACATCCTGTTGCAAATTCTCGACGACGGACGCCTGACCGACGGGCAGGGGCGCACGGTCGATTGCCGCAACGCCGTGTTCATTCTTACTTCCAACATCGGATCGCGCTATCTCGTCGAAGGCGTCGAAAACGACGAGATTCCGGAACGCGTGCGGGAACAGGTTATGAACGAACTGCGCGCCGGATTCCGTCCGGAATTCCTGAATCGTATCGACGACATTGTTCTGTTTAAGCCGCTCGGCCTGAAGCAAATTTCCGCGATTGTCGATCTGATGCTCGTATCGCTTAACAAGCGCTTGGAAGACCACCGCATTACGGTGACGCTTGACGAATCCGCTCACGAATGGATTGCCGAAAACGGCTACGATCCCGTGTACGGTGCGCGCCCGTTGCGTCGTTTTATCCAAAAGGAAATCGAAACGCCGCTCGCCAAGGCCATTATCGGCGGGAAAGTGACTGACGGACAAAACGTCCGCTTTACCAAGTCAGACGCAGGTTTAGCGCTGTCCGCAGAGCCCCAAACGGCTTCCTGAAGCGCCCCTTAGGCTACGCTGCCTAAAGGCTTCTCAGCGCGGCGATGGTGCCGATGTTCAGGTCTCGAATGCTGTCGAGAACCACGTCGGCACCCGCGCGTTCGAGCAGAACCTTGGGATTGATCGTGGACAGGGCAACGGTTTTCATGCCGACGGAGCGCGCGGCTTCGATGCCCGCAAGCGTACTTTGGACGGCGATACACTCTTCCGGCAGGCGTTCCATAGACTTGGCGGCAAGCTGGAAGGCTTCGGGTTCCGAAACCGGCGTCTGTACATTGCCGTGGGCGATGACCGTCGGAAAATAGCTCTTCAAATCTAAAAGCTCCAAAAGCCAGGTGATTTCTTCGCGGAATGCGGGGCAGGCAACGGCGCAGGGAATCTCGCGGTCTTTCAGAGACTGGAGCAGGGCGCGGGTGCCCGGTTGCGGTTCGGCAACCTCCTGTGTCAGTATTTGGTGAAGGAGAGTGGCTCTGCGCTCGGCAAGCTCGCGGATGCGCAATGGGTCGGAGCTCCAGTTCAAAATTTTGGCAATGGTGAAACGGCTGTTGTGTCCGAAACTTTTGAAAAGATAGCCCGGAGCGAGCTCGAGACCGCATTCCGCGGCAAGCATTTCCCAGCTGCGCTTGTCGTATGCGGAGGCGTCAAAAATGACTCCGTGCCAATCAAAAATAACACCGGTGTTCATGGTGAGGGGCGAGGATAGAGTAGAGGTAAGAAAGAGAAGTGTGTCCTCCTTATACAAAATTTTTCGTCAAAAGAAAATTCAAAAATCCTGCATGCGGATTTCCGGGGCGCCATAATTCGGAGTGAATGCCGACGGCGAAGCGCCTGTTTGGGAAGAGCATATAAAAACTTGCCAGAGTTCCCGCAGAACCATGAAATGGTGGTATGCAAATTTTTAAATCCTTTCGGACTTTATCGGCACGTTTTTTCTGGGCTCCGATTTGCCTCTTGGGCGTTGTTGCATGCTCGGAAAGCGGCGTTGCTCCGGACAAGCTTTCTAATCAAAAAACTATGAGTAACAATACAGTTGAAGAAGTGGCAGTCCTCGCGACGAGTGACGGCGAAATGGTCATCAAATTCTGGCCGGAAGTCGCACCCAAGACCGTCGAAAATTTCAAAAAGCTCGCACGCGAAGGCTTTTACGACGGAACGGCGTTTCACCGCGTCATCAAGGGCTTTATGATCCAGGGCGGCGATCCGCTCACGAAAGACGAAAGCAAGCGCGGCTTGTGGGGAACCGGCGGACCGGGCTATAATATCCGCGCCGAATTCAATACGAAACCGCACGTTCGCGGCGTGATTTCGATGGCACGCTCTCAGCACCCGGACAGCGCCGGCTCGCAGTTCTTTATCTGTCACGGCGACGCCCGCTTCCTCGACCGCCAGTACACGGCGTTCGGCCAGCTGATCAAGGGCGACGAAGTGCTCGAAAAAATCGCTTCCGTTCCCTGCACGGGCCCGGAACGCAGCTCGCCGATTGAACGCAAGGCGCTCGTCAGCGTGAAAATCGTTCCCGCCGACGAAGTGAAGTAATTCACTTTTAAGCCTATAAAAAACGTTCCCGTGAAATTTTCACGGGAACGTTTTTTGTTTTGGCGAATCGCCGGAAGCTTACTTTGCTTCGAAGAAGGCTTTGTAGGCCTTGTACGTCATGTACGTATCGTGCTTGGAAGCGATTTCCCACGGTGCGTGCATGTTCAGGAGCGGCGTGCCCATGTCGATGACATTCATGCCGTAGCGCGACATAAACATCGCAATCGTTCCTCCGCCGCCGACATCGACGCGGCCGAGTTCGCCGACTTGCCAGACGACTCCTGCGGCGTCGAAGATTTCGCGCAGCTCGGCAACGAATTCGGCCGAGGCGTCGTTTGCTCCGCCTTTGCCGCGTGCCCCCGTGTACTTGATCATGCTTACGCCCGCGTTGAGCGCCGCCATGTTGCCCGGGGAGCTGCTGTTCGGGAAGAGCGGATCGTGCGCGGCGCAGACGTCGGCTGAAAGCATCGACGAAGCTTCGAGCGCGCGGCGGACGATGATGTCGGAATAATTCTTTTCCTGGCGGAAGATGAGTTCGGCAATGGAGTTTTCAAAGAAGGTGGAATCCATGCCGGTTGCACCGACGGAGCCGATTTCTTCCTTGTCACAGAGGAGGACGACGGCGGTCTTTGCGGGAACGCCCTTCATGTCCATCATGGCTTGAAGCCCGGCGAAGGCACAAATGCGGTCGTCGTGACCGTAGCCGGCGATGAGCGAGCGGTCGAAGCCCATTTCGCGCGGCATGCCTGCGGGAACGATTTCGAGTTCGGCGGAAATGAGGTCCTGCTCGGTCAGCCCGTATTCTTCTTCGAGGATGCGGAGGACGTGGAGCTTTACCTTTTCCTTAACGTCGGCGTCGTCCTTGGCTTCCGGGCAGGGCGTGGTGGCGATGACGAGGTCGAGGTCCTCTCCCGGGAAGGCTTCGCTGAGCACCTTGGCGGCTTGGGCCTGGCCGAGGTGCGGAAGGATGTCCGAAATCATGAAAATCGGATCGCCTTCTTTGTCGCCGACGGCGATTTCAACCTTGGAGCCGTCCTTGCGAACGACGGTGCCGTAAAGGGCGAGCGGATGTGCGACCCATTGGAATTTCTTGATGCCGCCGTAATAGTGCGTGTCGAAATAGGCGATGCCGTTCTTTTCGCAGAGCGGAACCGGCTTGAGGTCGATGCGCGGGGCGTCCGTGTGGCCGCCGACGACGCGTACGCCGCTCGAAACGGCGTCTTTCCCGATGACGGCTGCGAAAAGCGTCTTTCCGTGGTAACCGCGGTAAACTTTGTCGCCGGCCTTGAGCGTTTTGACGGACGCGAGCGGCTTGAAGCCCTGCTTTTCGAGCAGGCGAACGGCTTCGGCGTAGGCGCGGCGTTCGGTCTTCGCGACGCTGAGGTAATTCATGTAAGTGGCGATGTAGCTGTCGAGCGCCTTGCGTTCTGCGGGAACGAGTTTGTTGACGGAGTCCTCGCGCTTAAAAACGCCTTTAACGGCAGCGGGGGATTTTTTCTTTTCGGTTTTTTTCGTAGCCATATGGTGAAAAATTTTGGTGCGGGAAATGATTTTTTTCAAACGCAATCGGAGGCTGTTTTTTGTGCGACGCGTTTAATCTGTCGGCCTTGCGTTACTTCGTCGCGATGTGGACGGCGACGATGGAGAAGGTCAGGCCGAGAGCGCGGACTTCGGAGAAGCCGGCGTCGCGCAGTTCTTCCGAAAGCTTTTCTTTCGGCGGGAAGGATTCGATGGAGCCGGCGAGATAATCGTAGGCTTTGCGGTCGCCCGTAATTGCCCAGGCAATCAGCGGGAGCGCGAGCTTCAGGTAAAGGTAGTAGAACGGGCGGAACAGCGTTGCCGGCTGCGTGAATTCGAGGATGAAAGCTTTCCCGCCGGGACGCAGGATGCGATGCAATTCCCGCAGTCCGCGCGGGCGGTCTTCAAAGTTGCGGACACCGTAAGCAATCGTGAGGGCGTCGGTCGAATCGCTTTCGAGGGGCAGCTGCATGCAGTCGCCGAACGCAAAGCGGATTTCGGGCTGCGTGTTTTGGCGTTGCTGGCGTTCCCGTGCGACATCGAGCATGGCTTCGCAGAAGTCGTACGCGCCGATTTCGGCTTCCGGCAGGCGCTTGCGCAGCGCGAAGGCGATGTCTCCGCTTCCGGTGGCCAAGTCCGCAATTTGCTGCGGCTTTTCCTTGGCGACGAGGCGGACGAGCTTGCGTGCCCAGTAGTGACAGGCGCCGCCGCTCAAAAGCGTATTGGCGAGATCGTAGCGTTTCGCGATTCCCGCGAACATTTTTTGAACTTTAATTCCTTCCGGCATATAGAACTTGCCTCGATTAAATGCTAAGCCTCCCTGCGGCGCAATAGCTATATCACCGCTTTGCGTATGCTCTCCCGAAACTTGCTGTTGAAAAGCCGTCCCGCGAAAATCTAAGATACGCGCATGGAAACAATTATTCGGGGTGCCGGCTGGTTTCTGTGGCCGCTCGGCTTTTGTTCGTTGCTCGCCGCCTTTATTGTCGTCGAACGCCTGATCGCGTTGCGGGCTTCCCGCATACTCCCGTCGCAGGCGCTTCCGCTGATTCTCGCCGGAGACTTCCGGGCCGTGGCGCAGGCTTTCCCGAAGACGACCGCCGGGCGCATCATCCGCTTCGCGCTCGACGAAAATCCCGACAAAGATGCTCTCACCGCCTACGCCCGCCTCGAGTTTTCCCGCATGGAACGCGGCCTCTTCCTGCTCGATTCCGTGGTCGCCGTCGCTCCGCTTATCGGCCTTTTCGGAACGGTGTACGGCCTCTTCACGCTCTTTCCGGAAAGCGGCGGGCTGCCGGACCAGGCAACGCTGACGCGTGGCGTGGGCCTGGCGCTGACGACGACGATGCTCGGGCTATTCGTGGCGATGCCGTCGCTCTTTGCCAATAACTTCATTCTTCGCCGAATCGACATTTTAGCAGCGCGCATCTCTCTGCTCGTCGAGCGCCTCAACGCAAGGGAACGCTAAAATTCATGGCCGAAACCCTTTACACCCGCCGCCGGCGCATCTCCGGAATCAATATCGTACCGCTCATCGACGTGATGACGGTGCTGATCTTTTTCTTCCTGATGAGCATGAAGTTTGACGACATCGCGCAATTGGGAATTACGCCGCCGAGCGCGGAATCCGCCGCCAAAAATCGGACGGAAACGCGCCTCGTTGTCGCCGTTGACCGCGACGGCGCTTTCTTTATCAATTCCGAAGCCGTTCCCGCCGAACGGGTGGCGGAGACGCTCAAGCGCGTCGCGGAAGAACAGAAGACGCAATCGCTCGTGCTCGTCGCCGACGAAGACGTTGCGACGAAGTATACCGTTTTCATTGTCGATCAGGCACAGAAAAACGGTCTCCACATCCAGCTTTTAACACGCAATGCCCATGAATAAAATTTTTGTTTTCTTAGGAATCATTTTGGCGGGAACCTTGCTCTTTCCCGCGTGTGCAAACCAACGCGGCGATGTTTGGAACGAGCGTCCGGCCCGGGAAGGACGGCAGTCGCGGGAGACGCGCAAACAGAAGCGCGACCACCTCCGCTATGTCCTCAGCAAAGTGGTTCTCGTACGCATGAATGCGAAGGGACAAATTTGCATCGGCGAGGACGATTCCGCGCTTCTGACGCCCTTCGAATTTTCGTCGGAGATTTCCAAGGTCGGGAAGGCGGAACCCGGCAAGCCCGTGCTGTTTTTCTATGACCGCGAAGCCGCCGTTGCGCGTCCCGACGTCCGCAACTTTATCATCCGCGAGTGCTCCCGCGCCAAGCTCGGAAAAATTTACACGGAAGTCCCCGACAAACTTTAATCGTTCCGCCTCGCCGCTTGTTTGCCATGCCTTCGGTAAAAAAATACATGAAACGTTTAGCCTGCGTTGCGGGCGGTACGGTGTTTTTGGCGGCGGGAAGCTTGGCCGTGCTTTCGTTGGATTCCGTTCAGGAAAAAATTGCCTGTGCCGTTCTCGAGCAAGCCGGCATCCGGGCCGAGTTCGGCGCCTGGGAATCGCGACGCTTTTCGGAATTCCGTTTGCGGGAAATCGTGCTCGAGCGCGGAAACGATTGCCGTGTCACAATCCCGGATCTGAAGTTGCGCGTCGGCCTTTTTCCGCTGATTTTTTCTTCCCGTTTGGACTTGGAAGCGAGCTTTGAAAAAACGAATCGTGTGACGCTTGCGGGAAAGGATTTTGAACTCGCCGTCGAAGCCTGTACTTTGAGCAATCTCGCCGGAGCGAAAAACCGTTTCGCCGGGACATTGGTTGCGTGCAAAGGCGAAACTCCGGCACAGGCGCAATTCACCTTCGAAAGCGAAAACCGCAGTTTCATCCGCGAGGCCGCCTTGCCGGCATGGCTCGCCGGAACGCGCTCGGCGCGCCTGAATTTTGCCGGCATCGAATGTGTTTTGGAGGAGGCGGGAACTTGGAGAATTGCGGACAACGATCCCGCACGCTCGGCACTCGTCGGCTCCGGTACGCTCAAAGAAGGCGTTTTGGTCGGAACCCTGCTGGCGAATTTGGAGGGAGATCGTTTTCGCGTGTTCGGCATCGGCGACAGCCTGCCGCGTTGGAGTGCCCGTTGCGCTTGCAATCTCGCCGGTGAACTCTCCTCCGGAAGCTATTCGTTGCAACCGCAATTTGATATCCGCGTCGCCGAGCCGGCGGGAACTTTTTCCGGCATCGCATTGCTTCCCGAAATGCGCTTGAACGGAAAGGGGTGCTTTGATGTCCGTGATTCCGGATTTACCGTAAAAACCTGTTTCGCGGAGCTCTCGGCCGTGCCGAAAATCGGCGAACCTGCCGTCTTTGCGGAACTTTCCGTGCCCGGGCAGCTGCGCGTCGCTTATTCGCCCGAAAACGGGCTCGAGATCGGCGGCGAAGATCGTGCGGGCGGCCTTGCGCGCTTGCGATTCAATGCCGTGCCGCTTGCCTTGGCCAATCCGTTTATCGCGCAATGGCCGCAGGGACAAAGCGTGGAATTGGCCGGGACGATCGACGGGAACTTTGTCCTGACGCGGGAGGCAGACGGTATTTTGCGTCTGGCGGGGAAGGACGCGCTTGAGCTGCGGGGCTTCGCTTTGAAAACGGGCGACGACACGATTCTTTCCGGACTCTCTGCCCGCTTGCCCGTGTCGGCGTCTCTGTGCGGCAACGCGGCGAGCGTCGAATTAAAAAATGCACGCGTGACGGGCGAAAACGGCGTGCTCGTTGCCGGCGCGGACTGCGCGGGAACGCGCGATTTTGCGCTCGAAACAACACGCGTGGAAGCTGCCGTTCGCGTCCGTTCCGAAGCGCTCTCGCAAAAGTGCTTTGAAGGATTTTTCTCCGGTCTCCCCGATAAGGCAATTGCCGCGGAAGCCAAGTTTAAGGCGGAGGTTTCCGATAACGAAATCGCGGTGTCAGCGCTGAATTTTTCGGTTTACGAAAGCGGGGAAGGCGCGCGTACGCTTTTGTCCGCCGATACGGAGGCCTTTCGTTTTGAAGCCGGAAACCCCTTCGTCGGGCTCGCCGGTAAGCAAATCCATTTCCGCGCTCAGGCTTTTCCGTTGGCCTTGCTTGACCCGCTCGCCCGCAGAAAATTCTTTTTCTCGGGAACGCTTGACGGCGAAATCGCCTTTGTCGGCGAAAAGGACAAGCTCGCCTTCGTAAGCGAAAAACGGGGCGTAACGATCCGGAATTTTCACATGGAAAATGCGCAGAGACTGCCGCTTTTGCACGGCCTGTTTTTGCGTTCCGACGAAAATCGTCTCAATATTTCCCGCGACGATTCCGGACGTTTTCGCACCGAACTCAGCCTGAAAAATGCACGCCTGAAAGACGCCGATGACCGTCGCTTGGCTTCGGGAGATCTCTATCTGAATTTTTCCGGAAGGGAGCTGGTTACGCTACACGGCGAGCTCGAAGGCGATCTCGGCGGAATTTGCACTCAAGCGCTCTTGGCCCCCGTCGGCAATATCGGCGGCGGCACGCTCGAAATGCGCGGCGGTTGGGACGCTCCGAAGCAAACGGCCAAGCTCGAAATCAATTGCCGCGATCTGCGTTCCCGCGGATCCGATCCGGTCTCGCTCGAGGGGCTTCGCTGGGTTTGTGAGCATAATGCCGGGACGGATCGCGATGAGGTCGCGCGCCTGCAAATGACTCTCGAAGGAAGCGAACGTTCCTACGCCGATCTCCGTTTTTCGAAGTTGGACTGGGATTGGCGGGAAAAGAAAGCCGACTTTGATGCGGTGATGAACGCGGAAAAAATCGTCGTCGAAGACCTGATGCGTTTGGCGGAGATGCTGGCTCCCGCAAAGGGTATCGCTGCAGTTGCTGTCGTCCAATCCGCAGAAAAAATCACCGCCTCCCGCAATGACGCGGCCGGTGCTTCCGGGACGGCATCCGGAGCGACCCCATCGAAACCGTCCGCTCCGCAGTCCGCATCTGTGTCGAAAGACAAAGGAAAATCCGCGAAGCCGCAATATGTTGCCGTGCCGTCTAAACCGGTGCGCCCGGAACTGCCGTGGGAAGGGCTGACGGGGCGTCTCCAATTCCGTGTCAGCGAATGTGTTGTGCCGGAAAACCGTATTCACGGTATTACGGGTTCGTTACTGCTTAATCCGAAGCGCGGCGAAATCATCGTCGGTAGCAATGCGTTCTTCGGCGGCTCTCTGAAGTCGAAAACCGTACTCGAAGCGCGTGAGGCCGCCGCGGCCTATTTCGCGAAAACGAAAGTCGTCGTTAAAGATTCCCGTATCTATGAGGCTGTCCCCGCGCTGAGAGCCGAGAATCCGCCGATCGTCGAAGGGACTTTCGATTTGGAATTGTCCGCAGAATCGCTTGCGCCGAGCCTGGATACGTTGGTGCGGAACGTTTCCGCCGAGGCGAGCCTGCTGGGGCGCGACGGTCGCATTCGCATTTTTGCCGCAGACAACGACAAGTTACGTAATGTCGGCGAGTGGGCCCGTGTCGGCGGCGGTGTCGCGGAGCTGGTGGGGGCTTTCGGCGGGAAAAAGCTGCGCCGTACGGTCAAGGCCGCCAATCGCCTGCGGGAATATTTGGAAAACTTCCCCTTCGAGCGTCAGGAACTTCGCCTTCGTTACAAGGCCGGAAAACCGATTGTCTGCGAAAAAATTCTTCTGAGAAATGAACTTTTGAAAATTACGGGGCAGGGCGAAATCGCCTACTCGGAAGCCGTTCCGATTCAGGATGCTCCGCTCGCCATGCGTGCCCGTCTCGACGTGCGCGGCGAGCTTGAAGAGCTGATGACGACCTTAGGCATTCTGAAGCAGACGGAACGCATTACCGAAAGTGACGGTACGAGTTACGTGATCGGCCCGGAATTTAAGTGCTCGGGCACTCTCAATCGCTTCTCCAACAACCTTCTGGAAACGCTCCTGAACGCGCATTAGCGAAAGCGATTACGGCATCGGGGACGTTGAAGTCTGTTCTGATGCGCTGAGATGTTGATTGTGTAATACGCGGTCTTTGATTCTGCGGGAGCGACATCTATAACTCGAGCAGTTGTGAGCATCAGTTTTTTATAATTGCCTATACGAACAAAGGCGCGTAGTGAGTTTGCTCCGTATGTGGTGAATGCGAAGCACCTGATATTTACAAATGGATATTGACAATTTTTAATGGGGGGGGGGAGAATCGGTCGTTCAAATTAAGATCTAACCTAGAACACAACACTATGAAAAAATATATCACAATCGCTATGCTCCTCGCCGCAGGAAGTGCTCTCGCTAATGCGGCTGAAACTGTCGTGTTTGACTTTGGGCGCACGGATGACGAGTCCTTTAAGACGGCAGGGGCAATTTGCATCGGAACGAATGGGGAACGGTATCAGGCTTCGCTTTCTGCCTCCGGTACTTTAGGTACTATTAACGGGACTTATTCCTTTGCGCAGGCTGTCTGCACGAATGGGAGCTATGGTAATTCAGCGACGCTTAACAGTGGTGAAGAAGCGAACTGGAAGGAACACCTTAAAGGTGATTTACCTGAAGGATGGGGTAGCACGTTTGCGGATGGACTTACCTGTCAGCATATAGATACGGATGCGTTTACGCTAACATTTAGCAAACTGGATGCTGGGTATTACGACTTGAGTGTGCTTGGTGGATATTACGGGAATGATAATATTGTTCCTTCTGTCACGCTAGTGTTAGGTGGGGTGGTCTGCACCGAGACTGCGTGGAGTGCGGATGATTTGGGAGGCAGTGGAGTTGCATCCGCGTCAGGAGTTTCCTCGTTGGATCTTTCAATGGCCAATGGTAGTGGTAATGAAGGATATTTGTTTGATGTGACTAAGGTGCTTGTTGAAAAAGGGAACACGCTTACGATTACGATTAAGGGAAATACGACAGATGTTGATCAGCGTACTCCGCTCAACGGTTTGAAGCTTTCCTTTGTCGCCGCGATTCCCGAGCCGTCCACGTTCGGCTTGCTTGCAGGCTTGGGTGCTCTCGCACTCGTCGGCACGCGTCGCCGTCGTCGCTAAGTTTTAACTAAGCTTAAAAGAATACGCCTCACCGGGGAAACTTGGTGGGGCGTTTTTGTGTTTCTAAGTAGTGGACTTAGCGCGAAGGATGAGAAGTTACAGACCTCGTCTACGCTCAAGCTCACTTTCCGCTTTTAGCGGCTTCGCGGAGCGTGAGCACTTCGCATTGCGGGGTGCGGGCTTCGTCGTCGTTCGGTGCGGCGGGGACGGCGATCAGGAAGTAGCGCTGCGTTTTGATGAGGCGCATGGAATTGGCGTAACGCCAACTGCGTTTGACGGCTTCGGGGCTGGCGGCCGCTGCGAGAATTTTGAACGAAAAGGAAGCACTCTCCTGGTCGGAGCTCAATGCGTGGATTTTTCGGCATTCTCCGGGAAGGAATTTTTCGGCTTCGCCGCCGCGGATTTGAACGCGCAGGGTTTGCGGAGAAAGATTGCAGAATGCGACGGCGCCGCCTTGGGCACGCGCTTCCTTCAGATCAAGGACTTCGGGGGTGAAGGCGGCATCGGTTTCGTCGGCACGCTCCGGATCCGGGACAAAGATGACGGCACAGTCTCGGACGCCGGCGGGAATGTCTATTTTCCCGCAGCTGACGTAGTTGCCGGCGCCTTCTTTTTTATAGACGGTAATCGGGTTGTTGCCGCGAAATTTGTAGGGGGCGGGCGCGAGGGCACGCAGGGAACCGTCGATTTTTTTGTAGTCGGAGGTTTTAATGAAAAACTCGCCCCGGGCGTCGTCCGCGCGCATCCAGATGAAGTGGATGTTGGCGTCGATGAGTGCGCCGAAAAGATTGCCGGCGGCGAGGCAGAATAGGGCGCACAGGAGGAAGAGTCGGCTGCGGGGTTTCATAGTTTTCAGTTTTGTTTTACTAATAACCGTTCCGGCTACGCTTGAAAAGGGTTGAATCCGAATTTTTATTTGTCCCCGCAATGAAAAGGAGTAATCTTGCAGAAGATTTACAAGCAGTATCTTATGAAAACCGTATTCGTTCCTCGCGAAACCGCGGATAATGAGACGCGCACCGCGCTCATTCCGCAAGACGTGTCAATTCTTACCCGCACGGGATTTGAAATCTCCGTTGAAAGCGGTACGGGCGTAAAGTCCGGCTACTTAGATGCCGACTACGCAAAAGCGGGCGCCAAAGTCGTTCCCGCCGCCGAAGCCGCTTCGGCCCTCGCCGCCGCCGATATCGTCCTGCGCGTGCAAAAGCCCGATAGCGCCAAGGGTCTCAAGTCCGGCGCGCTCCACCTGAGCTACATGGATCCGTTCAACGAAAAGGAATTGCTCAACGATTTCGCCAAGTCCGGCGTTCGCGCAGTTTCGCTCGAAATGATCCCGCGTACGACGCTCGCTCAGAAGATGGACGTGCAGTCGTCGCAGACCTCGCTCGCCGGTTACTACGCCGTCTTGCTCGCCGCATCGAAACTTCCGAAAATTTTCCCGATGATGATGACTCCGGCGGGAACGATTTCTCCGGCTCGCGTGTTTATTATCGGCGTCGGCGTTGCCGGTTTGCAGGCAATCGCGACGGCCAAGCGTCTCGGCGCCCGCGTCGAAGCGTTTGACACGCGTCCGGTCGTCGAAGACCAGGTCAAGTCGCTCGGTGCCAAGTTCGTCAAGATCGACCTCGGCGAAATGGGCCAAACGGCTCAGGGTTACGCGAAGGAACTCACGCCGGAACAGATTGAAAAGCAGAAAGCCGGTCAGGCGAAGGTTTGTGCGCAGTCCGACGTCGTCATCACGACGGCCAAGGTCTTCGGTCGCAAGGCTCCGCTCCTGCTCACGAAGGACATGATCGCGGGCATGAAGCCGGGTTCGATCATCATCGACATGGCGGTTTCCACGGGCGGCAACGTCGAAGGCTCCGACCCGACGAAGGAAGTCGTTACCGAAAACGGCGTACGCATCATCGGCGGCGACGGGCTTGAACGTTGCGTTCCCGCAGACGCTTCCCGCATGTTCTCCGGCAATATGACGGCGTTCCTCACGCACTTCTGGGACGAAGAAGCCAAGACGCTCAAGGTGGATCGCGCAGATCCGATCATGGGCGGCTGCCTCCTCACCGAAGGCGGTGCCGTTGTTCACGAAAGATTCAAATAAATCGGAACTTTTAACTCTTAGCTTTTAAGGGTTTATAAACTTAATAGTTAACAACTAACAGTTAGTACCTAATATTATGGAAATGATAATGTTGTTTTTCGTTTTCGTGATGGCGGCCTTCCTTGGCTTTGAGCTCATCGCGAAAGTGCCGTCGCAGCTGCACACGCCGCTGATGTCGGGTACGAATGCCATCTCCGGCATTACGATTGTCGGCGCGCTCGCCGTTTGCGCTATTCAGGCGACGGGAACGCTCGGGATGATCCTCGCGTTTGTCGCGATTGTGTTTGCGACGATTAACGTCGTCGGCGGCTACATGGTCACCGACCGTATGCTCGGCATGTTCAAGAAGAAAGGAAAGTAATCCATGACTACCATGATTTTGGCTCAAGAAACGGCTGCTGCCGTTCCCGCGACGGTGATCAACCTCGCTTACATCGTGTCGTGCGTCCTGTTCATTTTCGGGATTAAGCGCCTCGGCAAAACCGAAACCGCCCGTAGCGGCAACTTCCTCTCCGCGCTCGGGATGCTTATTGCGGTCATCGCGGTCTTCTTCGATGCGGACGTGATGAAGTCCTGGAACACGCAGGACTGGATGCAAAACGGCTACCTGTGGTGCTTCGGCGGAATCGCGCTCGGTGCCGTTATCGGTGCCGTTTGGGCGAAGAAGGTTAAAATGACCGGTATGCCGGAACTCGTCGCACTCTTCAACGGCTTCGGCGGTTTGGCTTCGCTTCTCGTCGCGTGGTCGGAATTCGTGAAGCTCGGTCCGGACGGCGCTCCCGTCTCGCACGCGCTCACGGCGGACAATGCAGTCAGCGAAGTTTCGCTTTACCTGACGATTCTCATCGGCGCCATCACGTTCACGGGTTCCGTGCTCGCGTGGGGTAAGCTTTCGGAAAAGATTTCCGGTCGCCCGTTCCTCTTTGCGGGACAGCAGGTCGTTAATGCGCTCATCGTTCTGGTTGCACTCGGCGCGATGGTCGTTTACCTCTTCCCGGGCCTCGTTCCGGCAGGTGATCCCGCGACGGTTCAGACGGTTGCGCTCTACACGGGTATCGTCGTCTCGCTCATCATGGGCATCACGGTCGTGCTTCCGATCGGCGGCGGCGACATGCCGGTCGTCATTTCCCTCTTGAACAGCTTGTCCGGTTTGGCGGCGGCGATGGCGGGCTTCGTCATCAACAACAACGTTCTCGTCGTTGCGGGTTGCTTGGTCGGTGCTTCCGGCGTCATCCTCACCGTCATCATGTGTAAGGCGATGAACCGCTCCATCGGCAACCTGCTTTTTAGCGGCTTCGGTGCGGCGGATTCCGGCTCCTCGAAGAAGGCGGGCACGGGCGCGGAACCGAAAGCGGTTTCCGTCGAAGATGCTTACCTCGTTCTCGAAGCGGCACGTTCGGTCGTGTTCATTCCGGGTTACGGTATGGCGGTTGCGCAGGCGCAGCACGTCGTTAAGGAACTCGCAGCAAAGCTCGAAGAAAACGGCGCGGAAGTCAACTTCGCCATTCACCCGGTCGCCGGTCGTATGCCCGGCCACATGAACGTGCTCCTCGCGGAAGCGGACGTCCCGTACGAACAACTCAAGACGATGGACGAAATCAATCCGCTCATGCCGATGCAGGACGTCGCCATCGTCATCGGTGCGAACGACGTCGTCAATCCGGCGGCGGCGACGGACAAGTCTTCCCCGATTTACGGTATGCCGATTATCAAGGCTAACGAAGCGCGCACGGTCTTCGTGCTCAAGCGCGGTAAGGGTAAGGGCTTCTCCGGTATCGAAAACGAGCTCTTCACGCTCCAGAACACCCGTATGATCTACGGCGACGCAAAGGCGACGATCTCTGCGCTCTCCGGCGAATTCGGCAAGGAGTAAGCTGAACGTTTAGAGATTAGGGCTCAAAGCCTAAAGAAGACGTTCCCGCGACGAAAGTTTCGGGAACGTTTTTTTTATCTTTTCGGGGCTCTATTCTTTCTTTCCGCGCGTTAAGCTTTTGACTTCCTGCGGCTTAGAATTCAATATCTAAGTACCTTTTTACTTATTTTCAACACACATAATTCCATGAGCAAAATTAAAAAAGTTGGTATTCTCACGGCGGGCGGTCTCGCTCCCTGTCTCTCGGCAGCGGTCGGCGGCCTGATCATGCGCTACACGGAAATCGATCCGGAAATCGAAATCATCTGCTATCGCGGCGGCTACAAGGGCCTCCTTCTCGGCGACAGCGTTCGCATTTCCCCGGAAATCCGCGAAAAGGCCTTTACGCTTCTCCTCTACGGCGGCAGCCCGATCGGCAACTCCCGCGTGAAGCTGACGAACGTTAAGGACTGCGTCAAGCGCGGCCTCGTCAAGGAAGGCGAAGACCCGCAGAAAGTTGCGGCAGACCAGCTCGTCAAGGACGGCGTTCAGGTGCTCCACACCATCGGCGGTGACGACACGAACACGGCAGCAGCCGACCTCGCGGCCTTCCTCAAGAACAACAATTACGACCTGACGGTTATCGGCTTGCCGAAGACGATCGACAACGACGTCTATCCGATCAAGCAATCCCTCGGCGCTTGGACGGCTGCAGAACAGGGCGCAACCTACTTCCGCAACGTCGTTGCCGAAAATTCCGCCAACCCGCGCATGCTCATCGTCCACGAAGTCATGGGCCGTAACTGCGGATGGCTGACGGCTGCAACGGCTCTCAAGTACCGCAAGGAACTCTATTCCAACGAATTCGTTCCGGAAATCGGCGGCGTTCACCCGAAGCGCTACGATGTCCACGGCATCTACCTGCCGGAAATGGAAATCGACCTCGCTAAGGAAGCCAAGCGCCTCCACGCCGTGATGGACCTCTACGACTGCGTGAACATCTTCATCTCCGAAGGTGCCGGCGTCGAAGCCATCATCAAGGAAATGGAAGCCAAGGGCGAAGAAGTCCCGCGCGACGCGTTCGGTCACGTCAAGCTCGACGCCATCAACCCGGGCAAGTGGTTCGGCAAGCAGTTCGCCGAAATGATCGGCGCCGAAAAGGTGCTCGTTCAGAAGTCCGGCTACTTCGCACGCTCCGCTCCGGCTAACGCGGAAGACCTTACCCTTATCAAGGGCTGCGTGGACCTCGCGGTTGACGCTGCAATGCGCGGCGAAAGCGGCGTTATCGGTCACGACGAAGCCCACCAGGACCGCCTCCGCCCGATCGAATTCGAACGCATCAAAGGCGGCAAGCCTTTCAATGTGGCGTTCCCGTGGTTCAAGAACCTGCTCCGCGAAATCGGACAGCCGGAACCCGTTGCCGTTCGCAAGTAAGGAAAGCTTAAAGCTTAGGGCTTAAAGATTAAAGAGGGATGGGGCTTAGTAGGCCTCATCCCTTTTTTTGTGCCGTCGTACCTCTATAAACTCGCTTTTGCGAAAACACGCAACTCGTTCCATTGCGCCGCAGGATGATCAAGGACGCATCATCGTCACTCAGCGGCGCATGACGCAGAGACACCTGTCCGCGGGTTCCGCCTGCGTCTACACCCGCGGTTATCCAATATAGCGCACCTCCGGCGCACAGCCTCGAAGAGGCAATTGCGAATCCCGAATAGCGAATCCCGAATGCTTGCCTTTATGAATAATGAATTTTTAGAGGTCGCATTAAAGTTTAAAGAGGGAATCATAGATACCTTTCCCGGTAATCTCTTTAAGCTCTAAGCGTTAAGCATTAAGCTTTCTTACTGGAAAACGCCTCCGCCGAGGAGGGTTTCGCCGTCGTAGAAGGCGATAATTTGGCCGGGTGCGATCCCGCGTTGCATGTGCTTGTAGGCGATGTGTGCGCCGCCGTTGCCGTCGGGGGTGAAGGTGACGGGCGTGGAGGCATCGCGGTAGCGGACGCGGACGAGGACCTCGCACTTTTCGGTCAGCGGGCGGTTAATCCAAGAGAGGTTGTTGACCCAGGATTCCGTCGTGTAGAGTGTTCCCGCCGTTTCCGGATGGTCGAAGGCGACGACCAGTTCATTGCTCTCGAAGCGCTTGGCGACGACGACGTAGTATTCGTTGTCGGCGTTGGACGGGACGTTGATTCCGCGGCGCTGGCCGATGGTGTAATGGAAAAGTCCCTTGTGTTCGCCGAGCACCTTTCCGGCGGTATTTACGATCTTTCCCGGTTTTTGCGGGATATATTGTTCGAGAAAATCGTTGATGCGGATTTTCCCGATGAAGCAAATACCCTGGCTGTCTTTACGCTTGGCGTTCGGGAGCCCGGCTTCTTCCGCGAGTTTGCGGAGTTCCGGCTTGAGCAGGTGGCCGACGGGATAGAGGGCTCGCTTCAGCTGTTCCTGGCGTAGGAGAGCGAGAAAATAGGTTTGGTCTTTGTTGGGATCGACGCCGCAGAGGATGTCGGAGGTTCCGTCGGCGTTATCGCGTCGGCGGGCGTAGTGGCCGGTGGCGACGCAGTCGAACCCGTCAGCGAAGGCTTTTCGCGCGAAGACGCCGAACTTCATTTCCCGATTGCAGAGGACGTCCGGGTTCGGCGTTAGGCCGTTCCGGTAGCCTTCGACCAGGTATTGAACGATGTGCTCGCGGTAGTCTTTGATTAAATCGACGGTTTTGAAAGGAATATCGAGTTTGTCGGCTACGGCGCGGGCGTTGAGGACGTCGTCTTCCCAGGGGCATTCGCCGAAGAATTTTCCGCCTTCTTCGTTCATCCAGGTGCGCATATAGGCGGCGTGAACGTCGTGGCCTTCGCGTTTGAGCAGGAGGGCGGCGACGGCGCTGTCAACGCCTCCGGAGAGAGCTACTAGAACTTTTGCCATGCGGGATTAGAGGAATTTTTCGAGGGCGGCGCAGGCGCGGTCGGCGGAAACGCCCCGGATGTCGGCGCCTCCGGTCGGCGGGCATCCTTCCGGTTGGAGAATGTTTACGGGAGCGTTGAAAATCGGGCCGGTGCGTACGGGATTGGTCGGGCCGAAAATGCCTACGACGGGGACGCCGAGCATGTTTGCCAAGTGCATGCCGCCGGTATCGTTGCCGCAGATCGCGCGGCAGGAGGCAAGCTCGCGCATGTAGGCGGGAAGGTCGGTTTTCCCGGCGCGGTCGATGACATTGGCGTTTTGTCCTTCGGCGACTTGGGCGGTGATGGCACCGTCTTTGGCGGTTCCGAAGAGGTAAATCTGAAGTTCCGGGCGAGCTTTTTGAAGCAGAGCGACGAGTTCCCGCCAGCGTTCTACGGGCCAGCGCTTTTCGGGGGAGTTCTCGGTCCCGCAAATCAGGCCGATGCGCATTTGCTTTTCGGCGTCAATCGCAATGGGGCTGAAATCGAGTTCCTGCTTCAGTCCGCAGGCTTCCCGTAGCCATCGGGCCCATACAAGAGTCTGGTGGTTGCGGGTCAAATCCAAGTCCTGAGGCACGTTCCACTTGCGGTTAATGAGCGGGCGCGGATAGCCCTTGCGGAGCATGCCGTAGCGTTGCGGTGCGCCGATGAGCTGGGCTTCGCGGTCGCCGCGCAGGGAATTCGTGAAAAGGAAGTGCTGGTCGGGGTATTCCGTACGCAGATCGCGGCAGAATTTCCAATAGCCCTTTCCTTTAGGCGGAAGCGCGATGAGGCGGTCGGCGACGCCGAGCATTTCGAGCATCGGCAGGAAGTGTTTGCGGGCGAGCAGGGTGATTTGTGCGTCCGGACGTGCGGCGCGAATCGTCTGAATCAGCGGAAAAGCCATGACGATGTCTCCCAGCCAATTCGGGAGACGAATCCAGATGCGTTTTTCGCGCGGGATTTCCTTGTAGCCGTAGAGCCTGACACTTTCGTCGAGAATGCTTTTGCGGTGTTCGAGATTGAAGCCGTTGAAGCCTTTCCAGCGATTGTGCATCCAGAGCCAGTCCGCGCAGAGATTGTCGTTTTCGGCGAGCTTGGCTTCGAGCCAGCGGTTGAGCGCGATGGTGTAGCCGACGGCGGAGTTTTCTGTGACTTCCGGTTTTTCGATGCGGATGTGGCCTTTCCAGAAACCGCGGCGTTCGCAGTAAACGGTGGTGAGCTGTGTATCGCTTTTGCCTGCCGCAAGCGTGCCGGCGAGCATGCTGTTGGTGACGACGCGTTTGCCGAAAAGCGAAGTGACGCCGCGACGCTGGCCCGGGCTCTGGTCGAAAAGGACGCAGACGATACCGTTTTTATCGAGGAAGGAAAGGGCTTGCGTGAGTCCTTTTTTACGGGAGAGCAGCTTGAAGCCGAAGCGTTCGCGCGTGGATTTTACCCAGCTTTCGATGGCCGAATTGTCGAAGGGACGATAGAAAACGCCGCAGTTGCGCTTTCGGATCGGCTCCGAGAAAAGCGGAATCATGGTGAGGCATTCCATCAGTGAGAAATGCGGGACGCCGACGACAACGGGCGTGCCTTCGGCGAGGATGGCGTTGATTGCCTCCGTGTCCATGCTGAAGCGCCGGCGGATTTTCGCTTCGGAGAAATACGGGGAAGCGAGGACGAACATGCCCATTTCGACCATGCGGCAGGCGCTTTCGAGGGCGATGGCACGGCGTTCTTTTTCACTTTTTTCCGGGAAGCAGTGGTGTAGGTTGCCGAGCATCATGCGCCGGCGGGCGGGCATGAGGGCGAAGACGATGCGGCCGAGAATGCGGGCGATGGCGGCGGCAAGACAGACGGGGAGGGTTGCGGTAAAGAGTCCGAGGAGATGGATGAGCAAACGCATGGTTGTCCGTATAAATTACATACTTTGGAGACGGCTTTCGAGTGCTTTTAGCAAAAATCTCTACGGGCGGGAGTAGTCGCGTTCGCCGAAGAGCGCGGTACCGATACGGATCATGGTGGATCCGGCGGCAACGGCGGGTGCGAGGTCGTGCGACATGCCCATGGAGAGTTCCGGGAGCGGGCGGCCGAATTCCGTTTCCAAGCGGTCGCGCCAAATCCGCAGGGTATCGAAACAGCGCTTGGCGGTTTCGAGCGAATCATCGTCAATCGGCGCGACGCACATCAGACCGTCGAGCTGCAGATGCGCTCCCGACAGGGCGGCTTCCGTGAGGCTGCGCAGCGCATCGAAGTCTCCCGTACCGAATTTGGCGGGATCGTTGCCGGCGTTGGCCTGGAGCAGAATCGGGAGACGCTCGCGGCCGAGTTCGTCGCAGAAGCGTTCAAGTTTTTGCACGAGCGCAATCGAATCTACGGATTGGATGCGGTCAAAAAGGCGAACGGCGTTGCGTGCCTTGTTGCTTTGGAGGTGGCCGATCAGTTCCCAGCGCAGGGGGGCGGCGCTTTGCGTGAAGTATTCGCTTCGCTTGAGCTCGGTCTCCTGAACGCGATTTTCGCCGACGGCGGCAAAGCCGGCCCGGGCGGCGTAGAGCGGCGCTTCGACGGGATGGTTTTTTGTTACGGGAAGGAGACGTACGTCTTCGGGATTGCGTCCGCAAAGACGGCAGGCTTCGGCAACGCGTTCGCGTACGCGTGCGCAGTTTACACTGAACTCTTCAAAGGAAAGCATGGGAAAAATTATAAATGTCCGTTGTTGAGGTAGCGGCGGAAACAAAACCGTCGGCTACGACTTGGCGATGCTTGTCAGCAGGGCGGAAAACTTATTGTCGATTTCCGCGAATTCGCGTTCGGGGACGCTGCCGGCGACGAGGCCGGAGCCGGCGAAGAGCCGGATGGTCCCGCCGTCGATTTCCGCGCATCGGATGCCGACGGCGAAGAAGCCCTCTCCGGAGGCGTCGTAGAAGCCGAGCGGTCCGGCGAAATGGCCGCGGGCGAAGGGCTCGGTGCTGAGGATTTTTTCTCGGGCCCTGTCTGCGGGGACGCCGCACATGGCGGGTGTCGGATGAAGCGCGGACACGAGATCGAGAACATGAATCGGTGCGCAGGCACGGGCGCTGATCGGTGTGCGCAGGTGCAGGATATTGGGAAGGACCGCGACTTCCGGGGTTTCCGGAAACTCGGGGCTCAGGCCCATACGCGAGAGCTTTTCCGCGATAAAATCGACGACGGCTCGATGTTCCCGTCGTTCCTTGTCGTCCTCAATAAAACGGCGGCAACGCTCTGCGAGATCCGCGTCGGGGGCGTTGGGAACGGAACCGGCAAGCGCCTCGGTTTCAACGAGTCCGTTTCGGAGGCGGACAAGGGTTTCCGGGGTGGCGCCGAGAAAGGTTTTTCCGTTGCGGGTGATGGCAAAGATCGTGCAGTTTCGGCCGAAGCGTTCTCGAAGTTTACGGAGGATGGGTGCGGCAGGGATGGGAGAGGCGGTCCGCGATTCGATTGAACGCGCAAGAACGATTTTTTTCAGTTCGCCCGCATGAATGGCGTCGATGAGTTTTCGGGCGCTCGCCGGATACCAGTCGCCGCCGATTTCCGACGGTGCGGGAATTTCCGGCATGCTTTCCGCATCGGCTTCCGGCGTTGCTTCGAGCAGATTTTGCAGTTCCCGTTCACATTGTTCGGGCGTGAGTGCTTCGCCGGTGTCGAAGTGGCGACGGATGCAAACGCCGTCCGCGCGCAGAGAAATTTCCCAGCGCGGGGAAAGCGAGTAGGTGTATTCCGCGTCGAAACTGCGTGCGCAGAAGGTCTTGGCGGAGCTTTTGCCGTGGCAGCGTCCGAGGCCGATTTCGGCGATGCCGAGTGCCTTGTTTTCGAGGATGAATTTCTCCTCGCAGGGCACGCGTGCTAAACGGTCGAAGAGCTCCGCCGGCATCGGCGGAAACGCAAAACTGCGGTCAGTGAGCATTCGGTGTTATAAACTCCGAAGCGTTTTAAGGAAAGGGGGCTTAGCGCTTTTTCGGGAGGAGCATCTTCAGCGGCATGAGCTTCAGATTGTCCGGGAACGAAACCGTGCGATTCGTCTTTTCGCTGACCATTTTGAAGATTTCCTGAACCCAGGGCTTGGTGGCGCGGAGATCCGAGTAGTAGAGATTCATCTTGCCGTCGGAGGTATCGTAGCAGAGCGCTTCGATTTCGAGCGTGATGTCTTCGGGTTCGCCCTTGAGTGCGAGAGAGATCGTCAGATTGCCTTTGGAAAAATTAAAATCGGTGACTTGGCCGACTTCGCCGAAGCGTTGGTTGAGGAAGTCTTTCACCTGCTGGTTGATGTTCATGAAGCCAAACATAGCGCTTATTTCTTTCGGTTTTTAGTGTTATTTTTGAGTTTTAATGAAAATTCATCTCGAATGCTCTTCGGAAGGACCGTGCGCGGGCGTGCGACTTGCGCCGGCGTGCCTTCGAGCAGTTTCGGATCCGTCTCCATACGGATTTCGCTCTTTGCGAGGTTGAGGATGAAACGGTCTCCCGCTGCTTTGCCGGGCACGGTTTTACCGAATTGCTCGGAGAACATGTGGGCGTTGCCGGAGAGGAAACCGATTTGCTTTTTCGGGAAAACTTCGAGTTGCTTGCCGGCGGCGTAGGCGTCCTTGCGGGCGATTTTTACGTCGTTGCGGGCAAAGAGCGATTCCGCTTCAAACGCGGCTTTGCTGTCCTTGCGGCGCAGTTCCGCTTCGAATTCTCCGCAGGTGCAGGTCGTGTCGTCCATCGAGAAAACGACCTGGTCGCGTAGCCAGAAGCGGAGGCGGCGTTCGCCGATAATCGTTTCGAGCGTGTCGCCTTCCACGAGGATTTCCCGGTCGGATTGGGTTTCCTGCTTGGCGGATTCCGAGCCGGGAAGGGGCAGGGAAAGCGCTTGCCGGTTGCGGATTTCGGGAAACGGATTTGCGGACGCCCGCCTGCGGCGAATGCGTCGCCCGGAAGGACCTTGATCAGCATCGGATGTTTGCCGTCGCTGCCGTCGTCGTCGCTTCGCATCCATTCGTTGACGACAATATTGTTAAACATCAGGGCCTTGCCGCCGGAAATGCGCGTTGCTTCCTTTTGGAGCTCAACATTGCCGAGTGCTTCGATTTTTTGCAATGAGGCAAGTGCGTCTTTGTTCTTCTGATTTTTGTCGGGTTTGTAGAAGCAACGGAGGCGGTCGCAGCTGCCGTCAAGTTGCGCGCCCGGGCTGCTCAGGCGAACCTTGCCGCTGAGGTCGAAGACGACGTGCTGCGTCTGATTTTTATCTCGGGCGACTTCCAGAAATTCGCCCTGAAGCAGGGTTTTGGCAGCATCGTTTTTGTTTTGCAGTTCGGCGTGGACCGGTTTGTCGGATTCGCCGAAGACGCGGAGTACTTCGTTCTTGCGGTCGATTTCGCAACGCTCGCCCGAGAGTGAAAAATGCTGGGCCGGGACGTACATGCGGGGATTCCCGCTGAGGAGGGTCAGTTCCTTCTCCGTATCGATTTTAACGCCGTCGCATTCGCAAATGCGTCCGTCCTGAACAGCCTTCACCTTGCCTTCTGCACGGATTTCGCGGACGGCGGCGAGGCGGCGGTTCCCCTCGGCGCTTTGGACGGCGCGGGAGGCGTCTGCTTCGAGCTTGTCGCAGTTCAGCGTGAGCGTCGAATCCGTGAGTTCAACATCGCCTTCGAGGCAAATGGTCGTCAGGTCTGCCTGCGGGAAGCGCACGGAAAGTTTTTTCCCGGTGAAGAGAGCCGTTCCCGAAGCATTTTTTTTGTTCTCGAGCGACTGGGTGGTCACTCGAATCGCTTCGCCGTTTTTGCCTTCGATGGCAACGGATTCGAGCGAGAGTTTTTTGCCTTCGCTACGGAGCAGGCCGACGGATTTTTCGCCGCGGATATTCATCTTGGATGCCGGGTCGTCGAACTGCACGCCGCCCGTGACCAGAAAGCGGTTTTCTTCCGGAATCAGCTCGACGGAGTCACCCTTGATGCGGCGCCCGCCGTGGGAAATTTCGACATTGCCCCGGCCGGAAATTTTTTTGATGCGTTGCAGCGAATTGCCGGGCGTCGTCGAGTTATCTCCGCCGTGCGAAGCAGCGTCCATTTCGTGCGCATTCTGCGGGATGACGACGTCGAGTCGGTCGCAGTAGGTGGCGATATCGCCTTGCGTGAGTTTGACGCGGGTGTGGTCCCGACTGCTGAAAGTGAAGACGGTTTCCCGGTCCGTCAGCGCGATATCGAGGCGTTGAGCGGAAACTTTTACGGCCTTGGCGGCCTGTTCGTCGCCGGAGGCTTTCGCATCGTAAAGTTCGACGCTGACGCCGTCGGTCACGGCGATGGAATTGACGTCGCTTTCCTTGTCGCATTTCCAGAACCAGCCGATGCCTTTGACGTAAAAGCGCTTGGCGAGGTCTTTCACTTCGACAAGTTCCTTGCCTTCCGCACGGCGTTCGCGCGGGAAGAAAACGGCGGTGGCGCTGGTGATGACGACTTCGTCGCTGCCGTCGGAGAAGGTTTTAACCTTGAGTCCGCGTACGTTCCACTGACCGTCCCGGATGGCATCGACATTGTCGGCGCGGTTTGCCTTGTCGAGTTCTGCGGCGTCAGCGGAAATGGTCCACTTGAGTGCGTCCTCTTTGTCGTAGCCGGAGAGTGTCAGACCGGCGACGGCATCAATTTTGATCTCGCTGCGGGCAAAGTTTTCTGCGGGGGCGGCGAGGAGAAATGCGGCGAGGGCGAGGCTGAGAATGCGGGAACGTGCGGCGGGCGTCATGGGCGTGCGGGTGTTAGAAGATGGAGGTGACGTGCCCTTGGGCGAGCTTGATGAGAAATACGGCGATATTTTTCACGAGGTGTGCGGCGATGGGCACGAGGATGGAGTGCCGGGGGTTCCAACGGAAGAAGCGGACGGCGTAGAACCAGAGCGAGCCGACGAAGATGAAGACCGTCGTGAACACGGCTTTCAGCGTGATATTCAAATCAAAGGCCTGGACGATTTTCGTGAGCGTTCCCGCCGTGGATTCGTCGTTCCACTCAAAGCTCCACAGGTAGGGGTGAATCAGTGCGAAAATCGTCGAGAATACGAAAACGGAAATCCATTTGGCCGCTTCGCCCCGGGTTTCGATGACGAGGAAGCCGCGAAAGATGAATTCTTCGGCGATGGCGGCGGAGATGAGTGCGAGCAGGAAGAAGCAGGAGACATCGCTTTGTTCGGCGGAAATGCCGAGGCGGATTTCCCCGTAGGTTTCGGCGGCAAGCAGGAGGAGTGTTCCCGCAACGGCGATGAAAATCGGCTTGAGCGTGCAGGGCGTGGCGCCGGGGAGCCCGCGTTCATAGGTGCCTTTATTGCTGTCTTGGGCTTCGCGATAGTCGCGCCACCACATGCGGGCGAGCCACAGCGTTACGATGAAATAAAAAACGACTCCGAAAGGATCTTGAGACATACTTAGTTACCGGTGTTGGGACGGGCGCTTTCGCCGGCGAGTTGCAATGAAGAAAAGCCGGCATCGCGGGCGATTTTCGTCAAATCGAACAGCCCCTGAATGTTGTTGCTTTTGTCAAGTTTGACGAGCAGGGTGCCGCGCGTTCCCGCCCGGGATTTCGGCACCGGCGGCAGGGCCTCCGTAAGGTCTTTGTAGATGCGGCCGTCAAAAATGAACATATTGTTGTTGCGGACGGTGAGCAGGGCGAAGGCGGTTTTGCCTTCGAGACGACCCGGATAGGTCGGCAGCTCCGCGCCCTCGGACGGGAAATGGGTTTCCGTGACAGCGCCCGTGTTTTCCGGATTCAAATCAAAGGTCAGGCCCGGCGCATAGATGTAGCGGGACGTCATTGAATAAAGCAGGAATGCCGCGAGCAGTACGCCGGCCAAGGGAATGATGCCGATGCCGCTGTCGTATTTTTGCAGGCGTTCCCGCAGGCAGAAAGGACTGCTCGCGGTCGATTGCACGCGCTTGGACGCGTCTGCATCGGATGACTGATTTTTGGTCGGGCGCATAATATAAGTCGTTAAAGATAACGCCGATGCCGCCCGCTGTAAACAGAGTTTCTTGTGAATTGCGCATTGTTTTTCCGTGTGTCGCGGCAGAGTTTGTTTTTGCGGAGCGAATCGGAAAAGCGCGTCGCGGGCGTGTTAAGGGTTGCGATACGTTCCCGCGCGTGCAAAATTCGGAAACATCGTGTTCAATGCTATTGAAATAGAGAAGATTCGTTCCGAATTTCCGATTTTGTCCGCTCTTTCCGGTAAGCGACCGCTCGTTTATTTGGACAATGCCGCGACGGCCCAGAAGCCGCAATGCGTCATCGACGCGGTCAGCCGCTTTTATTCCGGCGGCAATGCCAATATCCATCGCGGCCTTTATCGCCTGAGTGCCGAGGCGACTGCGGCTTTTGAGCGCGCCCGAGAAAGTGTGGCCCGCTTCATCAATGCCCGTGAGCCGCGGGAATGTATTTTCACGCGCGGAGCGACCGAAGCGATTAATCTCGTGGCCGCTTCGTGGGGGATGAAGTACTTGCGGGAGGGCGATGAAATTCTGCTCACGCAGATGGAGCACCATGCCGACATCGTTCCCTGGCAACTCGTCGCCGAACGTACGGGTGCGAAAATTGTCGCGGCTCCGATTCTTCCGAACGGCGAATTGGATGTACCCGCATGGAAAAATTTACTGACGGAGCGCACGCGCTTCGTGGGGATCTCCGCGATGTCGAATGCGCTCGGGGTCGTCAATCCCGTCAAGGAACTCGTTGCCGCCGCCCACGCGGTCGGGGCTTTGGCGTTGGTGGACGGAGCTCAGTCCGCCGCTCACGGAATCACGGATGTCCGTGAAATCGACTGCGATTTCTTTGTTTTTTCCGGGCACAAGGTTTTCGGGCCGACGGGCATCGGCGTGCTTTACGGACGCGCGGAAATTCTCAATGCGATGCCCCCGTATCAGGGCGGCGGAGACATGATTGAGAAAGTCGATTTCTCGGGCACGACCTTCCGGGAGATTCCGGAGCGCTTCGAGGCCGGGACGCCGAATATCTGCGGCGCCGTCGCCCTGGGAGTGGCGCTCGATTATTTTTCGCCTTTGCGTCTTGCTGCCGCTGAACACGAAGCGGCCTTGCTTCGTTATGCGACGGAGAAACTTACTGCCGTTCCCGGCTTGAAAATTTTCGGGGACACGCCGAACAAGGCTTCGGTGATTTCCTTCCAAATCGAAGGCATTCATCCGAGCGATATCGGAACGATGCTCGACACCTACGGCATTGCTGTCCGCGTCGGCCACCACTGCGCGATGCCGCTGATGAAAGCGCTCGGCGTGACGGGGACCGTGCGCGCTTCGTTTGCCTTTTATAATACGTTTGCGGAAGTTGACGCTTTCGTCGATGCTTTGTTGCGCATTCAGAAAATGTTCTAATTTCAAAGATATGAAAAAAACGCTTTTAACCCTTCTTCTCGGCGGGACTCTGGCCTTTGCGGCTTGTGCTTCTTCCCGCAATAATGCTCCGGAAACTCCCTCGGTCGAATCCGCCATTGCCGGAGTTGCCGCTTTTGCTTCCGCAGCCGAAGCGGATGCCGAAAACGCCGGTATCGCAGAAAATCGCGAAATCGGAATCCTCATTCACGTCGATCCGCTTGCCCGTACGCTGGTGGCTCAGCTCAACGCGGGCGAAAGCGTGCGCCCGGGCACTCAGCTCGCGGTGCGCCGCCTGGATTTGACGCCGACGGGCCTCGTGCTTGTCGAAACGACGGATCGCCGCATGGTCGGCGCCCGTGTGATCTGCGGGAATGTCGCCGAAGGCCAGTTGTTGGTCATTCCGAATGCGAGTCTGAAAGCACGCGTGTCGGCTCTGCCGGCGGCGCGTCCGTAATCTTCAATCCGGGTAAATCAACGATGAAACTTTTTGTCGGTGTGGACGGCGGCGGAACCAAGACGCGTACGCTCGTCGTCTCGGAAGACGGTACCTGCCTCGGCGTGGTGCTCACGGGTGCGTCGAACCCGAATTCGGTCGGGGCAGACAAGGCCCATGAAAATCTGATTGAAGGTCTGAAAAGCGCGGCGGCGCAGGCCGGCTCGGAAGCCGAATTCGATGCGGCCTTTTTCGGGATTTCGGGGGTGAACGACAGTCTTACGGCGAAGGCGTTTCGCCGGAAGCTCGCCGAGGACAAACGAATTAAATTTGCCGCCCTGGAAGTGGAAAACGACACGCGCTCGCTCTGTGCTTCCGCTTTCGGCATGCAATCCGGCATTGTTCTGATTGCGGGAACGGGTTCCAAGTGCTACGGGCGTACGGAAGACGGCCGCGAATGGGAAACCGGCGGTTACGATTTTCACGTTTCCGACGAAGCCTCCGCGTTTGACTTGGCGCGTCGCGGACTGACGGCGGCCGTGCGTGCCGCAGACGGGCGCGGAGAGCCGACCCTGCTGAAGGACATTTTGTTTAAAGAGCTTCAAATCGTCGAAACCGGTCAGATCTCGCAGCGGCTTCACCAGGATTCGCTGAAGCATCCCGGCGTGCCGATGACGAAGGACGAAATCGCCGCGTTGGCCGTTCACGTCGGCAATGCCTATCTCGCGGGCGACGTCGTTGCCGGAAAAATTCTGAAGGCGGCGATGGCGGATTTGGTCGATATGGTTGAAGCCGTTGCGCGAAAACTGGAGATGCCGGCGGAAAACCTGCGCCTGGGCATTACCGGCGGCGTGATTCTGAACGAGCCCTGTGCGACGCTTTTCCGCGAGGCTATGCTTGCGCGTTTCCCGCAATGCGAAATTTTCGAACCGCAGGAACCGCCGGTTGTCGGCGCGGCGATCCGTGCACTTTCGCTCGGCGGAATTAAGCTGACGCCGGAAGTCCTTGCCAAACTTTCCGCCTCCTTTAAAGCGCTTTGAGTACGTTGATTGAGGTGCGCTGTTCGCCGATTCACGGGAACGGGGTGTTCGCCCTTGCGGCGATTCCCGCCGGGGCTTTCGTCACCGAGTATCGGGGCGAAATGATTTCGCGAGGAGAACTCGAACGGCGCATTGCCGAGCGCGAAGCCGAGGGGCAGGGCGACGCGCCGATTTATTATTTTGAAATCGGGGAAGACCGCTACATCGATGCCGCGGCTGTCGTCGAAAATAATCCCGCGCGCTTCATCAATCACGCCTGCGACGAAAACTGCGAGGCGATTTGGAACGCGGAAGCGGGGCGCATGGAGATTTTTGCTCTCCGCGACATTGCGGCCGGCGAAGAATTATCGTTTGACTACGGATTCGAGCTTGCGGGATTTTTCGAACATCCTTGCCGCTGTGCGTCCGAACATTGTTGCGGTTACATCGTCGCCAAGCCCTTGCGCCCGGCTCTCATGAAAAAGCTGGCGCGGCACGCACGCGCGAAAGCGGCGCGGCGCTGATTGCCCTCGCGATTGGCAAGCGACAAGTCGAAGGCTTTTCTTGCTTCCGGAAATCTGCTAAGATTCAACTTTCATTTTATGGATACCTTTATCATTACCGGCGCCAATGCCGAGCCCGCGCAGAGTATTGCGCGCCGCTTGTGCGAGATGGGCGCTCGCGTTTACGGCATTGCGGGAACCTTCCCCGAAGCCGATTTCGCATTCAACGAATTTTTTCCGGTCGCCTGTGACGTCACTTCTCCGCAGGCGGTTGCTGCCGAAATCGAAAAAATCCTCGAACGGGAAAAAACGATTTCCGGACTGATTTTCACGACCCAGTACCTCGCCTGCGATGCGTTTGAAAGCATGCCGCTTGAGGAAATTACGCTGGGGATCAATGCGCTCGTCGCGACGCCGCTTGTTATCGCGCGCTTGGCGTTGCCGTCACTGATTGCTTCCCGCGGAAGCGTTATTGCCGTTTCGTCGAACACGCTTACGCCGCACGGTCACGTTTTGAACGGTATCGCCGATGCCGCGATGAAGGTCTTTGCGGGGACGCTTTTCGGCGAATTGCGCGACACGGGCGTCAAGACCTGCCACATTTTCCTTCAAAACAACAGCGGGGCTCAGGATCCCGCCGCCGCGTTTACGAACACGCCGCAAAGCCGTATTCAGCCGGACATCGTTGCCGAAACCGTTGAAACGGTCTTGCGCCTGCGCGAAAACAACGCGCTCACCCAGATTGTTCTGCGCCCGCAGGCAACGCGTGAGACGCCGCGCATTCCCGTTTCGTCGGAGCCGCGCATCCGCACGTTGCAGGTGGTTCGCTTGCCGGAAGCCAAGAATTATCCGCCGGCCGAGGAGCCGATTCTCACGCCGAAATACTGTCGGCCGGATTATGCGCCGCCGCGCGGACAAAAACTTCAGGAGGCCGTTGAAGAAGCTATGTCGGATGCGGAAGCCTTTGCGGACGATTACGTCGATCCGGAACTGCGCTATCTCGTCAAAGGCAACGAGAAACGGGAAGAACGCGCACCCGCGGCTCCGGCAACGTCGCCTGCGTCGGAACCGTCCGAAACGCAAGCGGAAGCGCGTCCGGAGTTTGATGAAGAGGGCAATCCGATTCGCCGCAAACGCAAGCGCCGTCGCAAGAAAAAGAATCGCAACGGTGCGATGCTGATTCAGCCGCCGAAGTTTGAAAATCAGAACGCTCCGGCAAGCAGCGGAGGAGCGCAGGTTGTGCTGCCGCCGTCCGAGCCGAAACCGGTGGCCGAAAAAGCGCCGGAAGTACCGGCCGAACAGCCGAAAAAGCAAGAGCCCGAGTCCGGCGTTCGCGAAAATAAACGCGCGAATACTCCGGAAGCTCCGAAGGCGGAATCCGCTCCGGAGCCTGTTGAGGGCGAAGCGAAAAAGTCCGACAAACCGCATTCGAAAAAGAAGCAGGCGCGTCCCCGCGGAAAAAAGGCGGAAGCGGCGGCTTCGGATTCTTCGGAAACAGCGTCGAAACCGAAAAGAACGCGTAAGCCGCGCAAGCCGAAAGAAGAGAAAGAGATAGCTTAAAGTTTAAAGAGGCGGAAGGGATAATTGATAACGGATAGGGTTCTCTGCAAAAAAATAAGCTTTGCTTGATGCTTGGCGCTTTTTCCGCCGCAGGCGTCTTCACTTATCCGTTGTCAGCTATTCGCTATCATTTTCACGGTAATCATTCGGAATTCGAGATTCGCTATTCGCAATTGCCTCTTCGAGGCATGTGCTCCGAAGGTGCACTCATGGGATAACCGCGGGCGCAGGCGATATCCGAAACCCGCGGATAGGCGGCCTTGCCGCCATGCGCCGGTCGAGGACGCGCTTATATCCCTGACGCGCCTGCGCGCAATGGAACGAACTATGCGCTCTTTTTCGTAGGTAAATCTCTAAAAAAACGAATCGCTCTGGAGTAGATAAGGTGGGTGAACGGTTAGCGTGAACGCTAATCGATGAAGAATCGCTTGCGGCGACTGCGCTTTCTATGATGGTTATCAGTTCTTGGTTGTGTCCTATATTTTAAGGGGATTAAATTACACAGATTTCAGGAATGGCGGCGGAGAACGCTTCGTTTACTATTCATCGTCACGGCTCACCGCCGTAGGCAAAATTCGTGAAATCGGTGAAGTTTGTGGGGAGATTTTTACTTAACCTCTCTTCTTACGGGAGCAGATTTTCAGCCAAAGGGAGAGGCCTATCAAAAGTAGTACCGCTAGAGTAAATGCGCTCCAAAGGATTTTAGCAGCCCACGCTCGCTCTTGAGCACAGGGTGAAGGCTTTGGAGGTCTTACAGCATCATTGCATATTTTTTCCTTTTCGTTTTGAGCTTGAGGAAGAGGTGCCGGCTTAGAGCTTCGCGTCTTGGCGCGGGCAAGCCTTCGAATTTCTTTGGCGTATTCTTCTGTAATTACCTTAGTCTTCAGAAAGTCATCAATTCTTTCCGGATGTTCCAGTAGAACACCCATAAGGCTTTTGCCCTTAGGCATTGGATAAAGCGTTGCTTTCGGATCTTGTTTTAGGCGCAACTCGTTTCGCTTACGGGTGTTGTGGGCAATCCACTCATCCCACTCCAAACCGTTTTTAGGGCAAACAAATATTTCATTGAGGCCATCAGAGACCTCCAGCCACTTGTTTCCGCCTAAAGGAATAAATTCGTGTTGGATATCTTGCTCATAATTCCAATGCCGTTTAACAATGAGAACAGGCTTTCCGTCCTTATATTCAAATCGAGCACCGCTTTCCAACATCCCGCCGGTTCCGAAAGCCCAAGGGAGTCTCTGCTTCGACGGATTTTCGGAATTCACATCGATGCAAAATATTTCAGTCCTGAAGTCGTTTGTTTTTTGTGTAAACCAAGCATGGGCTCCGTCAAAAACGAGACTCGTAATCCGTGCTTGCCCCGGCAGAGTTCCGTTGACAAAAAACGCCGGATGTGACTCCGAGAAGATTAAGCGTGATGCGCCTTGCTTATCTCGAACGTGCAGAGAAAGCTTTCCGGATAATCCGGAAACATGCTTTATTTCTGCCGGAGGCAAAGTGCCCGACCAATCAAAGTAGTACGTTTCTTCTCCGTAGGAAAACTCGTTGATGATTTCAGCCTGAAGCACGCCCGAAAGAATCAGAAACGGCGCAGAGGCGGCAATTGAGCCAATACAAATTTTACTCATCGCTGTTTATTCCCCTTCGATATAGACAAGCTCGTTTTTGTCGGCAAGAGGCTTTCGGATTTTCCAACCTCGAGAAAACCCGGCTATTGATGCATTTTTCCATGCCGTTAAGTCGTTCGCTTTAAGTCCGTATGACGGATCTAAAATTGTACTTTCCACTTGAACCACGGCATGATTTGCAAATTGTGACCATGGATTTGCATTTGATTGCCCGGGAATTCCATTCGCATCAAGAGCATATCCGGGATAAAGCGCAACATCTACGTAGGGACTGTAAAGGTCGTGAGTGTATTCACTCTCCGGATAAGCGGGAACGGAATCAAACCGATAATTTTTTACGATTAAACCGTCTCTATTCTCGTTTCCTCGCAAATCCGTTCCATCGGTTTCGGTATAGATAGAACGAATATCAAGACACGATAGCCTTGGAATATTGTTCAATTTTAAAGTCGCTATTAGCAGCCTTGCCCAAGCGCCACACTTTCCGTCTGCTTCTGCAATTAACTCGGATACAGTAAAATAATGGTCTAAGTCATTTAGTGCTTTCTCTCCCCAATATTTCATTGGGGTGCCGTCGCGGCGGCAGAGATTGGCGGGACCGGAGCCGGAGGAAAACTTGCTCCAGATGCCCGCAACGATATCCTCGTCCGCGCTTTTCCCGTGACAAGCGGAACAGGCGACCCAAAACAGCGTTTCTTGGGCGAGCCCTGCCTGCGGCGCACCGCGCGTGAAGTAGATTTCGTGCGTGCTTGTGCCGACTTCTTCCCAGGTATCGGAATCGTGACTGACAGACCAAGTGACATGCACATTTTCGAAGTATCCGACTGTTCCCGCAGGAACCGGAGCGGGGATCGAAAGGCCTTTCCCGCGTTCAGCCCACGGGAGCGTATAGGTTTTTGTCGAATTACCTAAGGAGACTTGCGCCCGAATCGCCGTTGGCGGAGAGCTTCCCGGATTGTTAAACGTCGGAATTAGCTTCAGATTTGAGCCGCTTTGAAATGCGACCGGATTCGCTTGGCGTTTCCGCGAGCTTTCCCAGTCGCTTCCCGTAAACGCCGCACCATTATCCTGCGTCACCGCAAATTCTTGGCCGCCGATATCCGCATTCCAATCAACTTTGATTACTTCGAAGGCTTCGAGGAGCGCAATACTTCCGACAAGCGGACCGCTCGTTCCGGAACTGCCCGCGTCAAACGAAAGCACGAGCGTTCCGCGTTCGCTTACTTCAAACGTCAGGGACGCTTCGCGGACTTCGCCTTCCGAATTAGACTTCGGTGCCGTAAAACGTTTCGACGCCGTTGCCGCTCCGGAAACGCTCACCGTGTAGCCGGTACTCCCGCCGTCCGGACGTTGCATATGTTTCCATTTGAGCGTGTATTTTCCGGAGGGAACGTTTTCTACGGTAATGGCGATGCCGGAGCTGCCGTTTCGGGCGAGTAAGTCATAATACCCCGTGGACCAATATTCGATTTCGTTGCCGTTGAGGGCTTTCCATTTTGAGTCTGCTGTCGGTCTAAAAAAGGTGTAGCTCAAACGCTTCCCGAACCACGCCGTGTTGTGGTACATGTTTTGTTGCGATCCCGATTTCAGAGACTCCAGCGAGATGTTTTCTGCTTTGTTGCCTGCTACGGCGACGCTGTACGTGAGCACGCTTTTTCGGATTCGCGGCGGATCGTTCGGGTCGAGCGGGTCGGTCCCGTCGGCAAACTCGAGATAATCGGCGATTCCGTCGCTGTCGGAATCCCAAGGATCGGTTTCGTCTGCGGGATCGGTTCCCGCAACAATTTCTTCGGCATCGGTCCATCCGTCGCCGTCGGTATCGTTTTCTAAGACTTCGGAAAGCGCCCAAAGCGTTCCGGCGAGTCCGAGGAATGCGACGCTTCCCGCCGCCCACGGCAAGTAACGTCCGCGGTGTTTTTCAATCGGGGTAGTTGTTTTCATTTTTTTATCTTCTTGTGTTTTATACATTTAGAGACGCAAGAGATATTTGTTTAGCGAAAATTGTCAAATGAATTTTGTGTAATTCAGTTCGTAGAGTCGGTTCTTGCGGGCTTACTAAGCTTGTGGTGGAAATGTTTCGGATCGGGTTGTTTTGGTGTCGGGTAAGCGTATCGCACGCAAAGGCTAAAATTCGTTTTTAGATATTTACCTACGAAAAAGAGCGCATCGTTCGTTCCATTGTGCCGCAGGAGGCTCAAGGACACATTATTGTCGCTTAGCGGCGCATGGCGGCAAGGCTCCCTATCCGCGGGTTTCGGCTTTGCCTGCATCCGCGGTTATCCCATGTAGTGCACCTTCGGTGCACATGGTTTGACGAACAGGATGGAAGAGCACTTGAAAGCGGATCTAAAAAAGGAATTTCTATAGGTCGCATTAAAGAAAGTGTCCTCGCGGAACAGCGGGGACATTTTTCGTTTATCTCACAGCTCTCTGTGTCTTTGTGTCTCCGTGAGAGTTTTTACACTCAGATTTTCTCACGGAGATACGGGGCATCAAGGGACATTTTTCGTTTTTCCCAAATATTGCTCTTCGGGTAGTTTTGTTTGGTGTTTGGCGTTATTGGTTGAAAGTCGGGCTGTGTCGCCCCGAATTCGCTATTGCCATAGCGGGGCTGCTTCTTCATGATAGGTGATACTAAGCGCGTTTGCCTGTGTCCTTTGTGCGCTTGGTTTTTAATTTCGATCTCCCAAATTTTTCTTTTATGAAAATTGCTTTGACGGGGGGCATCGGCTGCGGCAAATCCACGGCGTTAACGGCCTTCCGAAACCACCATTTTACGACGCTTAGCGCGGACGCTCTCGGACATGAAATTCTATCCGGTTCTGCCGCCGTCGATTTTGTGGTTAAGCGCTTCGGGAAAGATTGCGCTCCGGCGGGAGTCATCGATCGCGCGCGTTTGGCAAAGATTGTTTTTTCGGATCCCCGGGCGCGGGAAGATTTGGAGGCATTCATGCATCCGCGCATCGAAAACGCTTGGAGGGAACGGGCGCAGGCGGCGGAATCACGCGGAGAAAACTGCGTTGTCGAGATTCCCTTACTTTTTGAAAAACAGCTTGAAGGCGCATTCGACTGCACGCTCTGTTTGGCGTGTTCGGAAGCCGTTCAGCTGGAGCGTCTCGAAAAGCGCGGTTTGCCGCGCGAGCAGGCGCGTTCCCGGATGGCGGCGCAATTGCCGCTTGAAGAAAAAATCCGGCGGGCGGATTATTGCCTGTTCAATGACGGCTCTCCCGAATTTTTAGAAGCACAGATCCAATTTTTTATCACCGAATTTTTGAACTGACATGGAAGAAGAAGCCATCCCCTCGTTACCGCTTGAAGAAGCAAAAAAGCCGGCCAAACGCGGTCGCCCGCGCAAAGCCTCTGCGCCGGAAGGCGAAGCCGTCGCCAAGGCACCCGCAAAGCGCGGCCGCAAGCCGAAGGCTGCAAGTGAGACTGCCGATACCGAGGCACCCGCAAGCGCGAAAGCGGCACCGCTTTTTTCCTTTGACCCGGATGACGAAATCACTCCCGCTCACGACACTCCTGCGGAAAAAGCTCCGGAGAAGGTCGCTTTGCCCGCCGGCGATGCGCGTCCGCAGCTTTCGCCGGAGCGCCCGATTGCGCCGTTGACGGAAAGCGTGTATTCGCCGGAAGAGGATGCGTCCGAAGCTCCGGCCGGGAAGGATGACGATGCGGAGAAAGTCGAGGCTGCTCCGGTCGAATCGTCGCCGACACCCGAAGGCGATAATGCGGAGGAAGGGCGTGACGGCGGGAAGCGCGGCGGATTCTTTGGCCGCGGGGAACGTTGGGAGAAGCGCCAGACGCAGAAATTCAATCCGCAGGATCGCGGTCCGCGTCCGCAAAACGGGGCGTTCCGTCCGCGCGACGGCGGGAATGCGCCGCAGCCGGCCAATAACAATAACGCTCAAAAGGATTTTAAGGCGCGTTTTCAGCCTCAGCCGAAGAAGGAAAAATTCCAGGCCGGAAAATTCAATGCGCAGGGACGCTTTGACAAGTTCAAAGACCGCTCGAATGTTCAGAAGCCGGCTTGGGGTGCGTTGTCGAATGCGGATTCTTCGGAGGTCGGTACGCTCGATCTCGGGAATTCTTTCGACTACAACAAGCTCAAGGAAGAAGCTTTCCTGCTGGACTTGGAAGCCAAGGCGCGCCACACGGTGAAGCTGGTAAAGGAAATGCCCGCTGCGCCCGTTCCTTCCGGAGAAGAAGGTGCCGAAGCCGCTCCCGTAAAGCCGGTCGAAAAGCTGGTGCCTTGCACGCCGGGTGAAGCGCTGAACTTCAACGAAATTTACGATTTGCCGATGAACGAGCTGATTAAGCTCGCCGGCGAATTCAATATTCCGGTCTTCCGCAATCCGCAGCGCCGTCCGCTGATTCGCAAGATTCTTGCCGCAGCTTTCGAAGCCGACCGCCCGATCGAACTCGCCGGGACGCTCGAATTGCTTGCCAACGGCAACGGATTGTTGCTTTACACGGCAGACAATTACTGCGTACGTGAGCTGTCTGCTTTCGTGCCCGCAAGCTTCATTCGCAAGTATTCGCTCCAACGCGGTCACGAACTGAGCACGATTGTTTATCCGCCGATGCCGGGCGAAACCGCGCCCATCGTCGTTGCCGTCAACTCCATCATGGGGACGCCGCCGGAAGAAATTAAGCACCTCACGCCCTTTACCGAGCTCACGCCGTACTATCCGACGGAACGCATCATGCTCGAAATGGAACCGGATGCGACGAACAATCTTTCCATGCGCTGCGTGGATTTGCTTTGCCCGATCGGTTTGGGACAACGCGGTCTCATTGTGGCGCCGCCGCGCGTCGGGAAGACCATTCTCCTGCAGACGATGGCGAATTCGATTTTGAAAAACAAACCGAAGGCCAAGCTCATTGTGTTGCTCGTGGACGAACGTCCGGAAGAAGTGA
>JAFYWY010000027.1 GCA_017546455.1 Opitutales bacterium
ACTCACGCGCCACCCGCAAAAAATCCTTTTGCAGGCCTCCGTACGGGAAGTAGCGAAATATACATAGAGCGAGCCTCATCCTTGCATTACCTAAACAGAAAAACTAATACACCCGCAAAGCCTGTCGCAACGGCTAATTTCGTTCCCGGCAAAGCATTTCACCGGATCCGCCCACCCGGGCACATCCTGACTTGCGCACACGAAAAAAAACACAAGAATTATCGCCAAAATGCACTCGCTCCTAAAAAAATACTTCCTGCTTTTAACTCCGTACGTCCTTGCCAATTTTTGTCTCGAAATTGCCGACTCCTTCTTTGCCCCGGAAGATTTATACGCAGACCTCGTCGGAGACTTTCCGCGTTTGCGCGCATTGAAATCCCTTACTTACATTTTATATTTGCTGGGCTTCTACGAACTGGCGAAGCAAACCCGTGACAAACTGACGATTGCATTGACGGCAACAACCCTGATAGCCAACTTTAACTCGGATTTGTCGAGCCTCTTCACCGGCATAAGCTACTACTGCAGCCCAATAGTCGATGCCGCCGCGATTGTCGCTATAGTCGTAATTTGCATTTGGATGCTCATCCGCATCAATCGCATTAAAAAAATCGTCCCGACCGTAATCATTTCGTTCGTCGCGCTCGTGTTCCCGCTTCTGATTCCGAAACTTTCGGATTACGAAACACCGCTGACGGCATTCCTTGCCTCCGACGCCTTCCGTAACGTCTGGGAAACGCTCCCCGAAACACTTATCGTTGCCATCCTCGGGCTCTACCTCCGCTACTGTATCGTTCCGAAAAAGACAGAGACCGATACGGCACTCACGGCGGAACAATAAGGCGGGCCCGGATAAGCAATTGCCAATGGCAAATGCCGAATCCCGAATGCTTACAGCAAGCTCTAGAAATTCGTTTTTTAGAAATTTGCCTACGGGAAAGGGTATGTACCGCGGACGCATGAACGTAGTCCCCATGTCGCTTTTCGGCGCTTTGGCGCTAATGTGATCATTCGGAACTCGGAATTCGGGATTCGCAATTGGCGAGCGACAAGCTCGCCTCCGGCGTTCCCGAAATTTTGGATTTATCGGGAAAGCCTTAACGCTTAATCTCCCCGCATGACATTTACGCCCGACAATTACCTGCTCATCGGCTCTCTCCTCCTGCTCGGAAGCATTTTCGCGGGAAAAGCAACCGACAAGCTCGGGGCGCCGCTCCTGCTTTTGTTCTTGGGCATCGGCTTGCTTTGCGGCGAGCGCATCAGCTTTACGGACTCTTCGGCGCTAAGTCTGCTCGGCGAACTCGCCCTCGTATTCATCCTTTTCTCCGGCGGTTTAGACACCAAATATGCCGACATCCGCCCGGTCGCCGTCCGCGGAGGCATTCTCGCGACCTTCGGCGTTTTGCTCACCGCGCTCTTTCTCGGCGCTTTCATCTACGGGGTCTCCGCTCTTGAATGGGTGCCGCTGAATTTCAGCTTCGCGGAATCGCTCCTGCTCGGCTCAATTGTTTCCTCCACCGACGCCGCCTCCGTCTTTTCGATTTTCCGCAGCAAAAACACTGCACTCAAACACAATTTGCGCCCGCTTTTGGAATTGGAATCCGGCTCGAACGATCCGATGGCGTACGTCCTGACGGCGAGCCTCGTCTCCTACATCGCGGCCACCCACTCCGGGACGGAAGCACAGTCGCTCTGGAGCGTCGTGCCCGACGTGCTCATCAACCTCGGCATCGGCGCGGCGGCGGGAACGCTTTTCGGGAAAATCCTCGTCCGCATCATCAACCGCATTAATCTCCTCGTCGAAGGGCTTTACCCCGTCATGATGGTCGCGCTGATGGCTTTCACCTTTTCGGCGACCCAGACCCTGCACGGCAACGGCTTCCTCGCCGTTTACATCGCGGGGATGATTCTCGGCAACGCCAAATTCGTCCACAAAACCCTGATTGCAAAATTCTACGACGGCTTTGCCTGGCTGATGCAAATCTTGCTCTTCCTCATGCTCGGCCTCTTTGCCGACCTGGACTCCATCCGCGCAGTCGCATTCGGCGGAATTCTGATTTCGCTCTTCCTGATTTTCGTCGCCCGCCCTCTCGCCGTCGGCGCCTGCCTCGCACCCTTCCGCCCCGGCTGGCGGGTGTTTTCCTTCACCTCCTGGGTCGGTCTGCGCGGCGCCGTGCCGATCGTCTTCGCATTGATTCCGCTAACGACACCGGGCTTTGACGACACGACCGCGAAACTCATTTTCAACACGGTGTTCTTCATTTCCGTCTCCTCGCTGATCATTCAGGGAACAACGTTTTTTGCCGCCGCCAACCGCCTCGGGCTCGCCCAAGAAGCCGAAGCTCCGAGCACCTCAGCCTTCGATAAAGACGTGGAGGAAATCAACACCGCAATCGCAGAAATCCGCATCGGCGACAAACACTTCGGTGCCGGAAAAACCCTCGCCGAACTCGCCTTCCCGCGCGGCGTACTTGTCGTCATGATTAAACGCGGCAGCGGTTTTCTCACGCCCATCGGCTCAACGCAAGTCCACGCCGGCGACATCCTCCAAATCCAAGCGGATACGGAAGAAAATCTGAATATCGCCCGCGCAACCCTCACCCGCCGCAACGATGCTTAAACGCACACTCATTACCTCGATTTCGGCGGGAATCGCACTCGCCGCCCTCTGTTGCCTGCCCGCCTGCGGAGAACGCAAAGTTCCCGCGGAAACGGCGGCGGAACAAGGCATCCTCCTCCTCAACAACGGCGGCGAGCCCTCCGCCTTGGACCCGCAGTTCGCGCAGCCCGGTGTCATCGAAAACCGCATTATGCTCGCGCTCTTCGAAGGCCTCGTGCGCTACGACCCGAAAACACTGGAACCGGTCCCCGCAATCGCAGAATCCTGGAGCGTTTCCGAAGACGGCCTGCGCTGGACTTTCCGCCTGCGCGCGGACGCCAAGTTTTCCGACGGGAAAAACATCGTCGCCGACGACTTCCTTTTCTCCTTCCGCCGCATCCTCTCGCCGAAGCTCGCCTCGCCCTGCGCTTCCCTGTTTTTCGCTCCGGTGAAAAACGCCCGCGCCTTCGCAAACGGCACGCTAAACGATTTTTCGCAAGTCGGCTTTTCCGCGCCCGACCCGCACACACTCGTCGTCGAGCTGGAAAACCCCTGCCCGTACTTTCTCGCACTCGCCTGCCACTCCAGCTGGAGCGTCGTACCCGCACACACCATTCTGCGCTTCGGCGAAATCGACTCTCGATCCACGCTTTGGACGCGCCCCGAAAACTTTGTCGGCAGCGGTCCGTTCCGCCTCCGCTCCTGGCGTGTCGCCTACCGCATCGAAGCCGAAAAAAATCCACAGTACTGGGACGCCCGTAACGTCACGCTCGACGGCATCCGATTCGACGCCGTCGAAGACCAATTCGCCGAGGAAACCGCCTTCAACGACGGGCAATACCACATCACCAATACCGTCCCGCCGTCACGCGTCCCCGTTCTGCGCGAACAAAACGCCCCCGCCCTCCGCCTCGATCCCTATCTTTCCACCGCATTCATCCGTATCAACTGCGCCAAGCCGCCGCTGAACGACCCGCGCGTCCGCCGGGCCCTCTCCCTGGCGATCGACCGCACGGCCCTCGCCGAACGCGTCATGCGCGGCGGAGAAACACCCGCCTATTCCCTGGTCCCCGCCGAC
>JAFYWY010000028.1 GCA_017546455.1 Opitutales bacterium
AGCTTCACGGCACCGAAGTCCAATTCGGAAGGCGAAGTCCACGAAGCGTCCCTGACATTTGAAGTAAACGAACGCGGAACGCTAGTCCTTTCGTTTGACGCAGGCAGTTCCGGAACAAGCGGTCCGCTTGTCGGAAGTGTTGCGCTCCTCGAAGCCTTCGAAGTAATCAAAGTCGATTGGAATGCGGATATCGGCGGCCAAGAATTTAAGGTGACACAGGACAGCGGTGCGGCGTTTACGGGAAGCGATTGGGAGAGTTCGCGGAACCGCCAAGCGAATCCGGTCGCATTTTCGAGCGGGTCGAATCTCAAGCTGATTCCTACATTCAACGCGCCGGAGACAACTCCGCCGACGGCGATTCGGGCGCAAGTTACCTTAGGTAATTCGACAAAAACCTATACGCTTCCGTGGGCTGAACGCGGAAAAGGCTTTTCGATTCCCGCTCCGGTTCCTGCGGGAACAGTCGGCTACTTCGAAAATGTGCAAGTCACTTGGTCTGTCCGCCACGATTCCGAAACCTGGGAAGACGCCGGCTCCAGCACTCACGAAATCTACTTCACGCGAGGCACACCGCAAACAGGGCTCGCCCAAGAAACGCTGTTTTGGGTCGCCTGTTCCGCTTGTCACGGGAAAAGCGCGGACGAGGATATCGTTGCGGGCATCTGGAGCAAGTTTTCCACCGGCTCCGATCCCGCCAATCTCTGCCGCCGCGACGGAACCCCAATGAAATATTGGGGAGATAAAGCACTCGTAAATGACCATGGCTACTTTACGACGAATGAATTGATTAAAGAGGCTGATGGGAAGTGCTACGCCTGGGCGCAGTTGCTGACATCCTCAATACGCCTCCAAAAGATAAGTGCTTCGATTGTTGATGTTGCTCCAAATGACAAGGACGAAGAATTTATAATTAAGAACTACACACTTAAAAATGCTACGACTTCGGAGAAGAATTATCCTTACGCACTTTTTGAAAAAAAAGAAGATTACGAATCCTACATGGGGAACCAAGCTTCGTTAGTGGATGCGACCGGAATCGTAGGGCAAAACGTTTCGAATCCTCATTCGAGATTTTCCAATCATTCACTTGTGAGCATCCCTACTTTCGATGGGACAGAATATTACGATCCGAGCTATGGGACAGGTCCTTTTCTGTCTATCGGAGAATGGGAAAAGTTGTCTGTTGACGGATATTCTTCTTGTCTAGCAAAAGATGCGTTCTCCCTTGGTCTCAAAGAATTGAATCGAGGCTGTCGCGTAAAAACGAAAACAACTGTCGAATGCAAAATTATAGGAAAATGAAAATACTATTTGCTTTGTTGTCGGGACTCTCTTTGACGCTGTTGGCAATGGCCTCACAAGAACCCGCCGTCGTTCGAAAATTAGGAGAATTTTGCTATTCCTTAGAAGAAATTGCATCCGACGCAGATCGGCATGTTGTCGTCGATAGCGCAACCAGTGGGAATATGCAAATCTCCATTATAGAAATTTACAAACAGGGACTGACCCCGGAAAATGAAACACAACGAATTCGAGGAGGATACGTTTACGCCGGATACTTTTATCTCGAAACGAAGAAAGACGGAATCGTTTCACGGAGCGATGCCATTTTAGGGGTAAAATTAGCAATCGTCTCAACGAGTGATAAAAAATGCTGGATTGCATTTAATTCGCTCAGACCTCGCCAGCCCGAAAAAATTTACGAAATTGATTTTCGGAAGGGATTGCCCCGAAATCCCCAATCTCTTCCGCAGGAACCGCTTCAGACGTTTCTTAGAAGGTGTGACCTCCGTTTTACACATCCGGACGACCGGCTTTCTTATTCGGTTTCGGACGACGGGGAAACGCTGATTCTCACGCCGCACAAGCCCGGAAAGAAACCGGAAGATTTCCCGATAAAGGAATTTGTTTACAAAGATTCGCCCGAACAAACGGAGAGCGAAGTGCGTTCAAACTCATCGAACAATCATGAAAGCGCGGATGTTCCCGCGTCCGAACCGGAATCAATCGCTTATAATGTTGCCGGAGGAGTTTTGGGGCTAATCGCAATCCTCGGCGCACTTTTTATCTGGAGACGATATTGCACCTGTAAGACCAAGAAAAAGAAATAGGAGGCCTACACGGATTACAAGTATGTGGTCTGCGACGTGAAACCTGTACTCTCCCACTACTTCATTAGCCGGATTCGCCTTAACCCCGCCAATAGGGCTTGGGCTTGTAGAGATTTCGTGCAGGCAAAAACCTCATCAAGAAAGACAAACTTCTTTTGAATATACGAATGAATACTGAAAAAATCATTGCAGTACTTGCACTCTGCGCACTCGCGACAAGTCTAAGCGGAAGCGTAACGGATATTTTCCGGGACTCTCGCATGTTCGACCAGGCCTATTTTAGCGTATCAACGAATCCCGAAGGGAATTTATCCGTAAAAATTGCTCCTCACTGGGCTTTTAGACGTACCCCTGGGACGAAGGTTCTACTTTTCGATTTTGAGCATGATTCCAAATCCGGAAAGTGGTTTCTCGTTTCGGACGGACTCCGGGAGGAATTTGTAAAGCCCGTCTCCCCCGGATATTACGAAAACTGGTTCGCGGAAGCGATTAGCAAACGTAACGAAGTCCGTGCTGCGCGCGGAGAGAGCTTAATTGACGGTAAACTCAAGATACGTTCAAGCGAAGAAATCGAGCGAAGAGAAGCTGAGCTTGCCCTAAAACGGAAATCGCTCTTAGAAGCACAACAAAAGGAAAAGGAACTAGGGTTGGACTCCCCGACGAATACCGGGAAACAGAAATCTTCGCCCCAATCGATTTCTTCGCAATCGCTCTGCCGGCACGTTACTTGGGTTCTCCCGCTTGCAGTGATTTTTGCCTGCTCCGCCGGAATTTTCCTGTGGCTAAAGCGCCGTCGCCAAGAGTAAAAACAAAGTAGAAAGCGAAGATATTTTCAAAATCTTTATAAGGAGAGTTGCGATGTTTGGTACATGGAAGACTTATCTTATTGTGAGTGGATTTGTCTGTTGTTTCTCGCACTTTACGCATTGTTTTTCGGAAAATCTTCCGAAGAGACTCAAGAAAACAACGACGGAGCCTTTACCAACGTTTTCACGACAAAAACAGAGTCCACGAAGGACAATTGGATTTTAGCTCCCGGTGAGACCGAAAAAGAGTTCGTTCTAAGGCAAATCAGCCCTTTGATTGCGAATTTTTTAGGAAAGACGCCCGGCGTAAAATTGAAAAACCTCCACCAAGGAGCTACGGGAGCTGATTTTCTTCGCGCGGTGCGCCGACAGATTGCCTTTCATCGTCCTCCCAATGTTTACATAGAAGACGAGAAGTATATTTACGTATGGGCCAAAGGTTATGCTTGGCAAGGAGAGATTCTCGATAAAAACACGTATGAGTGTTCCAGCTGGGTGTTGGGGAAAGGAGCTTCCTCTCCGAAACTTCTTTTTGAGTAGGGTGAAAATGGATCCGAGAAAAAGTCTACGCCGTGCGGAGATTTACGAGCTAAATCGCCGTGATGCCGGACTTCATGACGAGCGTCCGCAATTGCGGGTTGTACATGAAAGGATTTTTCAAAATCTTCGTCAGAAGCTTGAGACGGATTTTACGTGTTCCCGCGCGGTATTGCCCGAACAGGCTCGCGACGTCGCAATCTTTTCCGCCGGCATTGAAAATCGCAGCCAATTTTTCTGCGGAATCCAAGGCATAGCTCATGCCTTCGAGCGAGCTCGGCGAAATGAAACCGGCGGCTTCCCCAAGCAGGAAAGCTCCTTCCGGAGTTCCAACGCGAAAATCGCGGGCACGTTCCGGACGCAGAACCTGGCAGGCTTCCGTGCGCAACGGATCTTTCAAAACGAAGCCGAATTGTCCGGCACGTTCCCGCAAAAGCTCGTAAGCGCGCGAAGCATTTTCACGGGGGAATGCCGCACCAAATACGAGTTCGCCGTCTTTCGACACCGCCCAGCCGTAGCAGTCGGTGAGGCGTTCGTCAAAGAAGCAAGCGTAGAGCGGTGCGGCTTGTTCGTCCTTGAACCACTGTTGGACGGCGGTATAGCTGCGAATTTTGTGCTTCGGGAAAAGCGTTTTTCGGACAAGCGAGGCTGCGCCGTCGGCCCCCGCGATTGTGCGTGCACGGACGGATTTTTCTTCTCCGTTTTCGAAATAGCGAATCCGCCAAAGGCTGTCGGCTTCCCGCGAAAATGCCCGCACGGAGGCGTCATGATGCACTTCAACGCCTGCCGGAATAAGCGATTTCAACCACAAATCGAATTTGTGGCGGTCCATATTGATATAGAAACGCCGATAAGTCCGTTCAAGCTTGCGGCAAAGATCGATGGTACGAACGGAAAAAAGCTGCGGATCGGCAAGCACCTCGTTCGGAAGCGCCAACCCCTGACGCGAAAGCGCCAGCTGGGCATCTTCCGCGAGCAGGCCGCCGCAAGGCTTACGAAATCCCGGTGCCGCAGGATCGGAAGCCTTACGGTCAAACGCGATAACGCGGAAACGCGGGTCAAGCAGGCGGCAAAGCGTCGCGCCCGCCGGCCCGAGTCCGACAACGGCAATATCGTAAACGGCGTCGTTTGCGTCCATTATTCTGCGCTCGCTTCTTCGAGTTCCCGCACTTCGCTCTTGGTTTCGTGCAGGATTTTGCGTGTTGTGTTATTGGAAACCTTCATCCCCGAATTTTCCCAAAACTTCGCAATCGCGCGAATACGGCTCACTTCCGCGGCATTGAGCTTTTGCTTGGCGACAATCCCCGAAAGCTCCTCCAAGTCCTTCATCCACCGTTCCCGGGCGACCTTGGAAAGCGTGAGCGGAAGGACGATTTTTTCACCGGCTTTTTCGATTTTAATCGTGCGGTTGAGCGGCTCGATATCGCGGTGCGAAGCGGAAACAAAGAGCATGCGGCCGAGCGGCAACTTAAGCTTAGTCGGAGTCCCGTCCTTCGCCAGCGTGTAATCAAGCCCGCCGATTTTGAGCGTCACGCCGGGGAAGCTCACCGTGGCCTGCGTTTCCGCGACGGAGAACGTCCCGTCCTTGTTTTCGATTACCTGCGGGAAAAACATCGACTCGACAAGGGCGACAATTTCGGTTTCTCCGACTTGTGCCGCCGGCGTCTTTTTCAAAACGACCTTGCGCTCGGCAATCTTCTTTTCGAGCTCGGCAACGGCCAGCTCTGCAACTTCCCCGGCACGGATTCCGCGCAAAGCGGCATCAACGACAGGAGCGTCGAAAAGCTTCGAGATGCGTCCGGAGTCAACGGCCTTTCCTTCGGCGGAAAAGAGCGTATAGAACACGTTTTGGCGCGCGTAAATCGTCCCGCCGCGGGCGGTTTCAATCGGCGCGGCAAGTTGCAGCACGAGCGCATAATCGGCACTGGTGAGTTCCATGGCTTCGGCAGGCGAGAGGGCCGCCAGGCGGGCTTCCCGCGTTCCGGCCGCGGCGGGTTCGGCAGTCTTTAAGAAATCGAGCGATTGCGCTTGGGCTCCGGTCGCGGCCAGCAAGCCGAGCGCCGTCGAAGCGATGCTTTCCCGAACGTCGCGGAAAAGATTTTTCCCGGAAGCATCGCGCACCAATACGATGACGGAAATGTTCTCGGCGACGGAAGCCTCCGCGCGGTCCTGCCCGTCTGCGAGTCGGACGCCTGCCTCGGCGGGCAATGCCGCGAAACAGGCGATTGCGAGAGCAACAAGGAGCTTTTTCATAAAAGGGTGAGTCTGGTCTTAGTTCAAAACGTGGCGGGCGAGCACCTTTTGCACTTCATAAATGTTGACGTCTTTGCTGAAACGCTTGCTGATGGTCGGGATATCTTCACCGGAGATCCAAACCTTAAGCTCGGCGTCGAGGTCAAAGTGCCCCGCCGTTTCCAAACTGAATCGGGCAATGCTCTTGTAGAGAACGGAGCGGTATTCGATTTTGTGTCCGGTCAGCCCTTGGCGATCCACGAGAATCAGGCGCTTGTTAGTAAACATGTAAACGTCGCGGAAAAGTTTGAACCCGAGTTCGATAACTTCTCCCTCGATGAGGAGTTTTTCACCGTATTCGGCGGTCAGCTGTTCGACGGAAACCTGAGAGGCGTTCCCGAGTAATGCATTGAAGAGTCCCATTTTTATTTAAGTCGGAAGGTTAAAACAAGTTTCTCCGATTGTGCCACTCCCGGCGCAAAAAGAAAAGCAACTTCCGCCGAAAAAGCCCGGAAGAGAAGTCCGCCCGGCGACGATTTTCGCTTTTCCCGGCGCTTACTTCTTTCCTTGCAAGAAACGGCTCGGAGGAATATGCTTGCGAAAGCATTTTTGAATTTTCCATGTCCGAAGAACAGCCGAATTTAGTCACCATCAATATTGACGGCAAAGACTACCAAGTCGCCGCCAAGCAGAATCTCGTCGAAGCCGCCAAGAGCGTCGGAATCGAAATTCCGCATTATTGTTACCACCCCAAATTGGAAATGGCGGGAACCTGCCGCATGTGCCTCGTCGAAATCGGGATGCCGATGCGCGACCGCGCCATGGGAGCTCCGGTGCTGAACGAAGACGGCTCGCCGAAAATCGGTTGGATGCCCAAGCCCGCAATCGCCTGCGGCACCTCGGTTTCGCCGAATCTTCACATGAAGACGAAATCGCCGATGGTACAAACGAGCCGCGCCAGCGTCACGGAATTCCTTTTGGCAAACCACCCGCTCGACTGCCCGATTTGCGACCAGGCCGGCGAATGCACGCTTCAGGCGTTCTCGGCGGACTACGGAAACGGCAAATCGCGCTACCGCGACGCCAAAAACGTCAAGCCGCGCAACAAAAGCGTCGGCCCGCGCGTCCTCATCAACAACGAGCGTTGCATTCTCTGCCGCCGTTGCGTCCGCTTCTGCCGCGAAATTCTCAAACGCCCGATTCTCGGACCGATCCAACGCGGTTCGATGACCCAAATCGACTGCTACCCGGGACAGGAACTCGACGGCAATTACTCGATGAACGTCGTGGACATCTGCCCGGTCGGCGCCCTCACGAGCAAGGACTTCCGCTTCAAAATGCGCGTGTGGTTCCTCAAACAAACCAAGAGCATCTGCACGGAATCCAGCGTCGGCGTCAACACGACCGTCTGGTCCCGCGAAGGGAAAATTTACCGCATCACGCCGCGCCGCAACGACAGCGTCAACGACACCTGGATGAGCGACTCCGGCCGCATGATTTACAAGACCGTTGACGACGAAAACCGCCTCACGGGAACGCGCCGCGGGGAAAGCTCCGTCGACTTTGACGAAGCCATCGACGCCGCCCGCGCCCTGCTCTCCGCCGGCAAACCCGCTTTCGTCGCTTCCGGCAAAATGAGCCTCGAAGAACAGTGGGCGCTGAAAACGCTCGCCGCTTCCTTCGGCGGAGACGTTTATCTGACGCAAACGCTCGCGGAAAACGACGGTTTCCTGATTTCGGAAGACCGCACGCCCAACCGCCGCGGCGCGCTCGTTTCCGGCCTCGTTAAAGATTTTGAATCCGCCTCCGTGGCAAAGCTCGGTGCCGCCATTGACGCCGGGGAAGTCAAAACCGTGTTCGTCTGCGGCGAAGACCTCCTCGAACAGGGCCTGGACGCCAAGCAGCTCAAGAAGGTTGATATCATCTACCTCGGCACGCACAAAAACGCCACCTCGGAAGAAGCGACGGTCGTCCTCTCCGGACGCACGGTCTTCGAAAAGTCCGGCTCTTTCGTCAACCAGCAATTCCGCCTGCAGCGCTTCGACGCCGCAATCCCGGGCATTGCGGGAACGCACAACGAGCTCGATGTCATCGCAGCCCTCGCCGCACGTACGATTACGGACGCTTCCGTGGAAACAATTTGGCTGAGCATGAACAAGGACTGCGCAGCGCTCGCGGGCTTGGAATTCGCTTCGATCCCCGCAGACGGCGTTCTCCTGGACGCTTCCCCGTGGGCAAAGCTCGCCTTCCCCGAAACCGGCTCGCTTCTCTACAAGCCGGCAGGAAAATAACCTCTGAAAAAGCTCTATCATGAACGAATTCGCAAAAGGTTTTATTGAGTGGTTTAACGGCTCGGACACGTCCCTGCAGGCTTGGCTCGGCATTCCGGACATCCCCGTAAGCGACGACGCCGTTTCCGTCACCGGCTCGATTTTCAAGGCCATTTTCGCCGTCGCACTCGTCCTCGGCATTATGGGCGGTTGCCTTTACACGGTTTTGCTCGAACGCAAGACCGCCGCTTGGGCACAGGGCCGCGTCGGCCCCTGCCGCACGACGATGCCGCTCATCGCCGCCATTCCGGTCGTCGGCAAAGTGCTGACTTACTGCGGCTTTATCCAACCGCTCGCTGACGGCGGAAAGCTCTTCCTCCGCCAGGAACCGCTCCCGGAACACGTCAATAAGTTCTACTACTGCTTGGCGCCGTGCCTGGCACTCGCCCCCGCGATTATCACGCTCGTCATGATGCCGTTCACGTCTTATATCAGCCCGGAAACGGGAAAAGAGACGGCGCTCATGCTCTGCAATATGAACCCGGGCTTTGTGTTCATCATGGCGGTCAGCTCGCTCGGCGTTTACGGCGTCGTGCTCGGCGGCTGGGCCTCCAACTCCAAGTATCCCTTCCTCGGCTCCATCCGCGGAAGCGCCCAGCTCATTTCCTATGAGCTTTCGATGGTGCTCTCGCTCCTTCCGGTTGTTCTGCTCACCAGCGGCAATCCGGACGCCAATCCGCTTTCGCTTTTCTCGATCGTCCAGGAACAAAACAATCTTTGGAATATCATCCTCGCTCCGCTTTCGGCAATCATCTTCTTCGTCGCCCTGATGGCGGAAATGAATCGTCAGCCGTTCGATATGCCGGAATCCGAAACGGACACGGTCGGCGGCTTCCACACGGAATACGGAACGTTTAAATTCGGTCTGTTCTTCACGGGCGAATACCTTCACATGATCCTCGGATCGACGCTCTTCACGCTCTTCTTCCTCGGCGGCTGGCACGCATTCCCGTTCCTCCCGACGCTCGGTCTCGACGGTGTTTGGGCAACGCTCCTCGGTATCGTCTGCATGCTCGTGAAGATCATCTTCCTGCTCTTCGTCATCATCTGGATCCGCTGGACCGTTCCGCGTTTCCGCTTCGACCAAGTCATGCGCGTCGGATGGAAGCTCCTGCTCCCGTTTGCTATCGCGAACTTCATCGCCTACCTCATCGGCATCGGCGTTTACGACTCCCTGCTGAAATAAGCAGCGGCAATACGATTCGAAAAACTAAATTTCAAGACAATGGCTACTCAAAATTATAAAGTCATCCCGCGCAAACCGCTCCGCTGGTGGGAAAAGCTTTACATCCCGCAAGTCATCGCAGGGATGAAAATCACGCTCGGAATCATGCTACGCAAGCCGGTCACCCTCAAGTACCCGGAAGAACGCCCGACCATCCCGAAGGGCTATCGCGGCATCCCGACCCTCGTCAAAGACCAAAACGGACGCGAAAAATGCGTTTCCTGCCAGCTTTGCGAATTCGTTTGCCCGCCGAAAGCCATCCGCGTGACGCCCGGCGAAATCGATCCCAACGCCCCGGACGCCGAGGTCATCGAAAAGGCTCCGAAGGCTTTCGAAATCAACATGCTCCGCTGTATCTACTGCGGCATGTGCCAGGAAGTCTGCCCGGAAGAAGCCATCTGGCTCCAAAACGAATACTCGCTCAACGGCTATTCCCGCGACTCTCTGGTCCACGACAAGGAAAAGCTCTATGAATTGGGCGGTACGCTTCCGGATAAGCACCTGAAGTGGAAGAAAAAAGCCGAAGCTCAGGCCCACGGTCCCGCACACTAAGCCCCGCTTCAAAAACAAATCCCGCGAGTCCGCTCGCGGGATTTTTTGTTGTAAAAAAGCATTCCCGAAAAATCTGCCTCGGGAACGCATAAATTAAACTCCGGCGAAAACTATTGCTTTCTTACGGTTCCGTATTCACGGGAATAAACACCTCCGTCAACATAAACGGTGCTACTGATATTCGCCCGCCCATAGTCGATAAAGCTCAAGTAGATAACGGCCTTCATCTGAGGATTAGATTTCATATAGGTGAAGGTCATAACCCCGCTCTTCCCGTCTGCGTCAGGAACATATTCCCAATTCGCGGGAATCCCGTCGTCATCAACACTTGTCGCGCTATTAAATTTTATCGTCGTCGTCTCGGCATTCTCCCAGACGCAAACCCAAGTTGAAGGCACCTGAATTGTATTCATAGGTTCTTCGGAGGCGTCCCCGCTCCCGCCGCTTCCCCCTCCGCCGCAGGCAGCTAAAATCAATGAAAGGGTACAACCGATTAAGCAAATCAATGTTTTTCTCATACGCACCAGCCTACGCTTAGAAAAACCGTAGTGCAAGACAAAAGCTCCTTTTCTCCGGCAGGGGATTGTTGTTCTTACGGCATTTTTGTTCGAAAGGGAAATTCCCCTTTATCGCGTACGCAAGCGTGTCAAAGGCCGCGTCCCACGGTTTTTCTAACCGCCGGACTCAGAGCTCTCCGCAGAGCCGCTAACGCACGGAACTTTCGTATTTGCGGCGAAAACAATCGGCGACCACAAAGGCGATTTCGGTCGCAAGCCAGTAAACGACGCTACGGGATTCGCGGCGAGAAATCACGAGATGAGTCGCCCGCATCTTGGCCAAATGCTGGGAAACCACGGATTGCGGCAGCTTGGTGCGCCGAACGAGCTCCGTCACGCTCAACTCCCCTTGCTGCTTAAGCGCATCGAGAATACGCAAGCGCTGCGGATGCCCTAAAATCCTGAGATCCTCGGCAATTTCCTCGCTCAAATCCAAGTAGCGCAACTCGTCTTTCGTAATCATATATTTAGTTATTTATATATATAAATAAATATAGAATAGCATTTTTTATTCGAGAAAATCGTCAAGCGCAAAAAAAAGTTTTCCCGCCTACGCGCCATTTTATCGGGAAGAAAAATTAAGCTGAAATTCCGGCTTGCGGGAACGGATTTTCGCAACAGGCTTTTGACTTACTTTGCGTTTTTTTAGCAAAGGCACCACCTATCCTTCCCCTCAAAAAACAGTTTTAACCTTACTAAAAATCCTCAGACAATGATCCTCACAGTCATCAAGCGTGACGGCCGCAAGGTCGGCTTCCACACCGATAAAATTATCGGCGCAATCCAAAAGGCGATGCTCGCCACGGAACTCGGCGAAGACATCTCGCTCGCCCAGCAAATCGCCCAGCGTATTGCCTTCCTCGGCGACGAAGCCATGTCCGTCGAAGCCATCCAGGACTTGGTGGAAAACGAATTGATGAAATCCGAGCGCAAGGACGTCGCCCGTAAGTACATCGCTTACCGCGATATGCGCAACGTTGCCCGTAAGGCCAAGACGCGCGATATCTTCCTGGAAATCATCGAAGCCAAGGCCAACGACGTCACGCGCGAAAATGCCAACATGAACGCAGACACCCCGGCGGGCATGATGATGAAATTCGCCAGCGAAACGACGAAACCCTTCGTCGACGACTACCTACTCTCCCCGGAAGTCAAAGAAGCCGTCAAACGCGGCTACATTCACATCCACGACAAGGATTATTATCCGACGAAATCGCTGACCTGCGTCCAGCACCCGCTCGACAAGATTCTGAACGGCGGTTTCTTTGCCGGCCACGGCGAATCCCGCCCCGCCAAACGCATCGAGACGGCAAGCATCCTCGCCTGTATCTCCATGGAAACGGCGCAGAACGAAATGCATGGCGGCCAAGCGATCCCCGCCTTTGACTTCTATTTGGCCCCCTTCGTCCGCAAGAGCTACATCGAAGAAGTCAAAGTCCTGGAAGCCTACGAGGGCAAGGATTTCTCGCACCTCTACAACGCGGAAATCCAAGACTACCTGACGCGCCCGCTCAACGCTTTCGAAGGCGAAGCCAAGATCGTTCAACAAGCCATCAACCGCACGGTGGAACGCGTTCACCAAGCCATGGAAGCCTTCGTTCACAACATGAACACGATCCACTCCCGCGGCGGTAACCAAGTCGTTTTCAGCTCGATTAACTACGGAACGGACACCTCTGCGGAAGGACGCTGCATCATCCGCGAAATTCTCCTGACGACGGACCGCGGCGTCGGCAACGGCGCAACCGCTATTTTCCCGATTCAGATCTGGAAGAAAAAACGCGGCGTCAGCTACCTCCCGACCGACCGCAACTACGACCTCTATACGCTCGCCTGCAAGGTTTCGTCGCACCGCTTCTTCCCGAACTTCGTCAACCTCGACGCGACCTTCAACCAGCACGAGAAGTGGCGCGCCGACGACCCGCAGCGCTTTCTCTATGAAGTGGCCACCATGGGCTGCCGCACCCGCGTCTTCGAAAACCGCTTCGGCGAAAAAACCTCCGTCGGCCGCGGCAATCTCTCCTTCACGACGGTCAACCTCGTACGCCTCGCACTCGAATGCCGCGAAATCGCCAACGAAGGCGAACGCATCACGCGCTTCTTCGAAAAATTGTCGAGCACGCTTGATGTCGCCGCCAAACAGCTCCACGAACGCTTTGAATTCCAAAAGACTGCGCTCGCCAAGCAGTTCCCGCTGCTCATGTCCTCGCTCTGGGTCGGCTGCAATGCGCTGAAGGCCGGCGACACCATCGAGCCCGTCATCAACCAAGGGACGCTCGGCATCGGCTTCATCGGTCTGGCGGAATGCCTCGTCGCGCTGACAGGCAAACACCACGGCGAAGACCCGAATGCCCAGGAACTCGGCTTGCGCATTGTCACGTGGATGCGCGACCGCGTCAACGGCTACAGCGAATTCTACAAGCACAACTTCTCCGTTTTGGCGACACCGGCAGAAGGGCTTTCCGGCAAGTTCACCCGCGTGGACCGCAAGGCTTTCGGTTCCATCCCCGGAGTCACCGATCGCGATTACTACACGAATTCAAACCACATCCCGGTTTACTACAAATGCTCGGCTACCCATAAGGCCAAGATTGAAGCCCCCTACCACGCGCTCACCGGCGGCGGACACATCTTCTACGTCGAAATCGACGGCGACGCCACGCACAATCCGGAAGCCGTTGCCAATGTGGTCGATCTCATGGACAAGTACAATATCGGTTACGCCTCCGTGAACCACTCCCGCAACCGTTGCATGGACTGCGGAGACGAAAACGCCGAAAAGCACTACAACAAGTGCCGCGTCTGCGGAAGCACGAACATCGACCGCATCCAACGCATCACCGGCTATCTGGTCGGCACGACGTCCCGTTGGAACTCCGGCAAGCTCGCCGAACTCCATGACCGCGTAACGCACGACTAAACGCACGACCATGGAAGCTCCCGGCCCTCAGCAAATCTCGCTCATGCGCATCGTCCCCGACACGTCCGTTGACGGGCCGGGACTGCGCACCAGCGTGTATTGCGCCGGATGCCGTCACCGCTGCCCCGGATGCCACAACCCGGCCACCTGGAGCTTTTCGGCGGGAACCGCAACCGCGCCGCGCGAAATCTGGGAAACCATCCTGCGGGAATCCCCCGATTCCAATATCACGTTCTCCGGAGGCGATCCGCTCTATCAGGTGGAAGCCTTCACGGAGCTCGCACGCATCATCAAATCCGAAAGCGACAAAACGATTTGGTGCTACACGGGATTCACCTTCGAAGAAATCGCAGCAGACGAGCGCCTTGCTCAAATTCTTCCTTGGATCGACGTGCTGGTAGACGGGCCTTTCATTGCCGCAGAACGCGATGCCGCGCTCCTCTTCCGCGGCTCGCGCAATCAACGCCTTATCGACGTTCCCGCGACGCTAAAATCCGGATCCGTCACGCATTGGCGCTCCGCATTCGCCCTCGCCGCCTAATCATTTCTTGAAAGTTGAGGTAAAAAAACGCGTTCCCGTAGCGAAAGTTGCGGGAACGCTTCTTTGTATACAAACTCTGGCTACATCGTGTAACACGCCTATTTCGCCTCGTTTTTCACCGGACGACTCCGCCTCCAAGCTTTTCGTCCGGCGCAGGTTTACTTACCCTTTCTATGCCTTCTTTGAAATTATTACAAAAATGTATTGACTTTATTTTCAATTATTATCAGATTAGTGGGCATAACGATTCGCCGCCCAAGCGACGGATTTAAAACTTCACCAAATAACAACCAACAAAAGAAAAACAACATGTCACTGATCAACCAAGAAATCACGGACTTCACGGTCCAATCCTACCAGAATAACAGCTTCGCGCCCGTCTCCAAAAAAGACATCCTCGGCAAGTGGAGCGTGTTCTTCTTCTACCCGGCGGACTTCACCTTTGTTTGCCCGACCGAGCTCGAAGACCTCGCGAACAAATACGAAGAATTCAAAAAAATCGGCTGCGAAATCTACTCGGTTTCCTGCGACACGCACTTCGTCCACAAAGCCTGGCATGATGCCTCCAAGACGATCCAGAAAATCCAATACCCGATGCTCGCCGACCCGGCCACGACGCTCGCCCGCGCATTTGACGTCCTGATCGAAGACGCAGGCATCACGGAACGCGGTACCTTCATCGTCAACCCGGAAGGCAAAATCGTTTCCTACGAAATCGTCGCCGGTAACATCGGCCGCAATGCCGACGAGCTCTTCCGCCGCGTCCAGGCTCTCCAGTTCGTCGCAGAACACGGCGATGAAGTCTGCCCGGCCAAATGGCAACCGGGTGCCAAGACCCTGAAGCCGAGCCTCGACCTCGTCGGCGCCTTGTAATTAACCCGAAAGAAGCGCCGGGTTTCCGATGCGCTTCTTTGTAACCGCAAAGAACGCAAAGGACCTAAAAAGTTCTTTGCGTTCTTCGCGTAAAACCCAACGCACTTTCTTATCTAAGATGAGCCACCAAAACAACGAAACCGTTTACGACACCGTCATCATCGGCGCCGGCCCTGCCGGACTCTCCGCCGCCATCTACCTGTCCCGCGCACGCTTCAGCGTCCTCGTCCTCGAGCGAGAAAACATCGGCGGACAAATCACCATTACGGACGAAGTCGTCAACTATCCCGGTATCCTCCGCACCTCCGGTAAAGCCCTCACGGAAACGATGCGCCGCCAGGCTGAAAACTTCGGAGCGGAATTCCTTGTCGCCGAGGCACGTGAACTCGACCTCGCCGGCCCGATCAAAACGATTAAGACCACACGCGGCGACATCCGGGCACTCGGCGTCGTCATTGCTGCGGGAGCACGCCCGCGCGCAGTCGGGTTCAAAGGAGAAAATGAGTTTCGCGGGCGCGGCGTCGCCTACTGTGCAACTTGCGACGGTGAGTTTTTCACGGGGAAAGAACTTCTCGTGATCGGCGGCGGATTTGCGGCCTGCGAAGAAGCAATCTTCCTTACGCGTTATGCGAAAAAAGTCACTATGCTCGTACGCCGCAACGAATTTTCCTGCGCACAGAGCGTCGCCGAAGAAGTCCTGGCAAACCCGAAGATTTCCGTTCGCTTCAATACGGAACTGCTCGAAGTCCGCGGAGATGCCTCTATCGAATCTGCCATTTTAAAGAATAACAAAAACGGCGAGACGGAAGAATACCGCGCCGAAAACAACGAAAGCTTCGGTGTGTTCGTCTTTGTCGGCTATGCTCCCGCAAGCGACTTGGTCAAAGGCAAACTTGCAATCGACGAAGACGGGTATGCCGTTGCCGACGCGGAAGGTAAAACCGATATCGACGGCGTTTACATCGCCGGCGACTTGCGTCGGAAACGTCTCCGCCAGGTCGTTACCGCCGTCGCAGACGGTGCTACCTCTGCCACGGCACTCGAAAAGTATCTGCCTGAAGCCCGAAAAGCCGCCGGTGTCACCACCCGCGCCTCCCGCGAAATCCGCAAAGCGGCGCCGGCCGAAAGCGAAACCGCTTCGCCTCAAGCAGAAGCCGCAGACGCAAGCGAAAGCAACGGCGACGGAAAGTTTTTTGATGACGCCGCACGCGCCCAGCTTCAGGGCGTCTTCTCACGCTTTGAGAACAGCATTGTCCTCGCGGCAGAGCTTGATCCCGCAAATGCGGTTTCGACGGAACTCAAAAACTTCCTCGAAGAAATTGCCTCGCTTTCGGAGAAAATCACGCTGCGCTTCGATGCACCCGTAGATGCGTCCCCCTCGGAACTCCGTCCCTGCGTCACGCTCTGCGACGCCGAAGGAAAATCCCGCGGAGCGACCTTCCACGGCGTCCCCGGCGGACACGAAATCAATTCGTTCATCATCGCGCTTTACAATGCCGCCGGCCCGGGTCAAGCCCTCGACGACGCGACGCGTGAACGCATCCGCGCACTGGCACCGCGAAAACTCGAAGTCTTGGTTTCGCTCTCCTGCACGCAGTGCCCGGAAGTCGTCACCGCTTCCCAACGTATCGCTTTGGAAAATTCCGGCATTACGACGGACGTCTTTGATATCGCCCACTTCCCGACGATTCGCGAACGCTATAACGTCATGAGCGTTCCTGCCATCGCCGTGAACGGAAAAATCGTGGCCTTCGGAAAGAAGTCCCTCCCGCAAATTCTGGAAATTTTGGAAAAGTAATTCTTTTCCGAAGTAACCACCATAGCAAACGCAACGTTCCCGTGGAGAGATCCACGGGAACGCTTTTTTACGCCTATTTCTATTTCGAGAGCCGCCCGAAAACGACTCTCGGAAAGAGCTTACAAGCGCCGGCGACGCGTGCCGACCAAGCACAGCACGCCCAACCCGGCAAGCAAGCCGAATGCCGAAGGCTCTGGAATGGCCACAAGAGCACTTAACGATCTTATTTCTCCAACACTTGCAATCCCAGAAACAACCGAAATCCCAGTAACATAATCATTGTTCAAGTAGATTGTATCATATACCGCCGTCGAAGCTAGACCGCTGAAACCGTAATTCGAAGATCCCGCATTGGTCTTGAACGCGGCCCCGTCTTTGTCATAAACAAATGTTCCTTTTGTTTGAGCAGAAAGTGCCGCCGAAGCCTGCAGGGTCAATGCTACATAAGTATGACCATCTACCACATAAGCTTTGTCAAGTAGTGACGACCACCTGATTGCATAATTTCCCTGATACACACCTCCCTGCCACGTAAATTGAATCCCAGACGAAACCGCCGAAAGACCGATCGCCCCACTGTTCGAGTCTGGGGCGACGCAGAATTTCAGTAACTCCGTCGAACCCGAAAACACAGAATCTCCAGAAGAAATTCCAAGTGTAGTCAAATCAAGATTAATGGTCGCAGAAGCAACATAGCGCCTAGTTGCTCCATCCAATACAGTTGAGAAGAGTGATGCCCCTTCCAAACATCCGTTGGACTCCATATACACAACATCTCCTCCGGTAATATCTTGACTCAAATCTGTGAGGGTAATCACAGGATCGGCATTAACAAAAGCGCTTCCCGCAACGAGAGAAGCCGCAATCATGAGGTATTTTTTCATATCTTTTTCTTTTGATTGTTATTTTTAAGGTTAAACGAACTAAACACATGTTTAATTCATAGGCAAAAGATATGTTTTAAAGCGTCTATTACAAGAACTTTTCACCCGGTCGGCCTGCAAGCCGCCAAAACAAAAGAAGAAAAGTTTAATTCACCCACAGGCACAAAAAAGGAGCGCCTTACTCGAAGCGCTCCTTTGAACGGAAAAGATTAATTCGGGCCGGTGATTTCCGAAAGCGTTTTCGCCCGATTGTGAGCAATCGGCGTCCACTCCACCTTCTTGAACAGCGCCGTAATTGCAATCGGCAGATAGGTCAGCATAAACAGCGGGAAGGTGAAGACGTAGAAAATCTTCTTAAAGGCGCCGCAGTGGATCTTGCGCCATTGGGTGACGGTCGTGATTGCACCGATTACCCAAAGCGTACCGTACATGCCGCTAAACGTTCCCAAAATGCTCAGACCGATGCTGCTGACGTCCCATCCGAGGGCAATCCCCGTAATCACGCCGATAATGCAGTTCAAGAGCGTAAGAATGCTGATAACGAGCGCCGGCATGATGGTCATCGTCATATCGTAGCAGGACGTAAACTTCGACGTGAACATGTTTTTGAGCAGACTCCCGCCAAATTTACCCCAAACCTGAATATAGCCCTTAGCCCAACGCAGGCGTTGCTTCCAGGATTGAGCAAAGGTAACGGGTTGTTCGTCGTAAAGCTCGGCATAACGCGCGTAACCGATTTTCCGGCCGTTGACGATATTGTAAACCGTAAATTCGATATCTTCCGTGAGCAGGAAGAACTTCCAACCGCCGGCCTCGCGAATCACCTTCGACGAGAACATAAATCCGGTCCCCGAAACGGCACAGCTCGTATTCAGCAGCATACGCGCGTGGTTCAAATACTCGCTCTCGCGCAGGAACCAAAGCGCATAGCCGGCACTAATCCAATTATCTCCGAAATTCTTCGAATTCCGATAGCTCGTAACCACTTCGTAGCCGTCGGAAAATGTCTTGTTCATTTCTTCCAGATAATGCGGATCCAGCACGTTGTCGGCATCAAAAACGACATAGGCGTCAAAATGAGTTTCGCCGTAATCGCGCACGATGTTCGAATAAAGCATGTCGAGCGCATAGCCCTTTCCGACCAGCTCCTTATTGAAGCGCTCGTAAACAACCGCACCGCATTCGCGGGCAATTTCCGCCGTCCGGTCGGTACAATTATCCGCAATTACGAAGACGGTAAAAAGCGAGCGGTCATAAGTCTGCTTGTTCAGGCTCTCCAAAAGGAGCGGAAGGACACAAGCCTCATTGCGCGCGGAAATCAGGACGGCAATCCGGTTCGGAAGGGCCGGTTTGTGCGGGCGATCGCGCAAGACAAAGGGCACCGCAATGTAAAAAAACTGATACAGGTAGCAGACAAGAAACGTCATGCTGAGTATCGCATTAACGGCGACAAACAAAAAGTCTCCCGAAAAATCTATAGATTGAGTGTTCAACATCGTATTGGAAAAAGTAGCCTCGCAGCCAAGAGGACATGACCATCCTTGCGGAGTATTATATGCGCGTTCTTTAAAAAACTACAATTCCAATATTGTACACGCACAAGGTCTCCCGATAGGAAGGCATATACGCTCCAAAAAACAAAATGCCGCCCCCGGAGGAACGGCATTCGGCTTGAAGCATTATCCCTTTTAGAGGATCGCTCCCGGCTTGATTGCGGCTGCTTCCGGGAATTTTTCCAAAAGCGCTTGGGCTGTCGCGACGAAGTTATCGACCTGCATGCCTGCCGTTCCCGTTTCGGCGGAAGCAACCTTGGCGATTGCATCGAACTCTTCGCGGGAAAGCTTCAGGCGGCCATCCTCCGCAAGGCGGTCGAAGAGATTGTTGTCAGCAATCTTGCCCTGGCGAATATCACGTGCCGTAGCGACTGCATGTTCTTTAATCACTTCGTGAGCGGTTTCGCGTCCGACTCCGCGCTTAACGGCTTCCATCATAATCGTCGTGGTCAGCAGGAACGGCAAATAGTAATTCTTTTCGCGTTCGACAACCGGAACATTGATTTCCATCTGGTTCAGAATGACGAGGAAGGTTTCGAGGAGCGCGTCGATGGCGAAGAACGAATCCGGAAGCGCAACACGGCGCACAACCGAGCAGGAGACGTCGCCTTCGTTCCACTGATCGCCGGCAAGATCCGCCGCCATCGCGAGATAACCCTTCAGAATGACATGGAGACCGTTGAGGCGTTCGCAACTGCGGGAGTTCATCTTGTGCGGCATCGCGGATGAACCGACCTGGCCCGGCAGGAAGCCTTCGCTGGCCAACTCGTGACCGGCCATGAGGCGCAGCGTCTTCGCAAAACTGGAAGCCCCGGAGCCGATGTGAACGAGCGTAGAAATCGTCGCAAAGTCCAAAGAGCGCGGGTAAACCTGTCCCGTTGCATTGAATGCATGCGGAATGCCGAGGTGTTTGCGAACGCGGGAGTCAAATTCCATCGCCTTTTCGACATCGTGTTCAAAGAGCGTAAGCAGGTCGAGCTGCGTACCGACCGCTCCCTTGACACCGCGCGCCGGATAGTTAGCGATGAGTGCGTCGAGTTCGCGCAGAGCAACGAGCATATCTTCGCCGAACATCGCGAAGCGCTTGCCGAAAGTCGTAAGCTGCGCCGCCACATTGTGCGTGCGGGAAGTCATCGCGATATCACGCGTTTCCGCAGCGCGCTCGGCAAGGCGCTTGATAGCGGCTACCGTTTTGAGACGAATGTACTCAAGCGAGCGAAAAACCTGGAGCTGTTCAACGGATTCCGTGAGGTCGCGGGAAGTCATCCCTTTGTGAATGTGCTCAAAACCGGCAAGATCGCAGAATTCTTCAATGCGTGCCTTGACGTCGTGGCGCGTAATGCGTTCACGGGCGTTAATCGAGTCGAGATTGACGTTGTTTTTGACGCGCTCATAGGCCTCGATCGCTTCGGCGGGAATGTCGAGTCCGAGATCGCGCTGAGCGCGCATGACCGCAATCCAAAATTCGCGTTCGAGAATAATGCGCCCCGTTGCCGACCAGATTTTACGAATCGGTTCCGTAGCGTAGCGTTGAGCAAGAACGTCTGCAATAGTTTCCATAGCTGTATCCATTAAAATCGTTTTATTCCCGGCCTTCTGTCTGCCGATGATTTTTGCAATTATTACGAAGAAACGGGATAGGTCAAAGATTAAAGGCTGAAGATTAAAGATTCGAGCCCGAGGCGCCTCTCGGGAAATAAAAAAATCCCGCACCTTGCGATGCGGGATTTTAATTCTCGAGGCCGATTAGAGCGCCGGGGAGTTGACGTGCGTCTTGATGTCAACGCCGTCGATTTCGAAGTCGGCGAAAGGATCCTGAGTGAGTACCGGAGCTGCATCGGCAACCGCAGGCTTGCTTGCATCCTTGCCGAGCAGCGTTGCCACCTGAGCCTTTTCGCTGCGCGTTGCCGGACGCGGAGCGGCATTCGGATTGTCCTTAGTCAGGTACACCGTTTGGCCTGCAGCGAGAACAGCGGTCTTGCCGTTCGTTCCCACAACGCGCCAGCGGCCTTCCGTCGAAACGACCGTCGCCGAAGAGGCCGTCGTCGAAACGGAGAACGTTCCCTTCGTGCCGGAAATCGTGCCTGCAACCGTCTTGATTGCAATCGAAGAACCTTTTTTCAGATTCGCCTGAACCGAAATTGCCCCGCCGGAGAGCGAAGCAACCGTCGCCGTGGCACCGTCGCCTTCCGCTGCGCTGTCGAGCGCGAACGTTGCACCTTCTCCGAGGCCGACAACCGTACCGTCCGGGAGCGTAACACGGGCGGAAGCGCCCTTGGCAACTTTAATCGTGGCACCAACGGGAATCGTGGCGCCGGCTTTCAAGGCAGTAGCCTTCCCGTTGACAACAACGGTGACATTATCGCTGGCTGCAGAGACTGTCATCGGCGCCGCAAATGCGACGCATGCGAGAAACAGGGGAGCCAACAGCAGTGTAGCCAATTTCGCTAGTTTCATAAGTAAATATCCTTTGGGGAAGTTGATTGAAAATGTAGTTGCGTATTTTTAAGTAATATTGGTGAAACGCAATACTTTTTATTTTTTTAATTCATGCGGTTCACATCTTTTTTCGACGGGGATACAGTCAAGAATCGCCATCTTCGGAATCCCTGCTTCATCCGTGAGTTGCGGAATCCCCTGAATAAGCGGCGCCGCATACTTCGCAAACTGAAATCCGATCGTCATCCCGTTTTCGCCGATCCAGTTTTTCGGGAAGGTCTTGACCCCATTGGCGATGTCTTCGAGGGGCGCCAATTCGGCCTTAATCTGGTAGCGATCCTTTTCTTCGCGCACGAGGATAACCATCTTTCCGCTTTCGCCGGCAACCGCAGCCTTGACAGCCGTCGCGCCCGCCATGAAAGCTTCGTCGATGTCGGTCTTGGAAGCAAAGTGCGAAGCCGTGCGCTGAATGTGCCCCTGACGACAGGTGCGCGTCTTCACGCCGGCAAATGCTTCTTCAACAACGCTCTTCAGATATTCGCAAACGCCGCCGAGACGCGGGTGACCGAAAGCATCGAGCACAGCCATGTTGGCTCCGAGATAGTTGCCGTCAACATCGACCAGGCCTTCCGCCGCGACAACCACGCAGTGTTTGTTCGTCGTAAGCACGTTGCGGACCGCTTCCACGAAAGCCTCGCGGTTGAACGGCACTTCGGGGAGCAGAACGAGGTGCGGTGCGTCTTCCGGGCATCCGCGACGTTTTGCCAGAGAAGCTCCTGCAGCGATCCAGCCGGCGCTGCGTCCCATGACTTCGATAATCGAAACGAGGTCGTTGCGTCCGAGCGATTCACAGTCGCAAGCGAGTTCGCGCACGGAAGTTGCGATGTACTTAATCGTCGATCCGTAACCCGGGCAGTGGTCGGTGAGCACCAAGTCGTTGTCGATCGTCTTCGGCACGCCGATAACGCGGATTTCATAACCTTGAGCCGCGCAATAATCGGCAATCTGCTTGGACGAGTCCTGCGAGTCGTTGCCGCCAATGTAGTGGAAATAGCGAATGTTGTGCGCCTTAAAAACTTCAAGAATGCGCGCCATGTCCTGCTCTTTCTTCAATTTATAACGGCAGGAACCGAGCGCGGCGCCCGGCGTAGTCTTGAGCAAGCGAACCGTCTGCTGCGATTCGGCGGCGAGATCGATGAAGTTCTCCGTCAGAATCCCTTCGACTCCGTTGACGGCGCCGTAAATTTCTTCGATTTCGTCTTCGAACTGAAGAGCCGTCGTGAGAACACCTGCCAAGCTGGCGTTAATTACCGGGGTAGGACCGCCGCTTTGAGCGACCAACAAATTTCCTTTAAGCGTTTCCATGATTCTTTTAAAAAAACTGCCCTTAATTCATTCTCTCCCGCGTAGTTTGGCAAACAAAAAGCGCAGAATGCCCTTTTCACGGAAAAGAGTAAATAAAACCGCTTGACACTTTCCGGAAACTAAGGCTTCATAAAGCACTTTCAATTTCAAAACATCAACTAAAACAGAAACACAATGCTTCGAATCAGATTGCAACGTCATGGGGCTGCTCACGCTCCGAACTATCGCCTCGTTGTTTGCGAGAGCACGGCTCGTCGCGACGGTCGCTTTGTCGAAATCGTCGGTTCCTACAATCCTGCCGCTAAGGGCAAGACCGAACCGCTGAAAGTCGCCCTCGACCGCGTCGACTACTGGCTGAAATGCGGTGCGCAGCCCTCCGAAACGGTTGCTTCGCTCATCAAGCGTGCCCGCAAGGAAGTCGCAGCCGCTCCGGCAGCGTAATGCGGGAACCTCCCGCCATTCGGTCAATTTTATAGAATAAGCAGAAAGGCGTTCCCGTACCAGACGAGAGCGCCTTTTTTGTCGCCGCGCAATGCAAGTTGATATTCTCACTCTGTTCCCGAAGATGGTTTCCGGAATTTTCTCCGAAAGCATCTTGGGGCGCGCCGTCGAGAAATCACTCATCCGCGTAAACCTGCACGACATCCGCGATTGGTCCACGGACAAACACCGTCGCGTTGACGACCGCCCTTTCGGCGGCGGCGCAGGCATGCTGATGGCTCCGCAACCGGTCTTCGACGCCATCGAAGCCGTACGCGGAGACGACACCGTCGATGAGATCATCTACCTTTGCCCGGACGGAGAACCGCTGACGAACACCCTCGCCCGCGAGCTCTCTCAAAAAAAACGTATTATCCTGCTCAGCGGTCACTACGAAGGCATCGACCAACGCATCCGCGACACGCTGATCACGCGGGAAGTTTCCATCGGAGATTACGTATTAACCAACGGCACCATCGCCGCCGCAGTCCTCGTCGATTGCATCGCCCGTCAAATCCCCGGAGTACTCGGTGAAGAAAATTCATTGACTAGCGACAGTTTTAATGCCAATCTCTTGTCCTTTCCTCAGTATACGCGTCCCGAGGTTTTCCGAGGCATGCCCGTTCCGCCGGTCCTTCTTTCCGGCAACCACGCAGCAATCAAGCGTTGGCGCCACGAACAGCAACTCAAGAAAACGCAGGAACGCAGACCTGATTTACTTTCAAAAGATATATAACAATGAGCCAGCAAATCCTTAATTCGCTTACACAAGCCCAGCTCAAAGCTGAACGCAACAACTTCCGCGTCGGCGACGGCGTTCGCGTCCACACCAAGGTTCGCGAAGGAGACAAAGAACGTATCCAGATCTTCTCCGGAATCGTCATCAGCCACAAGGGCACGGGCATCCAGGAAGCCTTCACGGTTCGCCGCATCGCCTCGGGCGAAGGCGTTGAACGCGTCTTCCCGGTTCACAGCCCGAACGTCGTCAAAATCGAAGTCGAACGCAAGTCGGTTCCGATGAAGGCACGCCTCCACTACCTGCGCAAACGCTTGGGCAAGGCAGCAACGAAGGTCAAAGAAAAAGCATTCTCCGCAGAAGCTTAATTCCGTTCGACCTTTTAAAAAGGCACATTCCTCAGGGAATGTGCCTTTTTTCGTAAGCCGCAGCTTTAACGACTGCAGAAATTTGATCCGCCTGCTACGCGACGAGATCGCGACCTTCGACGTGCGTCGTCCCGTCGTGGAATTGCAGAATCACCTTTTGCCCGAGAGAGATACTCGCAGCAGAATCCAAAGGCACCCCTGTCGCTTCGTCGCGCGCCAAAGCAAATCCGCGCTTGAGCGTTGCGTCCAATCCCGAGGCGGCAAGGCGCGCCTCCAACTGGCTCAGATGAAGCCGGGCCAATTCGGTCCGCCTTGCGGGAAACTGTTTTTCCAAACGAAAATTCAATCGGCCGAGACGATCCCGCATCGCATTCAGCGAGGGCGTCAACGCGCCGGCAAGGCGGTGGGAGAGTAAGCCCAGTCGCGACCGCATCAACGCCAATTGGGCATGAGGCGACCGACTCTCAAGACGGCTCTCCAACAAATCCAGGCGTTGGGCGTGGTCTTCAAGAGCCGAAGCAACGGCAGATTCCAAAGCGCCCCCCGCATTCTCGACGCGCTCAACAATCTCCATGCGCCCGCTTGAAATATATTCCGCCGCCGCACTCGGCGTCTCAGCGCGCAAGTCCGAAGCAAAGTCCGACAGCGTAAAGTCGATTTCGTGTCCCACGGCGGAGATTACGGGGACGCGCGATGCACGCACGGCTCGGGCAACGGCCTCTTCATTGAAACACCACAAATCCTCCAAGGAACCGCCGCCGCGGCCGACTACGAGGACGTCCAAATCGCGCAGTTGCCCCGCAAGACGAATCCCGCGAACGATTTCGTCCGCGGCCCCGACGCCCTGCACTTTCGCGGGAATCACATAAAGTTTTCCCACCCAGTCGCGGCGCCGCAGAATGCTGATAAAATCGCGAATTGCGGCCCCCGTCGGCGACGTTACGAACGCAACCGTGCGCGCCAGTCGCGGAATCGGGCGCTTCTTTTCCTTGGCAAAAAGGCCTTCCGCTTCCAGCTTACGAAGCAATTTTTCATACTCCGCCTGCAGACGCCCGACCCCTTCTTCCTGGAGGATGCGAACGACAATCTGATAATTCCCGCGCGGCGCATAGACGGACACATCGCCGAAAACGACGAGTTGCATGCCTTCCCGCAATTGCACCTGTGAACGCGAAAGCATGCCCCGAAACGCGACTGCGGAAATCTGGCTTCCGGCATCTTTCAGCGTAAAATAGGCGTGCCCGCTACTTTGGATACGCAGATTGGAAATCTCTCCGCGCAGCCACACGCCGGCAAACGACGATTCCAGCTGCGACTTGATTTGCGCCGTCAGCTCCGAGACACTCAGAGGCTCTTCCCGCACATGCTCGCGGGAGGGCAAGCCGGATTCGTCATCAAAAAGCATGCGGACGGATTATCGGGTTTCCCAGGGCACGAGGAAGCGCGTACGGAAATCGTAAACGTCGTCAAAATCCTCGATGGAATCGCTTTCGGATTTCGAAAAAACTTTTTCGTCGATGAGCGTGTAAACGATGTCACCGATGTCGCGCGTCTTGCCCAAGCCCCAGGTTTTCAAAACCTGAAACGTCATCGGCCCGAAGCGATCCAGGGCAAAATCCGCCATACCTTCGGCAAGTTCCTGCCCCGAGACATGGCGTTTTCCGACGGGCGCTTTCTGGCGTCCCAAGCGGCGCACCGTTTCTCCGAGCGCCTCGGACACAAAGAGATAAGCCTCGTTCGCAAATCGCGAATCGCGGCCCTGAATCTTTTCAAGCACTTCTTCAATCGTCTGGCTCATAAACCGCGTTTATCATCACGCAAATCCGCCGTTCGGCGCAAGCGGAAAGGTAAAACGGGCGCGCCGATCCAGCCCCATTACGAATGCCGAAACGTATTTGAGATATTCACACGGCACAGGGGCAAATCTTTTCCCGAAAACAGAGAGGGTTTCCGCGTGGTCGTTTCGGACAAACGACATCAACGGCAACGTCCCGACAAGTAGCTCCTTTACATTACCGAAGTAGCCGCCGGAAAGCACTTTCACCCGGGGAACATGCAAGCGCGATTTAGTATCCTCCAAGACATATTAGCCCGGATAAAGGAAATGTAAACCCGCCAAAATGCGTTGCGGAAAAATGCTTCGGAGCGTAGTCTTTCCCGCGTCTCATGAACGACGAAGTTGCACAAGCGAATTCCGCCATTTTAGATCTCACCCGCCCCGGCATCATCGAAGCCTCCGCGGGGACGGGGAAAACGTATTCGATTGCGGCAATCTACCTTGCTCTGCTCTGCGGGCATAAGCGCTATACACCCCAAGCGTCCGCAGATTTCGAGCCCGGAAACAACCCCAATCCGCCCTCCGTAAAAGAAATCCTCGTCGTCACCTTCACCGAAGCCGCCACCAACGAGTTGAGCGAGCGCCTCCAAAAACGCATCCGGGAAGCCCTCAGACAAGAACTGCCGCCCGATGCCGACGAAGAGGCAAAGGCCGCACGCCAACGCCTGCGCCTCGCCGATGCCGAGTTTGACGAAGCGGCAATTTCCACCATCCACGGATTTTGCATGCGCATTCTCCGCGACTTCAGCTTCGAATGCGGACTGCCGCCGAACCTGCTTCCCGCCGAAAGCACCTTCGAAGAAATAAAGCGCTTTGCCGCACGCTTCCGCACCCGGGAGATCTTGGCCGGCAACAAGCGCATCGAAGTCCTCAAAAACGAAGACATTCAAAAGATTCTCGAAAAGCTGGCCAAAAATCCGGATCTCCCCGTCCGCCCGGACAACGGCAACGAAGACGACCCGCGCTTCTACGTCGCCACCCGCGGCCTTCAGGCTTGGACCGAAGAGCGCAAAAAAAACGAACAGCTCTCATTCGACGAGGTGCTGCTGCGCCTCCGCGATGCCCTCCGCCAAAATCCGCAGCTCGCCGACAAAATCGCCGCACGCTACCGCGTCGCACTCGTCGATGAATTTCAGGATACCGACCCCGTTCAATGGGAAATCTTCAAACTCATTTTCATCAAAAAAAATCGCCCGCTCTTCTGTGTCGGCGACCCCAAGCAGGCGATTTACGCATTCCGCGGCGGCGACATCCGAACCTACAATCAAGCCCGCAACGAAATCCTCCGGATCAGCGGAAACAATTGCCTCTCTCTGACAACCAACTGGCGCTCGACGCCGGAGATGATTGAAGCCTTCAACGAGCTTTTCCGATTCGACGCCAAAATCGGAGACTTCAACGGCGCAAACGTGGGCAAGCATCTGCACTACCGCGATGCGGAACCCGCACCGACCAACGTCCCTTCGGCCGACGGCGCCGCGATTTTCCTGCGAACCGGATTCGAAGGAAACAAAGAAGCCGTCACGCAAAAAACCGTCGAAGACATCCGCACGCTCGTCACGAAGCACGGCATTCCTCCGGAAGCCATCGCCGTACTCGTGCGACGCAATGAAGAAGCCGCTCATTTTTTAAACGAGCTCACCAAAATCGGCATTCCCGCTGCCATGAGCGCCACGGGCTCCGTCCTCGAAACCGATGAAGCCAAGAGCCTGCAAAGCCTGCTCGAAGCCGTCATCGATCCGCGCAACGCCGCGACCGTTACCCGCGCCGCCCTTTGCGAGTATTTCGGGACGTCGTTCTTCGGCGCAATCAACCAAACGGACGCCGACGCGGAGGAAAAGCTCAACGCACTGCGCGAAAAACTCGTCGAATCCCAAAAAATCTGGGAACGGAAAGGGCTTCCGGCGGCATTCGCATTTCTCGACCGCAACTACGGTCTCCGCGCCCGCCTCGCCGAACTTAGCCAAGCCTCCAAGCGCCTCGTCAACACCGCCCACCTTTTAGAGCTGTTGCAAAACGAAGCCCATACACGGCGACTGTCTCCGCCGGCACTGCTCAAGCGCTTTTCGGAAATGATCGCCTCCCCGCGGGAAGACGCCGAAGCGGAAGCCCTGCGCATCAATACGGACCGCCCAGCCGTCACCCTCATGACGATGCACAAGAGCAAAGGGCTTCAGTTTGAAATCGTTTTTCTCCCGCACCTTTGGAGTAAAAGCTTGGAGTTCAACCCGAGAAACGCTATCGCCGTTCGCAAGGAAAACGAATCCGGAGAACTCGAAACGCTTTTACGAACCAACGAAAACGACAGCGCCTTCGCCCGCGAATCCGTCGAAGAAGATGCCAAAACGGAAGCCGGGCTCGTCTACGTTGCATTTACGCGAGCGAAAAAAGCCTGCATCGTTTACCATGCCGACAAGGTCGTCGTCGGAAAAAGCAAAGAGAAAAAGCCGATCGTATCTTACCTTTCAAAGATTCTCGCCGCAGCCGGTATCTTCGGCGGAGACGCCGCCACCCCGCCCCCGCGCCGCTGGCAAACACTCGCCCTCGACGAAGCTCTCCCGCCGATTAAGTTTGAACTAAGCGAAGCCCCGTACACGCGCAACTCGCCGCAATTTCTGCCGGGGCCAAGCCTTCCCAAAGACGACTGGGGCATTTTCAGCTTCTCGAGAATCATCGGCGACCACACGGACGCCCTGCCCTCAACCCTCGAAAACGAGACCGAAAGCAGTGAAAAAGACATCGACGACGAAACGCCGCTATACGAAATTTTCCAAGCACCGGAATATTGCGATCTCCCCGCCGGCCGGCAATTCGGCACGCTCGTTCACGCCGTTTTCGAAGAGATCGATTTTCGCACGCGCCACAATCTCGACGCATTGATCGAACATTACCGGGAACGCTTCCCGCGCTGGCTCGACGACGAAACCGCGCGCCGGAAATTCAAAAAAATGTTCGAAGACACCCTCGAACTTCCCATCGACGGCAAAAACGCCAAGCTCTCCCGAATCGACAGCGCCCGCGACACCCTGCGCGAACTCGAATTTCTGTTCAGCGCCAAAAAATCCGACAATTTGTACACAGAACTCAACGAGGTCTTCCGCGCCTGGGGCGGCATCTACAAACGCACGGCCGAATTTCACTGGGCCGACGGCGATGCCGGAACGCTCCCCGTCGATGGCCTCATGCACGGCTATATCGACTTGGTCGCACGCGCCGACGACCGCTATTACATCGCCGACTGGAAAACCAACCGCATCGCATCGCCGGGCACGACGCAGATTTCCCGACAAAGCATCGAAGACGAAATCGTCGAAAGCGGCTACGCCCTCCAATGGTCCATTTACGCCGTCGCCCTGAGAAAGTACCTCCGATCCGTCATGGGAGACGCGTACTCAAGCGAAAAACACTTCGGCGGCATCGCCTATTTCTTTGTCCGCTGGAACGCCGCATTTTACGACACGGCATGGACCGACGCCCGCTTGGACGCGCTCGAAAACGTTTTGACGAAAGGAACGGCACGATGAAATTTTCCGACGACAGCCCGATTTGCGATGAAGCCCGCTGGCTCGGCAACGAAATCTTCCTGCTCGCCGCCGACGCCGGATTCTCTCCGGAAGACGCCGAAAAAATCCGTAAAGCCGCGGAAGCTCTCGGCAACGCCGTGTTCTCCCGCAAGGAAACCTGCCTGCCCGTAAGCGACACGGAAGATGCCGCATGGCTCCGCTCGCTTTGCGGGAAAGAAAACCCGCTCATTTCGGACGGCAGCTCCGGCAGAACGCCGCTCGTCTTCGATTTCATCTGCAACCCGGAAACGCCGACGCTGTATTTCAAAAAGCATTTCGAAGAAGAAAACGCCATCGCCCGATTTGTCCTTGCCGCCGTCCGCACGCCGGACACGCCCCTTTCTCCGCGCCAGAAAAAAATCATCGAAGCCGGCACGGAAAACGGTTTCGGATTCGCTCTCGCCGACGAACAGCAAGCCGCCGTTAAAACCGTTCGCGAACGCCAAATCGCGGTCATCTCCGGCGGCCCCGGCACCGGGAAAACCAGTCTCCTGCTCCGCGCCCTCATCGCCCTGCTCGCGGAAACGCCCGATGCAATCATTAAAATCGCCGCCCCCACAGGGAAAGCCGCCGCACGTATCCGCGAATCCGTCACCCGCCAAATCGCCGCCATTGACGTCGAAGCCCTGAGCCCGCTCGCCGACCCAGGCGTTTTAGAAAAAATCTTAAAAATCACCCCGACGACACTCCACCGCCTGCTGGGACTCTCCGCCGAAAAACACCGGGCCTCCGCACTCGACGCCGATGTCGTCATCGTGGACGAAGCCGCGATGATGTCCCAAAGCCTGACGGCGCAACTGATTTCCGCCCTACCGCCAAACGCCAAGCTTGTTTTGCTCGGCGACAAAAACCAGCTCGACTCCGTCCAACCCGGCCACGTCTTCGGCGATTTCTATGCATCCGAAGCCCTGAAGCATTCCCGCACCGCGCTCGTAAACAGCCACCGCTTCAGCCGGGAAAAGTTTATCGGGAAATTCGCAGCCGCCATCTTGGAAGGCGCAAGCGACGACTGCCTAAAACTGCTCTCGGAACCGCCCCCGCCCGAAATCCGCATCGAGACCTGCGACGAAAATGCCTCCCGCAAGCAGATCGAATGCATCCTCGAAGCCACACTCCCGGACATCCTGAAAAATCCGCCGCCGGATGCCGGCCCCGAGGCCCTGCTCCAAGCTCTGGACGCCGCACGCATCCTCACGCCGACCGCCGAAGGCCCCTTCGGGAAAAACATGATCAACGCCGTCGCCCGAAAAATTTTCGCCCCGAACGCTCCCGGCGAGCACTTTCACGGCCGCCCGATTCTGATTACGCGAAACGCCCCGGAACACGCGCTCAACAACGGCGACGTCGGCATCGTCCTGCGCAGCGAAGATACCCGCAGCTTCTTTGCCTATTTCCCGGACGAAAACGGCAAAGCCCGGAGAATTTCGGCCGCCCTCCTTCCGGAACACGAAAGCGCTTACGCGATGACAATTCATAAGACGCAGGGATCGGAATTCTCCCGCCTGAGCATCTTCTTTCCGAAAAACACGCACGACGGCTTTTACACGCGCCAGCTGCTCTACACGGCCGTCACCCGTCTCAAGGAAACCCCGCAAAGCCGATTCTGCTTCTGCTTCGATGCCGAATCCGTCGCCAAGGCCGTCCGCCACTCCGCCCTCCCGCATTCCCTGCTCCCCGCCCGCCTGAAGGCCTAAATGTGCGGCCGGCAATCCGCAGCGACGGAAGCGGGCGGAGTTCGGCAATCAAAGTGCTACTTTTGGGGTTGCACATCGAAAAAAGTTCCCGTAGATTGGGCAGTTCATTCTCGACTTGTCTTCGGTCGAGGCGCGGCCGCAATCGTGCGGGACCGTGACTACACGAAGACACATCAAAACATGAAACAATACAAACTGAATGTTAAGACGCGCGACGGAATCGGTCGTGGACCGGCACGTCGCCTCCGCGCTGCGGGAGCTATCCCGGGCGTAATCTACGGTAAGAACGAATCGAAACCGGTCACGATTGACGCGGTTGAGTTCCGCATGATGATGCGTGCCAAGGGCACGAGCGCTGCGCTCGTCGAAATCACGATCGACGAAACGAACACGATTCTCTCGGTCATTAAGGACTTCCAACGCAATGCGGTCTCCCAGAAGATCGTTCACGTGGACATCCTCGAAGTCGATCCGAACGCCCAAATGACGGCGACGATCCCGGTTCGCATCAAGGGCGACTGCGTCGGTGTTCTCACGGAAAACGGCATCCTCGAAGCGGCTCACGAAATCGTCGTTCGTTGCCTCCCGAAGGATCTCCCGGAATGCATCGAAGTCGACGTCTCGAACCTCCACGCCGGTCACACGATCCACATTGACGCTCTTCCGGCGATTGCGGGCGTTACGTTCCCGTCGAACCAGAACTCTGTCGTTGCCTCCTGCATCGCTCCTGAAGTCCAGGAAGAAGCAAGCGACGCTGCGGAAGGAAAGAAGAAGAAATAAATTCGGCTTCCCGCCTGAGTTTCACAATCGCGCCTCGGCGCCTGTTCTTTTAAATTAGTATGCCCGTCTCAGTTATTTACGGTTTGGGCAATCCCGGCAGGGAGTACGAAACGACACGCCACAATGCGGGCTTTCGCGTCGTATCCGCCTTCGCGAAGAAGCTGAATGTCGACTTCCGCAAGGAAGCCGCTCTCCACGGCGAATTCGCAAAAGCCAAGAGTTCCTCCGGAACGCTTTGGCTCGGCAAGCCTCAAACCTACATGAATAACAGCGGCGAATGTGTCGGCGCTCACATGCGCTACCACAAACTCCTCCCCTCCGGCATTGTCGTTGTTTACGACGACATCACCTTAGCGCCCGGAGTCGTGAAAATCTCACAGGGAGGCGGCGACGGCGGTCACAACGGAATCAAAAGCATCATCCGTCACTGCGGGAACGAATTCATTCGTTTTCGTGTCGGGATCGGAGCGAAGCCTTTCCGTGAACAACCGCTCTCGGATTTCGTCCTGGGCAAACTAAACGAAGAAGAGACCAAGATTTTTGAAGCTCGTCAGGAACATTTCCTATATGGCTTGGACCTCCTTGTTAATCAGGGACTTCCCGCCGCACAAAACCTTATAAACAGAAAAGAAAACAAATGAACGACCTTAACAAATATCGTGTGAACATGATTTTTGATGTCCGCAGCGTCACCGCTGAAGCGCAGATCGAGAAAGTTAAAACGCTCCTCGGCACGCTCGGTGCGACCATCGAAGATGTGAAAGACCTCGGAGTCAAAGACTTTGTTCGCGTCACCAATCGCCGCATGCCGAGCGCACACTACGTGCAGTTCGACGTTGCCGCCGCCACGACCCTCCCGGTTGTGTTCCGCGAAAAACTTCGTCTCGATCGCTCCATCAAGCGCATCCTGATCCAATCCCGCTAATTGCAGAATCCGAATCGGAAAGGAATCCGTCCCAATGGCATCTTTCAATAAAGTGATTCTCATGGGCAATCTGACGCGCGACCCCGAGTTGCGCACGCTCCCGAGCGGTCTCTCCGTCGCGCGCATCTCTATTGCCATCAATCGCACCTATCAATCCAAAGAAGGCGAAAAGAAAGAAGAAGTCACCTACGTCGATGTCGATGCTTTCGGAAAGCAGGCGGAAACGATTTCCAAATGGTGCACGAAGGGCTCCGGCATCCACATTGAAGGACGCCTTCGCCTCGACCAGTGGGACGACAAGAACACGGGCGAAAAACGCTCGAAGCTCGGCATCGTCCTGGAAAACTTCACCTTCGTCGGCGGTCGCGCCAATGCGACACCCGGCCAGGATTACGAAGAATCCGCACCGGCTCCGCGTCGCGCCGCTCCGTCGGCCCCGCGTCCTTCGGCTCCGCCGCCGTCCGACATGGATGATGCGGACGTTCCGTTCTAATTCCCATTCGCTTTAGCAAACATCATTAATATTTAAACAAGAAAAACTATGGCACTCGCAGAAGTCCTCCTCAAAAAACCCGTCGCCGGCCTCGGCGCTGAAGGCGACCAAGTCAAGGTTCGCGCAGGGTTCGCACGCAACTTCCTCTTCCCGCAAGGCATTGCGGTTCCGATGACTGTGGCTAACCGCAAGCAGATTGAAGCGCTCAAGAAAGCGCGCGCTGCCCGCGAAGCACAGGAACTCGCAGACGCAAAGTCCGCCGCTGAAAAGCTCACGGGCCTCGCGCTCACCTTCGCAGTTAAGACCGGTGATGCCGGCAAGCTCTTCGGCTCGATCTCCACGACCGACATCGCGAAGAAGCTCGCGGAACAAGGTTTCGAAATCGAAAAGAAGGCAATCCACCTCGAACACGGTGCGATCAAGCAGCTCGGCAAGACGACCGCTTCGGTTAAATTCCACGCGGAAGTTTCCGTCGAAATCGCAATCGAAGTCGTCTCCGAAAACCCGGTTGAAGAAGCCGCCGACGAAGCTCCGAAAGGCAAAAAGGGCGCCCGCAAGCCGCGCGCTCCGAAGGCTGAAGAAGCTGCCGCCGAATAAGCTCCGAAAACTGAGTAACTCAGATTTCGTTTTAAACAAAAGCGTTCCCGTTAATTTGACGGGAACGCTTTTTTATTACCGGAATTATCCGAACGATCGAAGCGCCTGCGGCGGAGCTTAATAGCTGAAAAGTTTAGTCGGCAGAGCCGAGGAGAAGTTTCTCTAATTCGCAATACTAGAAATTCGCGGCGCCGTGTTACCTATGTCTGATTGCGCCGTGGAAATTCGCTATTCACCGGTTTCTATTCACCCAAAAACACCAGTTATCCCTTTTCAGATTAGGCGTTTATCTTCCTACGGCGCAAGAGCAATGCGACGAGCACGCGCAGCAAGACCACGAGGGCGAGCGCGCTGAAGGCCCATTTATCGTCAAGACGCTCGGGGCCGACGGGCGGCGGCGTATCGCGGAAGAAAACGAGGCTCGCGTCGGCATCCACATACGGATAGCGCTCCGTTTCAAAGGCGCAGCAGGGGATGAAATCGCCGAAACACTTCGGTACTACCGAGGAATTTTTCCCGATTGCGACCTTATCGGCGGGCAAACCGAAAATGCGGGAAACGGCACAGGTTCCGCCCGAAAGATTTTCGGAAAAATACCATTCGGCACGTGCCGGATGCGCGCTGGTGCGTAGCGCCTCGACCTTGGGCGCATTGCCCTCGGCAAAATTGCCGCGGTAAACGAATTCCACCCGAGTCGAACCGACAGTCGCTTTCTTTCTCAAAAGCAAATAATACTCGTCGTCTCCGGCATCAAAGAGTTCGGCAGGACGCCCGTCCGTACGCAACTCCAGCATTTCCAGACCGGCAGCATCGATACGCAGCAAATCAGTCTGAGCCACATTCAATTCGAGCGTTTCCGCCGTAACGAATCCGTTGCGGGAGATTTCGGTAAAGCGTCGGATACTCGGCGCCGAGAAGGAACCTTCCCGCACGTCGCTTGCCAGTTTCCGCCAATCACCGAGCGTCTTGTCGCTCATGTTGAGGATGAGCGTTTTCCCGACAAAATCGGCCTCAAGCGCCGATGAACATTCCGGAGCGACGGAGAACACCGCGTTTTCCTCGAGATCAACCCGACCGCGCTGATCGCTCGCGTCCAAGGCATTGAGCGCGACAATTTCCGTTTTTCGGGAAAGGCGTTCGAAATACTCGATCTTGAACACGATGTCTCCGCGCATCGGTTTGGCAAAGCGGACCTCCCAGACATTCCCGACAGGAACCGGCTTACCGTCGGCAGGACGGAAATGCTTAAGCGGAGCGGCATTGACGATATCCTCGCCCGAGAAGCGCGGCGCCAAAGCCGTTTCCGGCAAACAGACACGCACGACCTGACGAACTGCGTTTTCGACATTGTAAACGCAATCAACATCAACGCGGGCGTAACGTCCGAAGTTGAGCGGCGTAATACGCTGCGTCCAATTTGCGGAAACGCGGGTTTCAAAAGAGCCGACGGAGAACGTCGCACTCCACTTATTGCCGAAATAACGGAACGCGAAATCAGCATCGGCTTCACCGACGGAAGCGTCGGTCGCCTGGGCTTCGCTCGTCTCCGCGGAGACCGTGCCGGGCTCCTCTTCCTCGGGAACGACTTCGACGATATTATTGCGTGCGCGCAGGCTCAGCTGCAGGCCTTCTTCCGTGTGAATGTAAAGTTCGCCGAGCTGACGCTGTGCGCCGTTGAAAACGATACGCGGAGCCGTCCAGGTCGGAGCGCCGACCGGAAACGCTCCCGCGAGCGCGATGCGGAAATTCTCTTCGCCAACCAAAGACTTTTTCAAATGAAGAGTCACTGTCCGCGAGTCATCCGCATCCTGGGATTCCGACCAGTAAGCCAACGCTTCGCCGGAGACGGATTCCACTTCCAACCCTTCCGGCAATGCGAACGAGAGACTGAAAACGTCCGCTCGGGAAACTTCCGCCGTCAAATCCATGACGAGCGCAACCTTGTCCTGATTGAGGACAATGCGGTCTTTCGAGCTGATGCGCAGGTTCGGTTTGACCTCGGAAAATGCGACATAGACGAGCGCATCGTCAACGACGGAACGGAAGGCGCGACGCAACGAAACGGTTTTGCCGTCGGCTGCCGCCCGGCCGAGCAACACCAGAGAAAACTCTTTTTCATCGACGACGACCAGCTTCGGCGCCAGCACTTCATCGACCTGCAATTCGTCTCCCGTTGCAATCCCGACGGTCTTGATGCCGTCTTCGCAGTCCAAAACATCCGGCGAGGCAAAGGCCAGCATTTTCCCGAGTTCGAGCGGAGCCTGGGAATAAATCGAAATTTCGACGGGCTCGGACTTTTTGGAATCGAAGAGCACGGTCAACACCTTGTCGCGGCCGAAATTCCAACGGCGGATAGAATTGCCTTCGACGCGGGAAACTGAGAACGGCTCGGGGATGCGAATCTTAACTTCGTCAAATTCGCCCTGAATCGGAATCAGCTTGAGCAGATGAAACCCCTCGATGGTGCCGGCGGCGGGGACATAAAGATTGGAGTCTTCGGCAAAAAGCTCGAGGCTTTCCCGGCTTCGATCGCGCTCCCGCGGTTTCCAGAGAATACGTCGCTTTTCCTGCGGTTTGAAAACGATTTGCCCGGTTTGCAAAGTCCCGTCGGGCGAATCAACCGCAAGCGTGACTTCGCCTTCGGCGCCCAAACGGCTGTCCGGACGGGCGATGGAAACGGAAACGACATCGGCAGCGGCATTCCCCGTCGGCAAAGTCATTCCGCGGGCATCACGGCGCAGTCCCAATTCATACGCGAAGCGGGCGGAGAAAGTTCCCGGGCGATCCAAAACAATTTGATAAACGATTCCGTCTTTGCCGCGGCGGCGCTCAAGGCGCATCGGAGCATCCGGAGAAATTTTGCGAAAGTCCGTAAGTACCGCCGGGGACGCGAGTAAGTCAAAGCGTTCCCCCGCCTTTCCTTTCACGCGGATTTCCCCGGAAGCCAGTACACGATCCGTCAAAATACTCATGTCCTGAACAATGCGCTCGGCGATTTCCTGCGGGCGGGCGAGCTCGCTTTCCAAGTCGCTGTCGTCGGCCCGCAACTCCGAATTTCCTGTCGCAAGCCCGAAGGCCAGCAAGCCGACAAGCAACGGTAGGGTTGCCGAAGCGGATTGCACCATCTTTTTGGGAAAAGCTTTCTTAAGTGCAAACCCGCAATCGATAATCAGCAGCACGAGTTCCGTAGCGACAAAGGCGGCAATCAACGCGGGGATGCGATGTTCGATATCACTCGTTCCGCATACGAAAGCGCCGTAAAAACCGCAACGCCCCGCAAAACGCAGAATCGCGCTCCGGCGCCAAACGGCTCCGACGGCGAGCAGGAACGCCCCGGCAATCCAGATGAAAATTCCCGTGTTCAGATCCATATTAAAAAGCCGTTCTCCGAACGTTGCCCACGGAGCAAAGCGAGCGGCAACCGGCTCCCCGGCTCCGAATGCGGCAACGGAAAATTCGTAGCTCGGGCTGACGCAATCGCGCAGAATAGAGCTTCCGATCATAATCACCGCGCCCAAGGCCATCGCGCAAACAAAGCCGAGGACAAAACGCCAGAAGCGTAGGCGGGTCGTAAGCAAAATAACGAGCGTGCCCGCGAAAACGCAGAATGCGGGGAACAAAACATTGTTCTGCGAGACCCTTTCCCCGATGGCCCGGAAGATATCTTCCCAAGAACCGCGGTTGCGGCGACCGTTCTCAAAATCGATGCCGGAAAAAGTCCCCGCGCCTTCCAAGCGAGCCGAAAGCACCGGGACATCAGCTCGCGGCAATGCGAGTTCCAAGCTCGGTTTGCCTGCGGCATACGCTTCGCCGCAAAGCTCCAACTCGAAATACCCGCGTCCGCTCTTGACCAACAGCGGCACCGTGCAACGACGTCCGTCCGGCGCGAGAATACCGGTGTTTTCATCGACTTCTCCGAGCGGCGCCAGGCGATACAAATCCGCCCCTTCCGGCAAATTCAGAGTCAGCGCCTCCTCTCCGGAATTCAGGTATTCAAAGCGGCACGCAAGCATTCGGGACCCGTCCGCCCTGCGTTCAAGGTGGCCCGTTGCAGAAGTAATCACACAATGCGCAAACTGCTTCTCCGGCAACATCGCAAAATCGAGTGTCAGCTCAAACGGGCGCTGAACATACTGGAATGCACTCAGCAAAACGTTTCCGCCGCGCGAAGCAAAATCCTCTCCGGGAACATTCGCCCGCGGAACTTTCAGAAATGCGGATTTCTCGGAACTTTCTTCCGGCGAAGCAATCGCAACGGCCTCATCGCTCGTAATGAAAATTTCGCCCTGCTCGCCCGAGACGTCAACCAAGCGAACTCCGGAAAAATCGGCCGAACAAACCGTTGTTCCCGCAGCGTTTACCGGAATCTCAAAACGGACAGTCAAAGAAAACGCCCCCTGAGTCGGCGTCCGAAGCGGAACCGTCAGCAAGCCGTCTTTTTCGCTTGGCGGCAAAAACAAATCGGTGTTTTCAATCTGAAGAAGCTTGGCACCCTTCGGCAACGCGAGACGCAATTCGTCAACGGCTTCCGCCCCTGAATCGCAACGGACGACGGCATTTCCGCGAACGGCTTCCCGCCCGATTCGGTAAACGGTCGATACATTCCCATGGAGCGCCGAGATCATCTTTTCGACGCGAACCTCTGCCGCCCAAACGCCGCCGCGCATACGGAAAACCTGCTGCGGCAGAGCGCCTCGGGACTGCGGATAAAACTCCGCCGGCACCTCGGAAAGTCCATCCAGCTTAGAAGGAATCAGGCGCATATTTTTTGCGCCCGCAAAGCCGACGAAGCCGCGAACAAAGCGTGCACCCGGGAAACGCAGGCTCCGAAGAAGGCAATCGGCGTCCGAAGATGTCGTTTCCTTGCTGACGGCCACACGGATTTCCTGCTCGCCGGACAACGGTTCGGTGAAAACGATTTTCAGGTCTCTGAACCCGTCCACAGCCTCTTCCGAGAGTTCGTAGCCTGCCAGCAAAGCAGTCTCAACGGATTCGACCTTATAGTCGTCTGGCACGCGAACATGCCATTCGTAGAGCGGTGCGGCGCGGATCTTAAGCTCCTGACGGGAAACCGCGACGATGCGGTGCGAATCGAAATAGCAACGCGTCGTCTGTGCGACGGAGACGTCGGGACGAATCGCATCGACAAAGAATTCCAAGCTCTCGGCGCTGTTGGAAATGCGGTAAACGGTCTGCTCGGCAGACTCGGCGACGGGCGCAAAAAAATCGTCCTCGCGCGGGAACGTTGATACTGCGACCTGCGTTAACCCGTTCTGCGGAAGCAATTCGCTGCGAAGGACACCCTCGTTGAGTAAGCGTAAAAACTCGTTGAACCGCACGCAAACGGCTGCGTCCGGTTGGTTTGCAAGCGGAACGATTCGCAGCGGGCGGAAAGTCGCCGGCAAGGCGTCAAAAACGCTGCGGGCCTCAATACGCAGCGTATACGCCCCGCGTTTTTGACGGCTCAGCACAACGTTGAGGCGGCGCTTGTCTCCGACCTTTTCCACGTTCCAGGAAAGGAGATCGACGCCGGTCACATTCAGAATTTCTCCCTCTCCGTGCAAATCGAAAACAAGATTGGAGAGTGCCCCTTGGGAAATCATCAATGCGACTTCTTCCCGCTGGCGCAGCATTCCCGTCACGATTCGCCATTCGCTACAGGCATCGGCGGAGAATACACAGGCGGAAAATTCCGGCGGAGTTCCGGAAACTTCCTGCCAACGCAAATCAAAGGCCCCGCTGGCCGGCAAAAATCCCTCGTAGGCGTCTCCGTTCTTCTGAGGAACCGAAACGCTCGACGGCGCAAAGAGGATTTCCCCGTTCAATCCTTTCAGGGCAAACGGCGCGACCTGAATCGCAGGAACGGCAAAGTTCAGGCGCTGCCAACCGTCCTCCGCGCTGATGCGGGCATCGAACTCAAGATTCACCTCGAAATCACCGCGATGCGGGAATTTGAGGTAGTAAATCGGCAGATTGGTCTCGGGATTAATTGCCGCGCGCACCGAGAAATCGGAAGAGGCTTCGAAATTTTTCAGGGCCGCGTCACCGGAAAGAACGGCAATTTCCGCACCGACTTCGCGGACGCTCGCAACGGCACGCATACGGAAATGCGCTGCCCCGCGCTCGATCGCACCGCGCAGCGAAAAGGATTCCAGCGCAACCGGCGCAAGCAATTCGTTGCCGCGCGCAATATCCAAGCGCAGAGAAGGCGTCCCGTTGATGCTGAACGCCAATTCGTTACGCTCGCTCGTCCCGATCGGCAAAAGCCCGCGCGACTGTTTTCCGTAAAGGCGAATGTCCGGCATCGAGACGATACGCACCATCCCGGAAAAAGCGGTTGCATCCGTCCCGGTGAACATCATC
>JAFYWY010000029.1 GCA_017546455.1 Opitutales bacterium
CCCCGAGTCGGACACGAGCTGATGTTGAGAATCGTGAGACTGGATGATTCCGGTTTTCCCGTTATTCGGTTACCGAAAGCATTTTCGGACAATGTTGACGATTGGTACGAATTTTTGCTTCAGGCTGATAATTCCTGGGTGGACGTTTCCGAGGGAATTTTTTATCCCTTTAAAAATCCTGAAACTTATTCGGATGGCATGAAATGGCGCTATGAAACGATAATTGCCCGAAACGAGCAGCGAAAAGCCAAAGATCCGAATGCGAGGCTAATTCCCGTTCCCGCCTATAAAAACATTGTAGAGTATTGCCGCTTAAAACCGAATGAGGCAAAAACGTTTCTGGTTTTAGGAGACAAGCGACATCCGATGGTTACAGAGGAGGAGTGGAAACAAATCGAGCCCCTACTCAAAGGAGATAAGCCGACTATCAATAATGCCAAAACGGAACCTTCGGACTTCACGCCTCCCCAAGCCATACCGAAAGAAGAAAAACCATCGCTCCACGCATGGTATTTTGCCTTCGGAGCACTAGCTGCCTTTCCAGCCGGACTTTTCCTTTGGCAGAAAATCCGCTCCCGCAGGAAGAAAGACTAAATAAAAATTCTCCACGAATTTTGCCTACGGCGGAAAGCTGTGAATTGAAACCGGGACTCTCCCGCTACAGGAAACAGCTTCATTAGCCGGATTGACCTTAACACCGCAACTAAGGCTTGCTTTGTGTATGAGACTGCGGGGAGCTTAGCGTAAGCTTTCTGCGGCGCGGCGCGGGTCGGAAGCGGCGCAGATGGCGGAAACGACGGCAAGGCCGATGTGCGGCCCCGAAGCGCGGACGGCGGATGCATTGGCGGCATTAATACCGCCGATAGCGACGACGGGAAGCGACGTCGCTGCCGCGCAAACGGCAAGGCCGTCCAAGCCCATGGCGGGCGCTGCGTCGGTCTTGGTCTGCGTCGGAAACGCCGGGCCCAAGCCGAGGTAATCGACGAGACTTTCGTCCGTCGCACGCACCTCTTCAAGATTTGAGCAGGAAAAGCCGATGATTTTATCCGGCCCGAGAATGCGGCGCGCAATCGCCGGCGGGAAGTCGCGTTGCCCGATGTGCACGCCGTCGGCATCGAGCGCGAGCGCGAGATCGATACGGTCGTTGACGATGAAAGGCACGCCGTTTTTGCGGCAGATTTCGACAATAGGCAAGGCTTCGCGGTAAGCGGCTCCGCCGTAGGGCTGCTCGCTTCGATATTGAACAATGCTCACGCCGCCGGCGATAGCGGCTTCGACGGTTTCGGCGAGCGGCAGCGTGCAGCGCGCAGGCACATCGGTAACGAGGTAAAGATTCAAATCGAATGACGGTTTCATAAACAAAGACTAAAGAATACGTGCGCGGGCACGGACATCGTTTTCGGAAAGATTGTAAAGGGCGTCGATGAGCTCAACGGCAAACGAGCCGGAACCGCGCGCAGTCTCCGCCGCGATATCGCCGACGATTCCCATGATCAGAGCATTGGCGACCGCAGCTTCAAGCGGCGTTTGGGCCACGGCCAGACAAGCGGCGGCGAGTGCTCCCATCGAGCAGCCGACTCCGGTCACGCGTGTCGCGAGGGCGTTTCCGTTGCCGAAAGCAAAAACCTCCGTGCCGTCCGTCACATAGTCAACGGCCCCCGTGACCAGAACGACGGCTCCGCTTTGTGCGGCGAGCTTGCGAGCTGCCTCCACGGCGGCATCGCTCCCGCAGGTACTTTCCGGCCCGCGCGCCGAAGCGCCGAATCCGGCCAAAGCCATGATTTCCGAAGCATTTCCGCGAATCAAGGTCGGCTTCTTTTTCAGTAGTTCATCAGCAAAACGCGTCCGCAAGCTCAGGGCCCCGACGGCAACGGGATCGAGTACCCAGGGAACGCGCGCGCCCGCCGCTTCGACGGCCGTACGCATGGTTTGGGCCTGCGCTTCGGAAAGCGTCCCGAGATTGACCAGAAAAGCCCCGGTCGCACCGCCGGCCACCAATTCGCCGACCTCTTTGTCATCGCAAAGCATGACGGGCGCGGCTCCGGCGGCGAGCAACAAATTAGCCGTTATCGGCTGCACCACGGAATTGGTCAGGCAGAGCACGAGCGGAGAACATTCCCGCAGCTGCTTGAGAATTTCACAAGTACTTTCGATGAACCGTGTTTTTTCCATATTTGAATAAGACTAAATCTTTCGCGCCACCCAAAAACGGGTGTCGTCGGAGAAATCTGTTACGGCCGGAGGCTCATCGGCAAAGCGGGAACGGAGCTCGGAAAATTCGACGCGGAATCCGGCGGCTTCGAGCGTTTCCCGCATCGCCTCGGGAACGGCGGCATGGATGAACATGGCGCCGCGGTCCGTCGCGTGATTGTAGTCGCCGAAATCGTCGAGCTCGGGATCGCGCTCGTTGTTTTCCCAGCGGGAGCGTTCGGCTTCCCAATGCTCGCGGCGGGATGCATGCGTGCGATCGTGTCCGGTAAAAATAAAAACACCGCCCGGCTTCAGAACGCGAAAAGCCTCACGAATCGCACAGGCCCGGCGTTCCCGTTTCGGAATCATCTGCAGCCCGTTAAATGCAAAAATCACGGCATCGAAGCTTTCTGCGGGAAACGAAAGCTGCGTCGCATCTTCGACCGCGAAACGAAAATGCCCCTCGGGATTCGGTGTCGTATCTTCGAAAATCGCCTGAGCAATCTCAACCATCGGCGGCGCAAAATCCGTTACGGTAATCTGCGAGTAGCCGCTTCGGGCCAAGCCCAACGAAACGCGCCCGGCCCCGGCACCGAGCTCGAGAATCGTTGCGCCGCGGGCGACGAAACGCTCAAAAAGCGTTTTTTCGGATTCCCAAAGCCCGACGTTAATCGCGGCACGCGCGTAATCGAGCACGTTCTCCGGATGCGAGAAAAAAGCCAGGTTAACCGAGTCGTCCACGGGATTTTCAAATCAGAATCCGCGCATCGCGTCCAAGTTCAAATCGTCACGCACGAGCGGCGTCACGATTTTTTTCAGAGCGGCGATTTCCTGCGGCGGCAACGCGGCAGTGCTGTTAAGGAATTGTGCGATTTCGCTCCAAATCTTGGGATTCGGGCGCCGCATGCTTGCGAGGGCGCGGATTTCCTTGCTCAACGGCGTCTGCGAAGCGCTTCCGAGCACCTGATTGCAACGCATGCGCAGAGAAATCGTATTGGCTCGCAGCTGGGCATGCCACGGGAACGCCGTCAGGCCGGCTTGCGCGACCTGCAGGGCCGCATTCGTTTGGCCGACGCGTTCGAAAAGCGCACTGACCGAAATGTAGTTTTCCGCGGAAAGCGTTTCGTCCGCAAGAAATTGCCCGAGCAACAATTCGGCGTGTCCGGCAAAACGGTCCTGCGATTCGGAGTCTCCGCCGGCGGCCGCCTTCTCCGCAGCGACAGTGTAAGCCGCGGAAAGAATGGCCGTAACCGCCGATTCTACGCCCTCGAAAATCTTCGGCGAAGACTTCGACATTTTCTGGTAAGTATCAATCGCCTGCTCGACCTGCTTCGCCGTGACGAGCGCTTCGATCGCGGCAGCGACAAAAATATTCGGCGGAAACTTCTTTTCGACGGCGATGGCGGCACAGGTTTCCGCGATGGCGGGATTCCCGTTTTCCGCCGAGAAATTGGCCAGCGAAAGCAAGGCCGACTGCTGAGCGGAGAAGGTCTTGAACACTGCGGCAATTTCTTCGTCGAAGGCCTCCTGCTTGCCGAGGCGGTCGAGCAGATAAAGACGATGCAAGTACGGTTGCGGGGCCGTCGGATTTTCTTCGATGCGGCGATTCGTCGCGTCGAGCGCCGACGAGAAATCGCCGAGATACTGGTGGAAATGTGCGAGCTGCGACAAAATCACGTCGCGCTTCGCCGCAGGGAATTCGTTGACCTTGCTGCCGAGCAAGGCAATCGCTTCGCGGGAACGGCGCATATCGAAAAGGCAACGCGATTTCAGGATCAGGCCCTGCTGCGTCGCATCGATTTTTTCGTCTTCCAAAATCTTGAGCGCCGCAGCGTATTCACCGATCCAGAAAAGCGACATCGCCGCGTGGTTGGCGACGGCGGTGCGTACGGCCGGCGGAAGCGCATCTTTCCCGTCGTCGGTCTTTCCGCCGAGCAGAGCGAGCGCCTGCTTGGCCGCAATACGATCCTGCTGCAAATCGGCCAGCGCGCCGAAGTAACGATTAAAATAAGCCGGGGCAATGTCGGATTCCAAATTCAGAAATTGAATGCCGTAATGGAGCGTCTGAAGCGCCGCTTTCGGTTCGATGAGCGACGCAAAGAGCAAACGCGCTTCGGCATTGGCAGGCGCGCAACGAAGCGCAATCTGGACTGCCGCCAAAGCATCTTCGTTGCGGTTCCCCTTACGGGCATCCGACGCAATTTGGAAAAAGTGTTCGCCGATTTTTCCCATGTGCTCCGCGCACACCGCCCGCTTGTTCTCCGGCGCATTCATGATCTTCGACAACGAAAACACGAGCAGGCGACGCAGAGACGCATCTTCAAGCTTTTCGGCACGCTCAATCAGCCTTCCCGCACAGTCCCGCACATCATCTTCCTTCTCGTACAAAGCAAGCTCCGAAAGCAGAAGAAGATTGATGAAATCCCCTCCCGTAACCGCTTCTCGGCTAACGGAACTCGGCGCCGGCTGCGCAGGGACATTTTGCCCGTAAGACTCCGGGCCGGGGAAGATAAAAGATGCCATTAGAATCGCTGAAGAAATAATTTTTTTCACTGCCTAAAATCAAACAGCGCCCGACGCGAGAACGCAAAGATATTTTGCCCGGCGAAGGCCTCGAAGAGGCAATTGCCAATAGCGAATTCCGAGTTCCGAATGATTACCGTTAGGTGTATTAGGTGAAGTAAGCATCATTTTACAGAGATCACTCATCCGGCAAGATGCAGTTTAAGCGGAGTTATTAGGTACAGAAAATTCGAAGTATGATTCTCCTAAAGCCAACTACGGAATCCGCTAAGCGGTAAGCATTCGGAATTCGAGACTCGGGATTCGCAATTGCACAGCAGCCTCTCCAAAGCCGTGCGCCGGAAGTGCACAACATGGGATAACCGCGGGTGCAGACGTAGTCGAAACCCGCGGACAGGCCTCCGGTCTTATGCGCCGCTAAGCGACGCAGATTTGTCCCCGAGATCCCTGCGGCGCAATGGAACGAACGACGCACTCGTTTCGTAGGCAAACCACTAAAACGAATTTTTAAGGGTAGCCTTAAAGAGGCGTTCCTACCGATTCCGCGGGAACACTTTTTTGCGGTCTGTTCCATTGCGCCGCAGGTACGTAAACAGAGCTTTGCATGTCACTTTGCGACGCTTGTTTTTATGGATTATCCGCGGGTTTCGGCGATGCCTACACCCGCGGTTATCCTATGTAGTACACCTCCGGCGCACAACCTCGAGGAGGCTACTGCGGCTATGCCAACTAAGCCCTCCACCTCCCGGCGAAAGCGCATCACAACACAATTCATATCAATTCGATATGATTTTACTTGAAAACAATGCTTATTTTTACGAAACTCCCCGCCAACTTAAATTCAACACAAGAACAGCTCTTGGAATTTAAGCCAAAAACAATCAACTAAAACCTAAAATCACATAGAAAGATAAAACATGAAAAAATACATCACAATCGCAGCTCTGCTCGCCGCAGGAAGCGCTCTCGCAAGCGCCAATGGAACAAAAATTAACACGGATGGGTGGGACACGCTCGAATATAAACTTAGAACAAGCTCGGACACAATCGTCAGCCAAACCAACCTTAACAGTGGCCGAGCCGGATTTGCCGAGCTCAGTTTAGATGGCATCACCCTCCCTGGAATATCTGGAGCAGATTATAGCTGGAGTGTTTCGTTCAAACTAGCGGCAACACCAACTAATCTACCAACCACTGGTGATCTCCTTTTCTCAATGGCAAAAGGCAACAATGGATCCGGACTTTGCATTGGATTAGACCGCATATCAGAAGGATCATACACATTCGCCCTTCGCCATGGTATTCCCACAGAGGTTTATAAAGATAAAGATCTGATCACAACTCTCGAAGGTAGTCTCAGCGACACCCTAAGCTTCACTTGGGACGCAGCGACGAAAATCCTTTATTTTGGAGTCGGCGATCAATCATATGTCCATCAGCTTTCCTCGCCTCTCAGCATCACGCTCTCGACCACATCTAATAGTGCAGCAGCCACTGGGACGACGTTCTGGACAAACGGGGGACGAGAAAAACTCACCGACATTACGGTGAAGGCTCACGCGATTCCGGAGCCGTCCACCTTTGGTTTGTTGGCGGGTATCGGGGCGCTGGCGCTTGTCGGCACGCGACGCCGCAAAAGAGCTTAAAGATTAGGGCTTAAGGCTCAAAGAAAAGGCGCTCTCGCAGTTTTGCGGGAGCGCTCTTTTGTTTTGCCTGCGGTGTAAGCAGTGAGCAGAAACCGGTAAATGGTTCTATGCGGAGATTTTTGTTCTTGAGCAAAAATTTTGAAGAAAGCGTTATTCACTATTCGTTATTAACTATTCACCAAAAACACCTATCCGTTATCAGCTATCCACTATTACTTTACCTGCCGGAAGCGAGCGACTTGTTCCATTGCGCCGCAAGCACGTGAGCAGATATTTCTCTACCTCTTTGCGGCGCTTGTTTTTTCGGGCGTATCCGCGGGTTTCGGCGATGCCTGCCCCGCGTTATCCAATGTAGTGCACCTCCGGCGCACAGCCAGCAGCGCACTTGCCTCTTCGAGGCCTCTCTCGGCCCTGCCGATTAAACTATTCAAGCTCTTAAGCTTTTGAGCTCCCGCCAAAGGCACTCACTTGCGGCGCGCGATAAGGTCGCGGGGAGCGTCGGGGAGAATCGACTGGAAGTAGGTTTCCCGTTCGAAGGGCCAGACAGCGTCCGGAAGCACTTCCCAAGCGGGGTGCGCTTCGACGTGTTCGCGCGACCATTCGAAGAATTCGGCGTGGTCGGTACGGAAATAAAGCATGGCGCCGGGACGGGAACGTTCGGCCCACAAATCGAGGGTCGCGTTTTGAATAATCCGGTTTTTGTGGTGGCGTTTTTTCGGCCACGGATCGAGGAAAAGCAGGAAAAGCTTGTCGAGCATGACCTTCGGCGGCAGGGCTTCGAAGAATTCTTCGGCGTCGGCTTTGAGAAAATCGACATTGCGCAGGCCGGCGAGATCGCGTTTGCGCAGGGCGCGTTCGATGCGCTTGGTAATCAGGTCGATACCGATGCAATTTTCCTGCGGGAAAGCGGCACCGTACGAGGCGAGAAAGTGCCCGTGACCGCAGCCGATTTCGAGAGTCAGGCCGTTGAGCGAAAATCCGCCGATGAGTTCTTCCGGCAGCGTTCCCGCAATGCGTTTGCGCAGGGCGTCGATGCGCTCGGCGCGATCCGCCATGGCTTTTTCGTAATCCGACATCTTAAGCCTGTTCCGTGTGCGGTTTGAAGAATGCGGCGGTCTTTCCGACTTGGGAAACGCAGAATGCGGCGGCGGCTTCCTCGATTTCCGCGCAGAGGGCCATGACGGCCTTGCGGTCTTGGATGTGGAAACGGACTTTAACGAGGTCTTCGTGCTTAAAAACGAGCTCAAGCTGTTTGACGATTTCGCCGAGTGCGGTTTCGCGACCGATCTGAATCTTGGCTTCGATGGTCTGGGCGAGCCCGCGCAGTTTCTTTTTTTCTGCGCCGGTGAGAGTTTCGAAAGGAAAGCGGTTTTCGGAGTTCATGGTGTTAGATTAAGCGTCTTCGTCGTTGGTTTGTGCGGGAGCGGAGCTTCCGGAGCCGATACCGAGATCGGCGAGTTTGTTGCGCATGTCGGCGTCCTGCAGGGCGTCGATGAGTTCACCGATATCGCCGTCGATAATCTGCGGCAGGCCGTGGAGCGAAAGCCCGATACGGTGGTCGGTGAGTCGGTTTTGCGGGAAATTGTAGGTACGGATGCGCTCGGAGCGGTCGCCGCTGCCGATTTGGTTTTTGCGCTGCGTCGCGTACTTGAGGTTTTCTTCTTCCTGCTTCTTTTCGTAGATGCGGGAAAGGAGAATCTTCATCGCCTTGGCGCGGTTGCGTAGCTGGGAGCGTTCATCCGCGCAATAGACCATAATGCCCGTCGGCTTGTGGATAATCTGCACGGCGGATTCGGTCTTGTTAACGTGCTGACCGCCGGCGCCGGAAGCGCGGCAAACGGTCAGTTCAATGTCTTCCGGGGAAATTTGGACGTCCACTTCTTCCGCTTCGGGCAGAACGGCCACGGTAGCGGCGGAGGTGTGAACACGGCCGGCAGCTTCCGTTGCGGGAACGCGTTGGACGCGGTGGACGCCGCTTTCGAACTTGAGCATCTTGAAGACGTCCGTCCCGGTAATGAGCACGGAGACTTCCTTGAACCCGCCGACTTCGGAGGGCGCGGAGCTGAGCATTTCCCACTTCCAACCGCTCGTTTCGGCGTAGCGCGTGTACATGCGGAAGAGGTCGCCGGCGAAAAGCGAAGCTTCGTCGCCGCCCGTGCCGGCGCGGATTTCGACGATGGTGTTGCGGGAGTCCGTCGGTTCCGGCGGAATCATCGCGAGCATGAGCTTTTCGTAAAGCGTCTCGATGTCGGCCTCGAGCTGCGGGATTTCTTCCCGTGCGAGTTCGCGCAGTTCTTCGTCGGTATCGGCGTCGTCGCACATCGCGCGATTGTCTTCGAGGGCTTTCTGCGTGGCGACGCATTTTTCGTAGAGCGAAACCGTATTGCAGAGGCGCGAGTGTTCGGCAGAAATCGTCCCCGCCTTGCGCTGATCGCTGTAGAAATCAGGCGCATTCATCAGAATTTCAATTTCGGCGATGCGAGTTTTCGCAGGCTGAATGTCCGGAAGGTCTTTCATAATAATAGTGTTTTTAAATTATTTCTGTGCAGTGCCTGCCGCATAATCAAACGGCGTATCGAGCTCAACGACGACGCGGAATCCGCGCAGGCGGCTCTTTTCCTTAAGAACGGATTTTTGGACGTGCTCGTCGGCGAGCAATTCCTTCGGGAACTGGCAATCTCCGCCGGCGGCCGTACCCGCGATTTCGCCCGGTTTGAGGGTTTCGTGAATCCACTCGGAAACGTTCCCGTAAAGATCGAAGAAACCGGCCGCGTTCGGCGACTTGCTCGCGCAGGGATGAATCTGCGCCCCGGAATTGCCGAGCGTCCAAGCCTGCTCGTCCATTTTTTCCGCATCGTAGGTTCCCGCTGCGGCGCGGAATTCCTCCATCGTCGGCGGGCGCACGCGGTAACCGACAATCGCTCCGAGGCGGCGGCAAAACGCTTCGACGTCCGTATAAGAAACCGATTCGACGGGCAAGTCGGAGCTCGCCGCATTCGCGCTCGGATTGTTGCCGACGACAAAGGTGTAGAGCGCCTGGGACACTTCGGTCTTCATCATCTTGGACTGCGTTTCGGGAATGCCCGGAATCGGAATCGTCAGCGCGAAAAACGCATTTTGAATCTGCGGAATGTCGCGGCTCTTGATGTCCAAATAAGCGAGCATTTCGCGCACGCGGTTCGAGAGCAAGGTGTTGTTCGGGAAACGTTCGTGGAGACGAGAGGCGATAACGGCGTTTTTACGGGCAAGCACCGGTACGGTTTCCGTCTTGCGGGAACGAATGGCCTGCTCGATGGCAGCCATGTTTTGGCGGAATTCCAAAAACTCCGGACGCGCCGCCGTGTTGGCGAGGGCTTCCGCAAGGGATTGGAGGCGTTCCGCCGTCGCAAACTGCGAGCGCGGGAAATTCTTTTGGAGGAGCTCCTGGCGGCGATAGGCCTTGTCCCAAATTTCCGCCGCAGACTTCCATTCGTGCTTTTCTTCCGCCTCTTCCGCCGCACGACGCAGGGCTTCGATTTCCTCGTAGTCGGTCGAAGATTCGACGGTTTCGACGAAGCGGTTCAAATGGGCAATGCGCTGCGAATCGGCGGGAATCACCGCACGGTAATCCGCCCACAGGCGATTCTGAATCTTGAGCGCCGCGCGCAATCGGCTGTTCGCCTGACGCCAATCGCCGGCCTTGAGCGCCGCCACGCCTTCCTCCTCAAGCACGTCGGCCTCCGCCATCATCGGAATCGCCTGCATCGCGAGCATGCGGTTGTGCAGGCCGACCGTACGGGCGTGGTTGCGCTTGTCCGCCAACGCGTACTGCGTTTCGATACGGCGCTCGTGTTCGGCGGCTTCCCGGAAAAGCTTTTCGGCTTCCGCGTACTTTTTCTCGTCGGCAAGCGCTTCCGCACGCGATTCGACTTCCAGCGTGTGCTCGCGAATCTTGTCGGCACGCAGCGAATGCAACTTGCGGCGCATCTTGTCCAAGCGCAGATTCACGCGGGAGTCGATTCCCGAGTAGCTCAAATACTGGGCGAATGCCGCGACCGCCTTGTCGTAAACATCGATGTCCGCCGAAGTAATCTTGTCGCGTTTGACTTCGTGGATCGAATTAAAGCGCGCCTCCAGCGTTTCAAATTCCTGTTTGCACTGCATGGCCTTCACGCCGTCCACCTCCGTAGCGAAAGCTTCGCCGACGCGTTCGTTCGAACCCTTGAGCCCGCTCGCATAGTATGCGGCGAAGACAACGGCTGCGCCGACGACGGCAAACAGCACGAAAGGCATAATCCCCCCGCGCTTGCGGCGCGAAGCGTTTGTCGGAAAACGAACGGTGAAATGCTCCATAACAGCTAAAAAAAATGAGTAGCGATAATACTTGTAAAAATATTGACTAAAAGCAAAATCAAAGAAATTTCTCCTCGTGACGCCAATAAAGCAATTAACCATCCTCGGCGCCGGGCTTCTGGGCGCCTCCGTCATGCAAGCCGCTAAAAAGCGCGGCGTGGCCGCCCGTTGTGTTGCCTGGTCCCGCTCGGAAGCAACGCGCGAACTCTGCCGCCAAACCGATTACATCGACGCCGTCTGCGACAGCCCGGAGGAAGCCGTACGCGATGCCGACTGCGTCGTTGCCTGCGTCCCGGTCAACCGCATCATTCCGTTGCTGACCCGAATCGTCCCCGCGCTCAAACCGGGCGCCCTGCTCACCGACGTCGGAAGCACCAAGGCCTCCATCTGCGCCGAAGCCGATGCCGCCCTGCCCGCCGAAATCGCCTTTGCCGGCGCACACCCGATGGCCGGCTCCGAGCTCAACGGACTGCTCGCCGCACGCAACGACCTTTTGGAAGACCGCCTCTGCTTTATCGCCGACGACGAGCGCTCCCGCCGCACCGGCGCCCGGGAACGCGCCGAAGCCTTCTGGGCCGCACTC